>CBDDRQ010000233.1:0-2520 GCA_965233125.1 uncultured bacterium
CATGGGATGACCGTCGTGGGGGACAGCGTCCCCGAGGCGGTATTCCGCGCGATCTATACGGAGATGAACGCGCGGCTGCAGCTGCAGGCGACGCGGCTCGACGGCCCGATCGAGTTCCTGAGCGACGAGGAGGGCCGCCGCGCCACCGCCGCCAACCGCGGCACGCTCGAGCGGCCCTGGGAGCTGTGGAAGAAGCAGGCCCTCAGCCGGGATCCGAAGGGTCGATGATCTGCAGCGCCGTCGCCACCGCGGCGAGCGCGAACGGCGCGAGCACCAGCAGCCAGACCTGGATCGGCCCGTCCTGCAGGGCGGCGCTGCCGAGGTAGGCCGCAACCACCAGTAGCGTCACCGCGATGCGCGGCCAGGCGGGCTTGCGCGACGCGCTCTCGCGGGGGAAGAAGCTGGGAAGCGGTGGAGCCATGGCCGCAAGCGTGGGCCTGCGGGCGGCCGCTGTGAATTGGACGGAAGGATTAGGCCTTCCGACGAATGGCGGGGCGGCCTCTGCGGAGCATAGGCTGCACACCGTGAACACCGAAATCTCCGAGCGCGACTGCCTGGCGGCCTGCGCGATGACCGACGCCGAGGGCTACACCGGCGTAGCGGAGCGCATGGAACCGCCGGAGCTGGTCGAACTCGTCAACCGCTACTTCCGCGCGCTGTTCCGCGCCGTGCTGGGCAATGGCGGGCTGGTGCTCGACGTGAAAGGCGATGGAATACTCGCGGTATGGACCAATGAAGCGCCCGACGCCGCGCTGCGGGCGCAGGTCTGCCGCAGCTGCCTGCAGATGGTGGAAGCCTCCGACCGGTTCAACCTGTGCTTTCCGGCGAGGCGCCTGCCGACGCGCATCGGCGTCGATTTCGGCCCGATCGCCCTGGCGAACGTGGGTGCTTTTGCCCGCTACGAGTACCGGGCCGTCGGCGATACGGTGAACACCTGCGGGCGGCTCGAGCAGCTGAACAAGCTGCTCGGCACGCGGGTACTGGTCTCCGAGCAGCTCGCTGTGGGCGTCGAAGCTTTCCTGTTCCGCGACCTCGGCAGCTTCGTGCTGCGCGGCAAGCGCGCGCCGCTGCGCGTCTTCGAGCTGGTCGCCGCCAAGGCGGCCGCGACGCGCAGGCAGCGTGCCATTTGCGAGGCATTCGCCCCGGCGCTCGCGGCCTACGAGCGGGGCGATGGCGAGCGGGCGATGGATGCCTTCGGCGGCCTGCATGCGCGCTACCCCGAAGACGGGCCGACCCGCGTGTACCTGCAGCGCTGCCTGCAATCGGCCGGCGCGGCGGGTCCTCGTCCGGCGGCGCTGGCGGAAGCCTCGCTCGCGATGGTGCTGCAATGAGCGTGCGGCAGGTCGCCGCCGGGTCGGGTATGCTAGCCGCGCGTCTGCAGAGGGAACGGCGCATTGCGAAGATGAAGCCCGCCGAGCACGCGTCGCATGCGGCAAGCAGCCTGGAGGAAGAACTGCTGCGCATGCTTGCCCGCCAGGCGCGGCGCATCCCCTTTTACGTGCTGCTCGCGGCCCTGATGATCGCCGCGCTCGCTTCCGATCGCGTGCCCGCCTGGCTGGTGGGCGGATGGCTGGCGCTCGTCGCCGTCGTGCTGGTGGTCCGCTGGCAGGTGCTCGGGCGGCTCGCCAATCTCGTCGAGATCTCGGCGGTGAGCCGGCTGCGCATCGCCATCGCGCTGAGCGCGGTAAACGGCATCACCCACGGGCTCGCGCTCGGCTTCTTCCCGTTCCTGCCGGAGTTCGAGCGCGCGCTGCAGTCGATGGTGATGATCGCCATGTGCGCGGGCGCGGTGATCACGACCGCCGGCTTCATGCCGGTGTTCCTCGCGTACCTCGTTCCGATGCTGCTGCCGCTCAGCATTCTCTGGGCGGTGAGCCCGGGCGTCGCCCAGACCGGATGGATCGAGGCCTCGACCGCGGCGCTGCTCGCGCTTTTCGGCGTGCTGCTTTTCGCCCTCGGCCGCGACGCTTTCCGCCTGTTCCGCGAATCCTTCGAGATACGCCTGCAGCAGGCAGAGCTCAACCGGCAGCTCGAGGCGGCGCTCGAGCAGGCGGAGGCGGCCAACCGCGCGAAAACCCGCTTCCTCGCCTCGGCGAGCCACGACCTGCGCCAGCCGATCCATACGCTGTCGCTGTTCGGTGCCGCCCTCTCGATGCGGCCGCTCGACGACGCCAGCCGCGAGATCGTGCAGCACATCAACACCGCGCTGCAGGTCCTCACCACGCAGCTCGATGCGCTGCTCGACATCTCGAAGCTCGACGCCGGCGTGGTGCGCGTAAACCTCGAGCCGGTCAGCCTGCGTGCCTTCCTCGAGCGCATGCACGGCGAGTTCGCGCCCGCGGCGCGCGACAAGGGGCTCGCCCTGACGCTCGATTGCCCCGCCGAGGCCCTGATCGAGACCGACGCGATGCTGCTCGAGCGCATCGTGCGCAACCTTCTCGACAACGCGATCAAGTACACGGAAGCCGGGCGCATCAGCGTGCGCGTCGAGCCGGAGGAGCGCGGCTACGCGCTCTTGGT
>CBDDRQ010000234.1:0-6461 GCA_965233125.1 uncultured bacterium
CAGCAGCACCTTGGGCTCGAAGGGTTTGGTGAGAAATGAAAAGACACCCCGGCGCGTCGCCGTCACCGCCTCCGGGATCGTCCCGTGCGCCGTCAGGATCAGCACCGGCAGCGACGGCGAGTCGCGATGGATCGCATCAAAGAGCGCCATCCCGTCCATCCCCTGCATGCGCAGGTCCGTCACCACCACCATCGGACGCGACACCGCCAGCGCCGCCAGCGCCGCCTCCCCCGACTCCACCGCCGTCACCGCATAGCCCGCCGCCGTCAGCCGCATCGCGATCAGCTGCAGCAGGTCCTTGTCGTCGTCGACCAGCAGGACCGTGGACGCTTCGCGTGTCATCTTTTCTTCACCTTTGCCGGCGACGCAGCTTCTCCTCGCGCTCGAGGATACCCCTCTCGATCGAGCGCAGGGCGTCGAGTTGCTGCTTCAGCGTCTCCTCGCGCTTGTCGCGCTCCTTGTCGGTGCGCTCGCGCTCGCGCTCCGCCCGCTCGCGCTCGCGCGCGGCCCGCTCCGCGTCCCGGGCCGCGCGCTCGAGCTCCCGGGCGACGCGCTGGCGCTCGGCGAGCTGGGCGGCGAGCAGGGCGGCGAACCGGCCGGCGCCGGGCGAGCTCGCGTCGGCAAGCGGCTCGAGCAGCGCCGCTGCGCGCGCTTCGTCGCGCAGCGGCGCGGGCAGCGTGGCGAGCAGGACGGCGAGGCGCAGGCGGTTGAGCGCCGCGGGGCCGGCGTCGTAGGCCTGCTGGGCCCGCTGCAGCGCCGCCTTCTGCTCCGCCGCCGGCGCACGCGCCGCGCGCACCGACTCGCCCACGATCGCGTCCACCGCCAGGACCTGGGTGCCGCCGGGCCGCAGCTCGGCGCACGCCGCAAGCGAAAGCGCCATCGCCGCCAGGAGGAGCCTCATGCCGGCACCGCCGCCAGGCGCGCGCTCCGGCGCGGCAAGGTGACGCGGAAATGCCCGCCGCCGTCCTCGGGGAGCACCCGGATGCGGCCGCCGTGCGCCTCGGCGAACTCGCGCGCGATGGCGAGGCCCAGGCCGCTGCCGGCAATCGGCCCGCTCGCTTTCGCGCGGCCCCGGAAGAACGAGTTGAAGATCGACTCGCGCTCCTCCTCGGGCACGCCCGGCCCGCTGTCGATGACGTCGATCTCGGCCTCCTCGCCGCTCGAGCGCAGGACCACCGAGATGAGCCCGCCCGCGGGGGTGAACTTCACGGCGTTGCCGATGAGGTTGTCGAGGATCGAGCGCAGCTTCTCCGGGTCGGCCTCGACGTTCACCCGTGCGAGGTCGAGACCGAGGCGCTGTCCCTTCGCCTGCATCGCCAGCTCGTGCGAGCCGGTCACCTCGCGCACCAGCGACTCGAGCGCGACGCTGCGCGGCTCGAGCGAGGCGGCCGTATGCAGCGCGCGCTGGTAGTCGAGGAGATCCTCGATCAGCCGCTGCAGCTTCACGCTGTTGTCCCTCATGATCGTGACGATCTGGCGCTGGGGCGGCGCAAGCGGCCCGCCGATCTGGTCGTTCAGCAGCTCCGCGCCCTCGCGCAGCGCGGTGAGCGGCGTCTTCAGCTCGTGGGAGAGGTGGCGCAGGAAGCGGTTCTTCTCCGCCTCGAGCTCGGCCAGGCGCCGTCGCAGCCAGTCCAGGCGCTCGCCGAGGGTCTGCAGGTCCTCGGGTCCCTGTACGACGATCGGGCGCGAGAAATCGGCCCCGCCGAGCTGCCGGATCGAGTCGTCGAGCTGGGTGATGGGGCGCGAGATGTAGCGGCTGAGCGCGAGCGCGATCGTCAGGGCCACGGCGGTGCCGAACATGACCAGCAGGATGAGCTGGCGCTGCACCGACTCGGCGTCGCCCCGCAGGCGGGCGACCTCGCGGTCGGCCGTGAGCGAGCTGACGGCGAGGACCTCGTAGGCGTTCTCGGCGAGCTCGCCCGTCAGGCGGCTTACCTGGCGCGTCTCGAGGCGGCGGCGCGGCTTCGCCATCAGCACCTCGTAGAGCGCCTGCTCCTGCGCCACGGCCCGCTTGAGGGCATCGAGCTGCCGCGCTTCGAGCGGAAGCAGCAGCAACTCGTCGGAGACTTGCTTGAAGCTGTCGTGCACGCGGACGTAGTCTGCCGAGATCTCCGGCGCCTCCAGTACCGCGAGCTGCTGCGCCAGACGCTCGATCGAGCCGATGCGGTTCACGAGTGACCGGCTGGCGCGCGCCGCCTGGGAGGCGCTGAACACCGCTTTGCGGCTCTGCTCGGCGAGCCGCTCGGTGTGCCACGCGGAATAGGCGAGCGCGCCCACGAGCGGGGCCGCGACCAGCGTGAAGCCGGTCAGGAGCAGGCCGAGGAATGACCGGGGGTACGCCATGTCCTTATAATTTCAACAGATTTCTGTATCCGCGAGGACCAATGTCACAGGCGTCGGCCCCGGCAATCTATCTCGTTGCGGCAGTTGCCGCCAATGGAATCATAGGCGCCAACGGCAAGCTACCCTGGCATCTTCCCGGGGAGCTGCAGCACTTCAAGCGCCTGACCATGGGCCATCCCATCATCATGGGCCGGCTCACCTGGGAGTCGCTCGGCCGCGCGCTTCCCGGGCGGGAGAACATCGTGGTGACGAGAACGCCGGGCTACCAGGCTCCGGGCGCCGCGGTGGCGAACTCCCTCGACGCCGCCATCGCACTATGCCTGGGCGAGACGGTGGCCTTCGTGATCGGCGGGACGCGCCTGTTCGAGGCTGCGCTGCCGGTCGCGCGCGGCATGGTGCTGACCGAGATTCAGCGCGACTACGAGGGCGACACGCTGTTTCCCGCCTACGACCGATCGCAGTGGCGCGAAACGCAGCGCGAAGCGCATGCCGCGCCCGACGGCACGCGCTTCGATTACGTCCTCTACGAGCGGATCTAGCCCGTGCCCGCGAAGGGGGTCCCTATCCCTTGCTTTCGAACACCCGGACCTCGGGCAGCGGGAAGCCGTTGAACTGGCTCGCGTAGGCCGTGGTGTAGGCGCCGGCGTTGCGGATGTAGACGAAATCGCCCTCCTGCAGGTCCGAGGGCAGCGGCTCGTCGCGCATGACGATGTCGACGGAGTCGCAGGTCGGCCCGCCGACCGTCCAGGGCACGTCCGGGCCCGAGCGGTCGGCGCGGATGCGGTACTTCAGGCCCTCGCTCGACTCGATGACGCCGCCGAAGAGGCCCGCGTCCCAGTGCATCCAGCGCTTGCCTGCCCGCGTCGCGGTGCCGAGCACCCGGCAGACGAAGTAGCCGGCGTCGGAGACGAGATAGCGTCCGGGCTCCGCGATCACCTGCACGTCGTCGCCGAAGGCCTTCAGCCCCTCGTTGACCACGGCGCCGATCACCTCGATGGCGGGAATCGGCTTGACGTGGCGCACCGGGAAGCCGCCGCCGATGTTGAGCAGGCGCGGCCTGAGGCCCGACTTCGTCATGAGCTCGAACAGGCTGCGCGCCTTCTCGAGCGCCACGCGCCAGTTCTCCGGGTTGCGGCACTGCGAGCCGACGTGGAAGGTGACGCCGGCAAGGTCGGCGCCGAGCTTCGCGGCGGTGGACACGATGTCGCGCGCATCGCCGGCGCCGGCGCCGAACTTACCCGAGAGGGGCCAGTCGCTGCCGATGTTGGGGGTGGCGATGCGCAGGTACATCCTTGCGTCGCGCTTGGTCTCGAAGACGCGGCGCAGCTCGTCGACGCTGTCGACCACGAACCAGTCGACGCCTTTCGCCGCGGCGTAGGCGATGGATTCGCGCGAGCGGATCGGGTTGGAGTAGAACACCTCCGTCGCCGGCACGCCCAGCGCGAGCAGCACGTCGAGCTCCGCGGTCGAGGCGATCTCGAAGCCGCAGCCCTCCTGCGCGAGCACCTTCAGCACGCGGCGGTCGGGATTCGCCTTGACCGCGTAGTGCGGCCGCACGCGCGGCATGGCCGCGCGAAAGCGCCTGACCTTGCCGCGCACGATCGCGGTGTCGAGGATCAGGAACGGCCGGGTGTATTTCTGGCGTGCCGCCTGGCGCACGATCTCGAAGTCGAGGCTGACTTCGGGGTGCGTGTCGAAGAGGTTCTCTTGCGGCTGCTGCTTGAGTGCGGCGTTTTGCCTGGTGCGGATGATGCTACTGCGGTCCCCCATCAGAGTGTCCCCCGATCAAGAGCTAGGTTTCTGGAATGTCCCGGACGCATACGGCGCAGACCGGGGGCGAGTTCCTCGTGCTTGTCATGATGACCTCCTTTTCCCCGCTGAATCCAAAAGGAAAAAAACTTGAGCGGAGTATAGGGACATGACCCCCGGTGTCAAGACTTTTCTTGCCTTTTTTTGCGCGCTCCCATAGGAGAGCGGGCACAGTGGAGCTGAGAAACTACTATAGGTACCGTCCGCAAGGCTGGGTAACGCTAGATCTTGTATTGCTCAGATCCGCGGCAGCGTGACGCCCTTCTGACCCTGGTACTTGCCGCCGCGCTCCCGGTAGGACGTCTCGCAGGGCTCGTCGGATTCGAGAAAGATCACCTGCGCGACGCCTTCGTTCGCATAGACGCGCGCCGGCAGCGGCGTGGTGTTCGAGAACTCCAGCGTCACGTGTCCTTCCCATTCGGGCTCGAGCGGCGTGACGTTGACGATGATGCCGCAGCGCGCGTAGGTGGATTTGCCCAGGCACACCGTCAGCACGCTGCGCGGAATGCGGAAGTACTCCACCGTGCGGGCGAGCGCGAAGGAGTTCGGCGGGATGATGCACACATCGCCGCGGTAGTCGACGAAGTTCTTCTCGTCGAAGGCCTTCGGATCGACGATGGTCGAGTTGATATTGGTGAAGATCTTGAATTCGGTGGAGCAGCGGATGTCGTAGCCGTAGCTGGAGGTGCCGTAGGAGACGACTTTCCTGCCCTCGACGGTCTTGACCTGGGCCGGCTCGAAGGGCTCGATCATGCCGTGCTCGAGCGCCATGCGCCGGATCCAGCGGTCCGACTTGACCCCGCTCACGTGTTCTGCACCACGATGTTGGGGAATTTCGCGGTCATGTCGCGCTGGGACTCGGCGATCTTGACCGCGCAGCGCCGCGCGATGCGGCGGTAGGTCTCGGCGAGGGGCCCGTCGGGCTCGGACACCACGGTGGGCTTGCCCGAGTCCGCCTGGCTGCGGATCGACTCGTCGAGCGGCAGCGCTCCGAGCAGCTCCGTGCCGTAGTCGCGGCACATCTTCTCGGCGCCGCCCTCGCCGAAGATGTGGCTCTCGTGGCCGCACTTCGGGCACACGTGGTAGGACATGTTCTCGACCACGCCGAGGATCGGGATGCCGACCTTTTCGAACATCTTCAGGCCCTTGCGGGCGTCGATGAGGGCGATGTCCTGGGGCGTGGTGACGATGACCACCCCCGTGACCGGGACTTTCTGCGCCAGGGTCAGCTGGATGTCGCCGGTGCCGGGCGGCAGGTCGACCACGAGGTAGTCGAGCTCGCGCCAGCGCGTGTCCTTCAGCAGCTGCTCCAGCGCCTGCGTGACCATCGGGCCGCGCCACACCATCGGCGTGTCGACGTCGATGAGGAAGCCGATCGAGATCGCCTGCAGGCCGTGACCCTCCATGGGCTCGAGGCTCTTGCCGTCCTTCGATTCCGGGCGCCCGGAGATGCCGAGCATCATCGGCTGCGAGGGCCCGTAGATGTCGGCGTCCAGGACGCCGACCGAGGCGCCTTCGGCCGCGAGCGCGAGGGCCAGGTTGACCGCGGTCGTGGACTTGCCGACGCCGCCCTTGCCGGAGGCGACGGCGATGATGTTCTTGATGGCCGGGATGAGCTTGACGCCGCGCTGCACCGCGTGCGGCACCACCTTCGAGGTCACGCGCACCGCGGCGTTGGCGGCGCCGGCCTCCTTGAGCGAGCGCACCACCTCGCGGCGGATCGGCTCGTGCTGGCTCCTGCCCGGGTAGCCGAGCTCGATGTCGAGGGAAACGTCCTCGCCGGAGACCTTGACGTTGCGCACCGCGCGGCTCGCGACGAAGTCCTTGCCGGTGTTCGGATCGACCAGCGCGCGCAGCGCGTCCTGGACGCGGGATTCAGTGAGGGACATGCTTGAAGTGTAAGCTAAAATCGCGCCTTTCCCGAGCAGGATCCATGCCCCGCCGCAGGCTCTTCGTCACCACCGCGCTGCCCTACGCCAACGGCTCGTTCCACATCGGCCACATCATGGAGTACATCCAGGCGGACATCTGGGTGCGCTTCCAGCGCATGCAGGGCCACGAGGTGCATTTCGTCGGCGCCGACGACGCGCACGGCGCGCCGATCATGCTCAAGGCCGAGGCCGAGGGGCTGACGCCGCGCGCGCTGGTGGCGCGCATCGGCGCCGAGAGGCCGCGCTACCTGCAGGGCTTCCATATCTCGTTCGACAACTGGCACTCGACGGATTCCCCGGAAAACGTCGAGCTGTCGCAGGACATCTACCGCAAGCTGAAGGCGGCGGGACTCATCTACACCAAGCCGGTCGAGCAGT
>CBDDRQ010000235.1:0-3586 GCA_965233125.1 uncultured bacterium
CGGCGCGGAAGAAGTTGGCGTGGCTGCGCGTCCAGTCGAAGGCGTACACGTCGCGCGGCAGGCTGCCGGCCAGCTCGCGCGACACGTCGCGCGCGGCGAAGAGGTCGTCGAGCTTCAGGCGCACGCCGGAGACGCGCTCGCCCAGCTGGTAGAGCGTCTGCGCGTCGCGCAAGTGCACGAGGGCGAGCCCCGAGTCGGCATCCGAGATGCCGGCCTCGAAGATGCCGACCACGGTGAACTGCTTCAGGCGGGGAATGACGCCGGCCGGGGTCACCAGGCCCTGCGGCGCCACCAGCGCGAGCTTGTCGCCGTTGAAGACGCCGAGCGCGCGTGCGAGGTCGGCGCCGAGCACGACGCCGAACTCGCCCGGCTTGAGCGCGCCGAGCGCGCCTGCGCGCATGTGCTTGCCCAGGTCCGCGACGCGGTCCTCCTGGTCCGGCAGGATGCCGCGCACGATGGCGCCGCGCACCGCGCCCCCGGCCGAGAGCATCGCCTGCGCCTGCACGAAGGGCGCGGTGGCGCGCACGCGCGGGTGCTGCGCGACGCGCTCGGCGATCTCCTGCCAGCCGGCGAGCCGGCCGTCGGCGCCCACCACCTGCACGTGCGAGGCGACGCCGAGGATGCGCGTGCGCACCTCTTCCTGGAAGCCGTTCATCACCGAAAGCACCACGATCAGGGCCCAGACCCCGACGGCGATGCCGATCATCGAGACCGCGGAGTTGATGCCGATGAACCGGTTGCGGCGCCGGGCGCGCGTGTAGCGCAAACCGACCGCGAGCTCGTATCGCATGAGCGGGCGAGAATACTACAATCGACCGAGTGGACGCCGACACTTCCCGCGCGCTCGCCGCCCTGATCCGCAAGGAGCGCCTCACGCACCTGGGCACGCTGCGCAGCGGCGCGCCGCTCGTGTCGATGACGCTGTACCTGCCGGCGCCGGACTTCTCCGGCTTCTACATCCACGTCAGCCGCCTGGCGTGGCACACGCAGGACATGCTGCAGGACCCGCGCGTGGCGCTCTCGATCGCCGAGACCGACGACGGCCGGGCGGATCCTTTTACGTTCATGAGGGTCTCTATAAGAGGAGATGCCGTGCAGATGCCCGCCGGACCGAAGGAAGAGTGGTTGAAGAAATTCCCCGAACAGGCGATCAACTTCCAGCTCGCCGATTTTTCGTTCTGGAGGATCGTGCCGCGCGACGCGCGCTTCGTCGCGGGCTTCGGCAGGATCCACAACCTCTCGGCCGCCGACCTCGTTCATTCAGGAGAAGCGACATGACTGCCCAACCCAAGCTCAAGCCCGCCCTCATGCTCGTCGACGGAAAGTGGGAGGCGAGCGCCGACGGGCGCTTCATCCCGGTCGAGAACCCGGCCAAGCGCCAGGCCATCGCCGAAGTGCCGCGCGCCGGGGCGGCCGACGTCGATCGCGCGGTGCGCGCCGCGGCCAAGGCCTTCGCCGGCTGGAAGAACGTGCCGCCGCGCGAGCGCGGGCGCCTCCTCATGAAGATCGCCGACAGCATGGAGGCCGAGAGCGAGGCGCTGGCGAAGCTCATCGCCACCGAGACCGGCAATGCGCTGCGCACGCAGTCGCGTCCCGAGGCGAAGGGCGCGGCGGACCTCTTCCGCTACTTCGGCGGCCTCGCGAGCGAGCTGAAGGGCGAGACGGTGCCGCTCGGCGAGCACGTGCTCTCCTACACGCGGCGCGAGCCGATCGGCGTGGTGGGCGCGGTGATCCCGTGGAACTCGCCGGTGGCGCTGGGCGCGATGAAGATCGCCATGTCGCTCGCCGCCGGCAACACGCTGGTGCTGAAGGCGGCCGAGGACGCGCCGC
This sequence comes from uncultured bacterium, assembly GCA_965233125.1. Taxonomy (GTDB): domain Bacteria; phylum Pseudomonadota; class Gammaproteobacteria; order Burkholderiales; family SG8-39; genus SCGC-AG-212-J23. The sequence continues at coordinate 1,831 of CBDDRQ010000235.1, forward strand.
TCGGCGTGCTGCGCATGGCGGAGCTCTGCTCGGAGCACCTGCCCGCGGGCGTGCTGAACGTCCTCACCGGCTACGGCGAGGAGGCCGGCGCGGCGCTCGTGCAGCACCCCCTCGTGCGCAAGCTTTCCTTCACCGGCTCGACCGAAGTGGGCAAGCTCATCATGCACGCCGCCGCCGACCGCATCGTGCCGGTGTCGCTCGAGCTCGGCGGCAAGAGCCCCTGCGTGGTCTTCCCCGACTCGAACGACGAGCGCACCGTCGATGGCGTAATCAGCGCCATGCGCTTCACGCGGCAGGGCCAGTCCTGCACCGCCGGCTCGCGCCTTTTCCTGCACAAATCGATCTACGAGGAGTTCCTGAGCAACCTGGCGAAAAAGCTCGAGAAGCTGAAGATCGGCGATCCCCTCGACGAAGCGACCGACATGGGCGCGATCATCAACCGCAAGCAGTTCGACCGCGTCTGCGGCTACATCGAGGACGGCATGGCGCAGAAGGGTTCTCGCCTGGTCCTGGGCGGGCTGCCGCCCAAGCAGGGCCCGCCCGCGGCAGGCTTCTTCGTGCAGCCCACCGTTTTCGCCAACGTGCAGAACGACTGGCGCATCGCGCGCGAGGAAATCTTCGGGCCGGTGCTCGCCGCCATCCCGTGGGAAGACGAGGCCGACGCGATCCGCATGGCGAACGACAGCCACTACGGCCTCGCCGCCTTCGTCTGGACGCGCGACGTGGCGCGCGCGCTGCGCACCGCGCACGAGATCGAGTCGGGCTGGGTGCAGGTGAACCAGGGCCTGGGCCAGTCGCCCGGACATTCCTACGGCGGCTTCAAGCAGAGCGGCATCGGCCGCGAGTTCTCGCTCGAGGGCATGATCGACAGCTTCACGCAGCGAAAAAGTGTGACCGTGAATCTAAAGTCCTAAGACACCTATTCCTTACAACTCATGAATTCTCAAGAGCTGAAGGCGCTGCAGGCGCCGATCAAGGAGCGCTACCGCAACGAGCCGGGGGCGGCGGTCGTGACGCTGCGCGCCGAGGGCCGCATCGGCGAGGGCATCGCCTGCCGCGTCGACACCGGCCGCGCGCTCGTCGAGGCGGGATTGCATCCCGCCACCGGCGGCAGCGGCATGCAGGCCTGCTCCGGCGACATGCTCCTGGAAGCGCTCGTCGCTTGCGCGGGCGTCACGTTGAAGGCGGTTGGAACTGCTCTCTCGATAAAGATCAATGACGGAAAAGTCACGGCAGAGGGCGACCTCGACTTCCGCGGCACGCTCGGCGTGGCCAAGGACGCGCCGGTCGGCTTCCGCGAGATCCGGCTGCGCTTCGAGCTCGACACCGACGCCACCGAGGAGCAGAAGAAGAAGCTCGTCGAGCTCACCGAGCGCTACTGCGTGGTGCTGCAGACGATCCGCAACGCGCCGGCGGTGCGGGTGTCTTCGTGAGTCTGCTGGTTAATATCGACGTCGATGATCTCGAGAGCGCCACCCGCTTCTATTGCGACGGGCTCGGCCTGAAAATCGGCCGGCGCTTCGACGGCTGGATCGAGCTCGTCGGCGCGGCCGCGCCGGTCTATCTTCTGCCGAAGGCGGCCGGCACGCCGGTCCCGCCCGCGAGCAGCCAGGAACGCGACTACCGCCGCCACTGGACGCCGGTGCACCTCGATTTCGCGGTGAACGATATCCGCGCGGCCATCGAGCGCGCGCTGCAGGCCGGGGCGAAGCTCGAGCGCGACGTCACTACGCATGCCTACGGGCTGCTTGCACTG
>CBDDRQ010000236.1:0-4387 GCA_965233125.1 uncultured bacterium
GGCGAGGATGCCGCCGAAGGCCGAGACCGGGTCGGTCTTGAAGGCCTTCTCGTAGGCCTCGCGCAGGCTTGCGCCGACGGCGACGCCGCACGGGTTGGCGTGCTTGACGATGACGCAGGCCGGCTCGCCGAAGCCTTTCACGCACTCCCAGGCGGCGTCGGCGTCGGCGATGTTGTTGTACGAGAGCTCCTTGCCCTGGACCTGGCGATAGCGCGCCAGCGCGCCCGCCGCCGGCTTTGCCTCGCGATAGAAGGCGGCGCTCTGGTGGGGGTTCTCGCCGTAGCGCAGGTCCTGCAGCTTGTGGAACTGCAGCGTCAGCACGTCCGGATAGGCGGCCTCGCGCGAGGTGAGGTAGTTGGCAATCGCGCCGTCATAGGCCGCGGTGTGGGCAAAGGCCTTCTTCGCGAGCGCGAAGCGCGTCGCCGCCGAGACGCCGCCCGCGCGCACTTCCTCCAGCACGCGGCCATAGTCGGCCGGGTCCACCACCACCGCCACGGAGGCGTAGTTCTTCGCCGCCGAGCGCAGCATCGCCGGCCCGCCGATATCGATGTTCTCGACCGCGTCCTCCAGGCGGCAGGCAGGATCGGCGACCGTGGCCTGGAACGGATAGAGGTTCACCACCACCATGTCGATGGGCTCGATCCCCGCCTTGCGGATCGCCGCCACGTGCGCCGGGTCGTCGCGCCGTGCGAGCAGCCCGCCGTGGACCATCGGGTGCAGGGTCTTGACGCGCCCGTCGAGCATCTCCGGGAAGCCGGTGTAGGCGGAGACCTCGGTGACGCGCACGCCTTCCTTCTGCAGCAGCTGCGCGGTGCCGCCGGTGGACAGCAGCTCGAAGCCAAGGGCCGAGAGCCCGCGGGCGAGCTCGGCGATGCCGGACTTGTCCGAGACGCTGAGGAGCGCCCGCTTTGGCGTCGACACTACCCTTTGATCCGCAGCTGCTGCATTTTCTTGCGCAGCGTTGCGCGGTTGATGCCCAGCATCTCGGCGGCGAGCGACAGGTTGCCTTCCGCGTGCTGCAGCACTGTTTCGATCATCGGCTTCTCGATGTTCTTCAGCACCATCTCGTAGATCGAGGTCGGCTTCTCGCCGTCCATGTCCTTGAAGTAGCGCTCGAGGGAGCGCTTGACGGAGTCTGCGACCTCGTTGGTGCGGCTCATGCGGCAAGCCTCTCGAAGTAGTCATTGACCGCAGCGCGCTGCGCCTCGGCGGCGTCGATGCGGTTGACGGCGCTGCGCAGCTCTTCGCCCCCGGGCAGGGCGCGCACGCTCCAGCCGATGTGCTTGCGCGCGATGCGCACGCCCTGCTCCTGGCCGTAAAGGGAGTAGAGGCCCTCAAGGTGCTCCAGGAGGACGCGCTGCCGCTCGGCGCAGCCGGCTTCCGGCAGCTCCTCGCCGGTCGCGAGGTAGTGCGCGATCTGCCGGAACAGCCACGGGCGCCCCTGCGCAGCGCGCCCGATCATCACGCCGTCGGCGCTCGTCAGCTCGAGCACCCGCTTCGCGTCGGGCCCCGACTGGATGTCGCCGTTGGCGATCACCGGGATGCGCACGTTCGCCTTCACCTCGGCGATGGTCGCGTATTCCGCCTGGCCGGCGAACATGCACGCGCGGGTGCGGCCGTGGATGGCGAGCATCCGCACCCCCGCCGACTCGGCGATGCGGGCGACGCGCACGGCATTGCGCGCGTGCGGCTGCGGGCCGGTGCGGATCTTGAGCGTCACCGGCACGTCCACCGCCGCGACGACCGCCTCGAGGATGCGGCCGACCAGCCGCTCGTCCTCGAGCAGCGCCGAGCCGGCCAGGCGATTGCACACCTTCTTGGCCGGGCAGCCCATGTTGATGTCGATGATGTCGGCGCCGAGTCCGGCGTTGTGGCGGGCGGCCTCGGCAAGCTCCTGCGGCTCCGAGCCCGCGATCTGCACCGAAACCGGGCGTTCCTCGCCGGCATGGTCGACCCGCAGCCGGCTCTTGCGCGAGTCGCGCAGCCCGGGGCGCGAGGAGACCATTTCGCAGACCGCGAGCCCGGCGCCGTAGCCACGGGCGAGCCGGCGAAACGGGCGGTCGGTGATCCCCGCCATCGGAGCGACAAACAAAGCGTTGCGCAGCGCGTGCGCGCCGATCTTCATTTCCGATGGCTTGGGATGCGAGGGGAAGGAATTTTATCCGCTTGGCTTTTTTTATGGAAGGGCGGAAGGGCCGAAGATCATGCGCCGCGCAAAGAAGCGCCGCGGCGCGGGCAGCAGGTCGAGCGCGGTGAGCGCGGCGCCGCGCGCCGCGCGCGCCACGAGCCCGGAGCCGAGGAAGCCGCGCGCGAGCAGATCGGTGACGCGAACCGTCGCCGCGACATCCAGCCGGCGGCGTGCGGCATAGGCCTCGAGCTGCGCCGCGGCGCCGGGGTCGGCTGCGCCGCGCAGCGCCTGCGCGAGCTCCCACGCGTCGCGCAGGCCGAGGTTGAGCCCCTGGCCTGCGACGGGATGCAGCGTCTGCGCGGCATTGCCCAGGTACACGGCGCGCGGCGCGGTGCGCGTGCGGCGGACCCGCAGCACGAGCGGCTGCACCGCGCGCGCCTCGACTTTCAGCGCCCTGCCGGCGCGCGGGCCCGCCGTAGCGGCAAAGGCGGACAGAAAGTCGTTCTCCGGGGAAAGTACAAGCTCGCGCGCGCGCTCGGGCCGCATGCTCCAGACGATGGCGTGGCGGCCGGCGAAGGGCAGCAGCGCGAGCGGGCCTTCCGGCGTGAAGCGCTCGAAAGCCGTGCCCTGCGCGGGCGGCTCCGCGTGCACCAGGGCGACCAGCGCGTCCTGCGCATAGCGCTTCTCCTCGGCCTCGGCGATGCCTTCGGCGTGCACGATGCAGCGGGCAGTCGTTTCAGAAGCAAGAAGGTCGTGAACTTTCGATCGGAGTTTCTGCGACAGAACCCCGTAGTCCGTGACGTAGCCGAGCGCCGGAACGCCCGCGTCGGCGGCGTCGAGGGTGGTGCGGCCGAAGCCGCCGGCCTGCGAGACCTCGATGCCGGTGATCGGGGTCGCTGCGAGGCCTTCCCAGGCGCCCAGGCGCTCGAGGATCAGGCGGCTCGCATAGGAAAGCGCGATGGGCCGGAAGCCGGGCGCGGAGACGGCCGCCTCGAGGACGCCGACCCGGAATCCCGCCTCGCGCAGCGCCAGGGCCGCGGCGCAGCCGACCGGCCCGGCGCCGCGAACGAGAATCTCAGCCGCGGGCCCGGGCATCGCGCATCAGCGCTTCGATGTCGTCGATGCGCTTGGGCGCCTCGGCGGTAAGCACTTCGCAGCCGCCTTCGCGCACCAGCACGTCGTCCTCGATGCGCACGCCGATGTCGCGCAGCCTTTCGGGAACGTCGGGCGCGCCGCGGATGTAGAGGCCGGGCTCGACGGTAAGCACCATGCCCGGGACGAGCGGCCGCCACTTTCCTTCGCGCTTGTATTCGCCGGCGTCGTGGACATCGAGACCGAGCCAATGGCCGGTGCGGTGCATGTAGAAGCGCTTGTACAGCTCCTTCTCGAGCACGGTGTCGAGGCTGCCGGCAAGGAGCTTCAGGTCGAGCATTCCCTGAGCCAGCACGCGGACTGCCGCGTCATGCGGCTCGTTCCAGGCGGTTCCCGGCCGCACCTTGTCCATCGCCGCGCGCTGCGACGCGAGCACCAGCTCGTACACCTCGCGCTGCGCGCGGCTGAAGCGGCCGTCGACGGGAAAGGTGCGCGTGATGTCGGACGCGTAGCCGTCGAGCTCGCAGCCCGCGTCGATGAGCAGCAGGTCGCCGTCGCGCAGCGGCATGTTGTTCGTCACGTAGTGCAGCACGCAGGCGTTGGGCCCGCCGGCGACGATCGGCGAATACGCCGGGAACTGCGCGCCGTTGCGGCGGAATTCGTAGAGCAGCTCCGCCTCGATCTCGTACTCGTTGCGCCCGGGCCGCGCCGACTGCATGGCGCGGCGGTGCGCCGCGGCGGCGATGGCGCCCGCGCGGCGCATGAGCGCGGCCTCGTGCGCGTCCTTCAGCAGGCGCATGTCGTCGAGCACGGCGCGCACGTCCTGCACGCGCTCGGGCGCGGCGACGCCGGCGCGCGAGCGGCTGCGCACCGCGTTCAGCCAGCGGATCGCCCGCGCGTCCCATTCGGCGTCGGCGCCGATGGGGTAGTGCAGCGCCGGCTGGTTCTCCAGCAGGCGCGGCAACACCTCGTCGAGCGCGGCTGCCGGATGCGCCTCGTCGAAGCCGAAGCGCTCGCGGGCGGCGTCGGGGCCGTGGCGGAAGCCGTCCCAGATCTCGCGCTCCTCGTTGCGCTCGCGGCAGAAGAGCAGCGTGCGCGGCACTTGCCCGCCCACCACGACGAGCGTCGCTTCCGGCTCGGTAAAGCCGGTGAGGTAGTAGAAGTAGC
>CBDDRQ010000237.1:0-5904 GCA_965233125.1 uncultured bacterium
AAGCAGCAGCGCGATGCCTTGCAGCCCCGAGCCCAGGAGGAGCGTACGCAGGCCGCCGATGCGGTCGGAGATCCAGCCCGAGACGAGGCGGCTGACGATGCCGAAGCCGAGCATGAGCGAGAGCATCTCGGCGCCGCGCGCGGCGCCGTAGCCGAGGTCGCCGCAGTAGGCGACGATGTGGACCTGCGGCATCGACATCGCTACGCAGCAGGCCACGCCGGCGACGGCGAGCAGCACCATCAGCGCGTTGGGGGAGAGCCCCAGCGGCCTTTCGCTCCTCACGTCGAACGCGCCCGCCGCCGCAGGCGTATCCAGGGCCGGGGGCCTGCGGCGCAGGACCAATGCCAGCGCGGGGATGGTGATCGCGCAGAAGATGCCCACGCCCACGTAGGTGGCGCGCCAGCCCGAGGTGTCGAAGAAATACTGCAGCACCGGCGGCCATACGGTGCCGGCGAGGTAGTTTCCGCTCGCGCAGATCGCGACGGCGATGCCGCGATGCCGGTTGAACCACAGCGAGGTGTCGGCGACGAGCGGCGCGAAGGTCGCCGAGCAGCCGAGCAGCCCGATGAGGATGCCGTGCGCGAGGGTGAGCTGGGGGAGCGAGCCTGCGCTGCCCGCGACGACGAAGCCCAGGCCCAGGCCCGCGCCGCCGATGAGCAGCGGCACGAAGACGCCGAAGCGGTCGGACAGGCGGCCCATGACGATGCCGCCGATGCCGAAGCCGATCATGGTGAGCGTATAGGGCAGGGAGGCGTCGCCGCGCGCGGCGGAGAACTCCGCCTGCACCGGCGCGAGCGCGACCGCCATGGCGTACATTCCGACGCCGCCGATGGTCATGAGCAGCAGGGATGCGCCGAGCCGCACGCAGGCGTAGAGGGATTCGGGCTCGCTGCGCCGGTCGGACATGGTGGCTGATAGTATCGTCCGCTCCCTTCCCACGACAGGAGCGTTTCATGGCGGCAAAAGCCCCCCCTTCGACCATCGGCCAGGTGCGCGACGTCTTCCCCAAGCTCGGCGAGCTCACCGACCAGGTGCTGTTCGGCGACGTGTGGGAGCGCAAGGGCCTGTCCAAGCGCGACCGCAGCCTCGCCACCGTGACCGCGCTCGCGGTGATTGGCCAGTCCGAGCAGCTGCGCGGGCACCTCTGGCGCGCGCTCGACAACGGCCTCACCAAGGAGGAAATCATCGAGCTGATGACGCACCTCGCCTTCTATTGCGGCTGGGCGAACGCCGGCAGCGCGGCGCTGGTCGCGAAGCGCGTGTTCGAGGAGCGCGGGATATGAGGATCGGCTTCATCGGCCTGGGTGCGATGGGCCGCCACATGGCCGCGAGCCTGCAGCGCGCCGGGCACGAGGTGGCGGCGCATGATCTGCGGAACGTGGAAGGTTTTCCCAACTTCAAGAATTCTCCCGAGCAGGCTGCGCGCGACTGCGAGGTGCTCTTTACCTCGCTCCCCGGGCCGGCCGAAGTCGAATCTGTCGCCTCAGGGATCGGGTCTTCCCTGAAGAAAGGGACGGCATGGTTCGACCTCACGACCAACTCGCCGGCGGCTGTGCGGCGGGTCCACGCGGAGCTTGCGAAGCGCGGGGTGAATTTCCTGGACGCGCCGGTGAGCGGGGGACCCAAGGGCGCCCAGTCCGGCAGGCTCGCCATCTGGGTGGGCGGCGACGAAGCCGTTTACAAGAAGCATGAAACGTTGTTGAGAAGCATCGGGGATCAGCCCCTCTATGTCGGACCCATCGGTGCGGGCAGCGTGGCGAAGCTCACGCACAACATCACCAGCTTCTCGATGATGGCGGCGCTCGCGGAGGTCTTCACGCTCGGCGTCAAGGCGGGCGTGGAGCCCGTGGCGCTGCTCAAGGCGCTGCGCCAGGGCGCGACCGGCCGCAAGCGCACCTTCGACCGGCTGCCGGAGCACTGGCTGCCCGGCAAGTTCGACCCGCCGGACTTCACCGTTCGCCTTGCGCTCAAGGACGCGACCCTCGCCCTGGAGATGGCGCGCGAGTTCGGGGTGCCGATGCGCGTCGGGGAGATCGCGCTCGGCGAGCTGAAGGCCTGCGTGGAGCGCGGCTGGAGCGAGCGCGACAGCCGCGTCGCGATGACACTGCAGGAGGAGCGGGCGGGCGTGAGCGTGCGGGTCCCGGCCCAGCAATTGCAGGGCGTCCTTGACTGAATATGCGAAGCGGGCGGCTCGCCCGACGGCCGAGAACCGCGCCGCGCGCATCCGGGAGGAAATTGCTAAACTACCCGCTGGCAACTTTGAAAGGAGGTGATCCGGTGAGAAGCTACCTAGGTGAAGCCGGCAGGCGAATTTCCATCAACGGATCGATTCGTATGATGGGGATGGCCAGCTAACGCCGGCTCGCCTCAACAAACGCCCCGGGCGCGCAAGCCCCCGGGGCGTTTTCATTTCCGGCGTCCGGCGCGCTTATTGCGTGCGTCGCAGCATGCCACGACGCCGTAGAAGCAGTCCGTCGTTCGCGCGCGCGGTCGAGCTGTCGCTCATCGCGCCACAGGTCATCGCGCTGCGCAGCCTGCGCGTGCACGACCGGCGCGAAATGCAGCGCATGGGCACGGAGAAAGTATTCGCATTCTGGGAGTCCATGAACGCGATGGGCCTGCAGATGGCGAAGGCCAACCAGGAATACGCGCTTTTTGCCATGCGCCAGTGGTGGTCGCCGTGGATGAGCCCTTGGCAGACGGCGGCGGCCGCGAGCAAGGTGCTCGAGCAAGGACTGCGTCCCGTCCATCGGCGCGTGCGCGCCAACGCGCGGCGCCTCCGGCGCTAGCGGCGGGCTACCCGTCGCTCATGCGGCGGGCGTCGGCGAGCGCATCCAGCCACTTCGCCACCTTGACCCCCATGAACGTGTCCTCAGGGCGGAAGACGGCGTTGGCGGTGAAATGGATGCGGCCCGACGGATGATCGACGCTTGCGGCCTCGACGCACGTCCATGAGCCATCGGCTTCGCGACGGAAGGCGTCAGTGATGCGTTTGTTCATGCGGGTCTCATTATCAGTCGAGCCGGCAGGCCTTGCGCACCTCGATGACGAGGGCCTCGGCCTCCTTCAGGCTCGCCGCGTTCATGTGGCGGGCGAGCGTATCGCGCAGGTCCGTGCGCGGCGCCCCGTTCTCCATGCCGACCGTGAGCCAGGCGTAAGCCTGGACGTCGCTCGGCTCGACGCCGCGGCCGGTGGCATAGAAGAGCCCCACGTTGTACTGCGACACGGCATGGCCGAGCTCGGCGGCGCGCCGGAACCACTTCAGCGCCGCGACGTCGTCGCGCCCCACGCCGAGCCCGCCGGCGTACATCTCTCCCAGGTAGGCTTGCGCGGTGCGGTCGTCCTGGTCGGCGGCGCGCTCGAACCAGTACGCCGCCTGCGCGCCGTCCGCCGCGACGCCCAGCCCGTTCTCGTAGAGCAGGCCGAGGTTGAACTGCGCGTCGCGATGCCCGGCCCGGGCGAGCGGCAGCCATTCGCGCCTGGCCGTCTCGTAGTCGCCCGACTTCGCCGCCGAAACCCCCGCCGGGTAGTCGGCGCTCGCGAGCGTCGAAGCGGTCACCAGCAGCAAGGCGAGGCGGCGGACGGCCGCCATGGCGCGATTACCCGTCATGGGCAATTTCAATCTACGCGATCTGCAGTAGTGCCGCAAATGGATCGATTTCTCTTGCTGCGATGCAGCAGAAGGCAAGAAACCGTGTGGCTGCGCCAAACGCCCTACGCTCGCCCGCGTCACAGGGGATACATTGGGCACGTCATTTCCGGGGGGTCTATGAGTATCCAAAGGGGCACGTTGGTCGGCCTGATGCTGTTCTCCGTCGCCATTGCGGCTCAGGCCGGTGTCGAGGCGGGGCGGGTGCAGTTCGTTTTCGGGAAGGCGCACGCCATCGCCCCCGGAGGCGTCAAGCGAGAGCTGGCGAAAGCCGAGCCGGTGTACGAGGGGGAGACCATCGTCACCGGGCCGATCGCGAGCCTGCAGCTTCGAATGGTCGACAAGGCGATCATCGCCGTCCGGCCGAACTCCAGCGTGCAGATCGACACCTACCGCCTGGCGGACTCCGGCGGCTCGGCGCTCCTGCACCTGGTCGAGGGCAGCATGCGCTCGGTCACCGGCCTCATCGGCCAGAAGAACAAGAACAACTACCGCGTCATCACGAAAGGCGCCTCCATGGGCATACGCGGCACTGACCACGAGGCCGCCTACGTGCTTCCTGGCCGCGGCGAGCCCGGAACCTATGACAAGGTGAACACCGGCGCGACGTTCCTGACGGGCCCCGGCGGCCGGGTCGACATCGATCCCAACGAGGTTGGCTTCGCGAGCGAGATGCCCGGCGCCGCGCCTGTCCTGCTGGAGGGCGTGCCGGCGTTCATGCGCGGGACGCCCCCGATCGCGTCGGCGAGCCTTGGCGCCGCGAGTCAGCCCAGCCGCGCCGCCGCGCCCGGCTCGGAGACGCCCCAGGAGCCTGCGGCCGTAGAGCCGCAGCGTGGCGAGCATGGACGTGGCGTCGTGACCTCCAAGCAGACGGCCGACGGCAGCGTGGATTTCACGGGCCGCGGCGTTTTCGCCGGCGGCACGCTGCGCGTGGCCGGCGTGTATGGCGACATGACAGGCGCGCTCCCGCGCAACGGGGCTTTCATCGCGGTGAGAAACCCGGCGGAGCAATTCTTCGCCGGCAACGCGAACGCTCTGGGCGCGACCGATCCGGCTTCGAAGCTGGTTTACACGCGCGGCCCGGTTGCCGAGGTGGCCACGGGAAGCGGCAGCTTCGTCGACGACGGCACCACGGTCGTCGTGAACTGGGGGATCTACGGCACGGGGGTCTCGGTCAACGGCCACACGCTCAAGGATCAGTACACCGGTGGCAGCGGTCGCAAGCCGAATTACGCACACCTCATGGGCGCGCTGGAGACCCCCGCGCCCGTGCTGGCCACGCTCTCGGGGACGTATTCCGCCATCGTGACGAGCACTCCGATCATCGCTGAAAGCGGTGCGCCCGGTGGATCGTTGACGAGCGCGATGATCGTGCTAGCGAACGGCACGCTTACTCAGTACGACGTTGCGGCCACGGACGCGCTTGCGCGCAACTGGACAGGTGGCTGCGCGGGCTGCGGGGGCGGCGTATCGCTGGCGAGCTTCCGGGATTCGGGAATCGCGCTGACCGGCACAGGCCCCAGCGGCGCGGCGACCGGCCAGGCAAACGGCCAGGCTGTCGGCCCCACCGGGCAGGGCGTGATTTCTTCGTTCTCGCTGCAGGACAGCGCGGCCGCGATCACCGGCTCCTTTGCAGTGACCAAGTAACCAGGGAGGAAGCAGCGCAGGCGCCGGCGAAAAGGCGCCTCGCTGCCACGGGACTGAAAGCGGGCTTGGCCCGCTTTTTTTGTCTGCTCGCCCGGCTTATCATCCAGCCGGGGAAGCGAAGGGAGCTTTTGCCGGCCATCCGAAACGCGGGGTTCGGGGTGTTCTTCGGGCTGCTGTGGCTTGGCTGCGCGCAAGCGACGCTGGCCCAGGCGCAGCCCGACCTCGAGCGGGCGCGAGAGCTCATCCTGCAGGGGCGCGGCGAGGAGGCCTGGGCGCTGCTCGAGCCCTTCGAGTTCGACCTGGCGGGGCGCGAGGACTACGACTACCTGCTCGGCGTCGCGGCCCTCGAGGCGGGGCATTCCGATCGCGCCACGCTCGCCCTGGAGCGCGTGCTGGCAGTCAATCCCAATCACGCCCCGGCGCGCCTGGACACGGGCCGGGCCTACTTCGCGCTGGGCGCCTACGATCGTGCGAGAGTCGAACTGAAGGACCTTCTCGGTCACGATCCGCCGCCTGCGGCGCACGACACCATCGAGCGCTACCTCGCGGCGATCGAGCGCCGTACGCCGGGCCGCGGCCTGCGCGCGACCGGCTACGTGGAGGCTTCC
>CBDDRQ010000238.1:0-2535 GCA_965233125.1 uncultured bacterium
CGGCGGCTACGGCTACATGTGGGAGTTCCCGATCGCCCGCGCCTACGTCGACGCCCGAGTGCAGCGCATCTACGGCGGCACCAACGAGATCATGAAGGAAGTCATCAGCCGCTCGATGGGCCTGGGTGGCCAAGAGAAGTAAGTCGAAGGCATGGGAAACGCAGCGTCCCGCCGCGGGGGACCTGTGCCTCGACCACCTCGCGCATTTCGTGCCCGACCTCGACGCGGCGGCGCGGCTGCTGGCGAAGCTGGGCTTGTCGTCCACGCCGGTCTCCCATCATCGGATCGCGGGAAAGCCCGCGGGAACCTCCAACCGCTGCGTGATGCTCGAGCAGGGCTACCTCGAGATCCTCTGCCCGACGCTCGATACGCCGCACGCGCGGCGGGTGCGCAAGCTCATGGCGCGCTACGACGGCGTGCACCTTGCCTGCTTCGGCACGCCCGACGCCGCCTTCGAGCACCAGCGCCTCGAAGCGCATGGGTTCGAGCCAGAACCCATAGTGAATCTCGAAAGGAAGATTGATACCGGCGAGAAGCTCCGCTTCAACGTCGTCTACGTGCCTCCGGGGAAGATGCCCGAGGGGCGGGTGCAGTACTGCGAGCACCTCACGCCCGAGCACCTGTGGAAGGACGAGTACGTCAACCCGATGCGGCTGGAGGAGATCTACGTCGTCGCGCGCAACCCGGTCCGGACGGCGGCGCGCTGGGCCGAGTTCGCCGGCCTCCTGCCGCGGCGCGACGGCGACGGGGTGCGCCTGGACACCGCGCGGGGAAGGATCTTCGTCGCAACGCGGAAAGTCCTGTCGCAGCTCCTGGGCAACGCGCCCGCGGCGCCGGGCATCGCCGGCTACCGCCTCGGCTGCCGCTCCCCCGGCCGCCTGGCCGAGCGCTGCGCCCGCGCCGGCGCGCGGGTGAAGGCGGACGGGCGGCGCTACAAGGTGGCGCTGCCTGCCGCGCTCGGCGGAAGCTGGCTCCTCGCCTAGCCGTCTCTCAAGGCACCGTGCCCGGAGGGAGACCTTCCACGTAGCGGCAGATGTCGCCCGGGCGCGTGAGCCAGATGCGGTCGCGGTGCTTCGCGATGTGCTCGATCACCCGCCGGAAGCGGCGCAGCCGGTGCGGCTGGCCGAGGATGAAGCTGTGCAGCACCAGGCTCATGACCAGCGGCCGGCGCACCGACTCCTCGAGCATTTCGTCGAACTGGTCGACCAGGTTCTCGCAATAGAGCTGCGAGGGCGTGCGCCGCGATACGCTCTCCAGCGAATCGTTGAGGTCGTGCGCGTAGGGGATGGAGAGGATCGGGCCGTGCTTGGTGCGGAACCAGACCGGCTGGTCGTCGAGCGGCCAGTCCATCATGTAGCGAAAGCCCGCCTCGCGCAGCAGGTCCAGGGAGTCATGCGTCTGCGAGATGTAGGGCGCGAGCCAGCCCAGCGGCCGCTTGCCTTCGTGCCTGGCGATCGTGTCAGCCGCTTCCTGAATCAATTGCTTTTCATTCTCATGACTTAAATCCACTTGGCGTTCCGCGTTGGTGCGGCCGTGGCCGACGATCTCGTCGCCGCGCCGGCTGAACGCCGCTACCATTTGCGGGCAGTAGTCGTAGAGCACGGTGTTGACCAGCAGCGCATAGGGCAGGTCGTACGCCTCGGCGAGCTCGAGCAGGCGCCAGGCGCCCACCCGGTTGCCGTAGTCTCGCCAGGCGAAGCTGCGCGTATTGGGCTGCGGATGCGGGACCGCGTAGTCGTTGCCCAGCCCCTCGCCGAAGGAAAAGTGCTCGACGTTGAGGCACAGGTGAACCGCGAGGCGCTTGCCGCCCGGCCAGCTGTAGTCCTTGCGCTCCGTGATTGCGGAATAGTCGTAGCGTCCGTGGGTTTTGAGCTTCATGTCGGAATATTATGCGTCCCCATGGACAAGCCAGACCTCACGATCCGCAACGGCACGGTCGCCACCGCTTCGGAGACGATGCGCTGCGACATCGGCATCAGCGGCGAGAAGATCGTCGCCATGGCGGAGCGTCTTCCGCCAGGGCAGCGGGACATCGATGCCACGGGCCGCTATGTGGTGCCGGGCGGCATCGACAGCCACTGCCACATCGAGCAGCTCTCCGGCATGGGAATCATGTCGGCCGACGACTTCTACAGCGGCACGGTGTCCGCGGCGTTCGGCGGCACCACCACCATCATCCCCTTCGCGGCGCAGCACCGCGGCACGTCGGTGACGACGACGGTGGCCGACTACCATGAGCGCGCGCGCTCCAAGGCGGTCATCGACTACGGCTTTCACCTCATCATCGGCGACCCCACGGACAAGGTGCTGCAGGAAGAGCTTCCCGCCGCGATCAAGGGCGGCATCACCTCGTTCAAGGTGTACATGACCTACCCGAAGTGGCGGCTGGAGGACTACCAGCTCCTGGAGGTCCTGAGCGTCGCCGAGCGCGAGGGCGCGCTGGTGATGGTGCACGCCGAGAACGACGACATGATCCGCTGGATCGCCAAGCGCCTGGTCGAGCGGGGGCATGGCGCGCCGAAGTTCCACGGCGTC
>CBDDRQ010000239.1:0-9271 GCA_965233125.1 uncultured bacterium
GGCGTCAACTCCGGCACCGACGCCCTGCACCTCGCGCTTGTCGCCTGCGGCGTCGGCCCGGGCGACGAGGTGATCGTGCCGGCCTTCACCTTCTTCGCCAGCGCCGAGGCGGTCTCCTACACCGGCGCGACGCCGGTCTTCGCCGACGTCGACGCGGCAACGTTCAATCTCGATCCTGCTTCTCTGAAAAAGCTGATTTCCAGGAAAAGCAAAGCAGTGATCGCCGTCCACCTCTTCGGCCAATGCGCGGCGCTGGACGAGATCTCGCGCATCTGCAAGGAGAGCAAGCTCGTTCTCGTCGAGGACGTGGCCCAGGCGCTGGGTGCCGACTACGACGGTCGGCGCGCCGGAAGCTGGGGCGACTTCGGCTGCTTCTCGTTCTACCCGACCAAGAACCTGGCCGCCGCCGGGGATGCAGGATTGATCACGACGTCGAATTCCGAGTTTGATCAAACCCTGCGCATGCTGCGCCACCACGGCAGCCGCAAGACCTACCTCCACGAGCGCGTGGGCTGGAACAGCCGGCTCGACGAGCTGCAGGCGGCGGTGCTGCGCGTGAAGCTCGCGCACCTCGATCGCTTCAATCAGGCCAGGCGCGCGGTTGCCGGCCTCTATCGAAAAGGGCTCGACGGGGGCGATCTCGTCCTGCCGGTCGAGCACGGCCGCGGCACGCACGTCTATCACCAGTTCACCATCCGCAGCAGCCGGCGCGACGCGCTGCGCGAGGCGCTCGCGCGCGAGTCGATCGCGGCGTCGGTCTTCTACCCGATCCCGCTGCACCGGCAGCCGGCCTACGAGGCGGCGAGCCGCGGCCTGAGCCTGCCGGTGTCGGAACGGATCTCCGCCGAGGTGCTTTCGCTGCCGATCAACCCGCTCCTCGACGCGGCTTCGGTGGAGCGCATCTGCCGCGTTCTCGCGTGAAGCTCGCGTTCACCAAGATGCAGGGCGCCGGCAACGATTTTGTCGTCCTGGATTTCACCGACAAGGGGTTTTTTCTTTCCCGGGAACAGATTCGAAAGCTTGCCAACCGTCACTTCGGCATCGGCTGCGACCAGGTGCTGGTGGTCGAGCGCCCGCACGGCAAGGAAGCGGACTTCCGCTACCGCATCTTCAACGCCGACGGCGGCGAGGTCGAGCAGTGCGGCAACGGCGCGCGCTGCTTCGTCAAGTTCGTGCACGCGCGCGGCCTCACCGGGAAGCGCGAGATCCGCGTCGAGACGCTCGGCGGCACGATCGTGCCGCGCCTGGAGCCCGACGGCGAGGTGAGCGTGGACATGGGCCGCCCCGCGATAGCGCAACCGATGCTGGAGGAGCTTTCCCTGGGGGGAGAAACGGTCCAGGTGGCCATCGTCTCGATGGGGAACCCGCACGCGGTCCAGGTGGTCGCGGACGTCGCGGCCGCGCCCGTGACGACGCAGGGGCCGCGCATCGAGCGCCACCCGCGCTTCCCCGACCGGGTCAATGCCGGCTACCTGCAGGTGCTCGATCGCACGAGCATCGCGCTGCGGGTCTGGGAGCGCGGCGCCGGCGAGACCCTTTCCTGCGGCACCGGCGCCTGCGCCGCCGCGGTCTGCGGCATCGCGAGCGGCCGGCTCGACTCGCCGGTGCGCGTGCAGACGCGCGGCGGAGCGTTGACCATCGCTTGGGGCGGCGGCGACAATGCGGTGTGGATGAAGGGCCCGGCGCAGACGGTGTTCGACGGAACCGCGGAGATATGAAGAAGAAAAACCATGAATGACGACGACGTCGCCACCTACCTGCGCCTGAATCCGCAGTTCTTCGACCTGCATCCTGAGCTCCTCGAGAAGATCCACGTGCCGCACCCCTACGGCGGGCGCGCCATCCCGCTCGCCGAGCGCCAGACGGTGGCGCTGCGCGAGAAGGCGAAGCTGCTCGAGGGCAAGCTCGGCGAGCTGATCCAGTTCGGCGAGGAGAACGACGTCATCAGCGAGAAGGTGCACCGGCTCGCCGTGGCGATCGCCGGCGCTCGAGACTTCCCGGCGCTCGCGCAGTCGTTGTACTTCCACCTGCGCGAGGACTTCGCCGTGCCGCACGTCGCGCTTCGTGTCTGGGGCAAGAGCGTGCCGGTGGACTTCGAGGAGTCCGGGCCGGTGGGCGATGCCGAGCGCCAGCATGCCGCGACGATGGCCGCGCCCCAGTGCGGCCCGGCGGCGGGCAACGGCTTCGCGGCCTGGTTCGGCGAGGCCGCCGCCCACGTGCGCTCGCTCGCCCTGGTGCCGCTCGGCCACACGGCCGTATTCGGCCTGCTCGCGCTCGGCAGCGAGGACGCGCAGCGCTTCTACCCCGAGATGGGCACGCTCTACCTGAGACGCATCGGCGAGCTATGCGCGGCCGGAGTGACGGCGCGGCTGTAGCGCGCGACTACCTCGAAGCGCTCCAGCACCAGCGCCGGCTCGCGCCGGCGACGCTGGAGAATTATGCGCATGCGCTGCAGCTCCTGCTTGGTTTTGTCGATAAGAAATCATTGGAGGATCTCGAGGCGGCGGACATCCGCCGCTTTCTCGCCATCCTGCATGCCAAGGGACTGGCGCCGCGCACGCTGGCGCTGACGCTCTCCGCCTGGCGCGGCTGCTTCCGCTGGCTGGTGAAGCATCGCGGCTGGCGCGCCAACCCGGTGCTCGGCATCCGCGCGCCCAAGGCGCCGCGCGCGCTGCCCAAGGCGCTCTCGGTCGAGGCCGCGCAGCGGCTGCTCGCGGCGGCGCCCGCGGAGGATCCCCTGCTCGTGCAGGACCTGGCGATGTTCGAGCTCCTGTACTCCTCGGGCCTGCGCCTCGCGGAGCTGGTCGCGCTCGACCTCGGCGACGGGCGCCTCGACCTGCGCCAGGGCGAGGTGACCGTGACCGGCAAGGGCTCCAAGTCGCGCACGGTGCCGGTGGGCGAGAAGGCACGGCAGGCCTTGCATGCCTGGCTTTCCATTCGCGCCCAGCTTGCGGGAACGGATGAAAAAGCCCTGTTCGTCGGGGCGCGCGGGCGGCGCATCGCGCCCTCGGTCGTCGGCGCGCGCCTTGCGGCCTGGGCGCGCCGCCGCGGCCTCGCGCAGCGCGTGCATCCGCACATGCTGCGCCATTCGTTCGCCTCGCACGTGCTGCAATCCTCGCAGGACCTGCGCGCGGTCCAGGAGATGCTCGGGCATTCCAGCATCTCGACCACGCAGATCTACACCCACCTCGACTTCCAGGCGCTCGCCAAGGTCTACGATGCCGCGCACCCGCGCGCCAAGAAGCGCTGAGGCCCTGCTGCTCAAGCCGGGCCGCGAGCGCTCGCTCCGGCGCCGCCATCCCTGGATCTTCTCGGGTGCCATCGGAAAGGTGCTCGGCAATCCCGTCGGCGGCGATACCGTCGAGGTGCGCGATGCCGCGGGTAACGCGCTCGCGCTCGCCGCGTACAGCCCCTCGTCCCAGATTCGCGCGCGGGTGTGGACCTTCGATACGCAGGAGCAGATCGACCCGGCGTTCTTCCGCTCCCGCCTGGAAACCGCGATCCGGGTAAGAGAGAGAATCGGCATCGCAAAGCACACCAATGCGCTGCGGCTGGTGCACGGCGAGTCCGACGCTCTGCCCGGCCTGGTCGTCGATCGCTACGCCGACGTGCTGGTGGCGCAGTTCCTCGCCGCCGGCGTCGAGCGCTGGCGTGAGGCGATCCTCGATCTGCTCGTCGAGCTCACCGGCTGCGAGGCGGTGTACGAGCGATCCGACGCCGAGGTAAGGAAGCTGGAGGGCTTGCAACCGAAGATCGGGTTTGCCAGGGGAAACAAGAGCGCCTCGCGCTGCCCGATCAGCGAGTACGGCTTGAGCTTCCGCGTCGACGTCGAGCAGGGGCAGAAGACCGGCTTCTTCCTCGACCAGCGCGAGAACCGCCAGCGCGTGCGCGCGCTCGCCATGGGACGCGAGGTGCTCGACGGCTTCGCCTATACCGGCGGCTTCTCCATCGCGGCCCTCGCCGGCGGCGCGCAGCGCGTCACCGCGATCGAGTCCTCCGCCGACGCGATGCAGATCGCCCGGGAGAACCTCGCCGCCAACCCGCTCGACGCCTCGCGGGTGGAATTCGTCCAGGCCGACGTGTTCGCGCAGCTGCGCGCGCTGCGCGACCGCGGCGCGCGCTTCGGCCTGATCGTCCTCGACCCGCCGAAGTTCGCGCCGACCGCGGCGCAGGTGAAGAACGCCGCGCGCGCCTACAAGGACATCAACCTGCTCGCGCTCAAGCTGCTCGCCCCCGGCGGGCTGCTCGCCACCTTCTCGTGCTCCGGGGGCGTGAGCGCCGAGCTCTTCCAGTCGATCGTCGCCGGCGCTGCGGTCGATGCCGGCGCCGAGGCGAAGATCCTCGAGCGCTTCGGCGCCGCCGCGGACCATCCCGTGGCGCTCGAGTTTCCGGAAGGCGACTACCTCAAGGGGCTGCTAATCCTCAAACCCTGACAGGGACAGACCCGGGACAGACCCGGGTCAGACCCGGGACAGGCTCGTCAACGAAGCGGCGCGTCATCCGTTGACCTTGCAATGCCTAGACACAGTCGCGTGATCGTTGCTGGTTTACCTATGCACGTCATCCAGCGGGGGAACAATCGATCCGCGTGCTTTCATGCGGATGGGGACCGAAGCTTCTACCTCTTCCACCTTGGTCGCGCGCTCGATCGATTCGACTGCGCCCTCCACGCGTACTGCCTGATGGCCAATCACGTTCATCTTCTGTTGACACCGGCAACCGCGGAAGGCTGCGCACTCCTCATGAAACACGTGAGTCAGCTCCAGACCCAGTACATGAATCGTACGTACCAACGCACCGGCGCGCTCTGGGACGGTCGTTATCGCTCGTCTGTGGTCCAATCGGAGCAGTACTTGCTGACTTGTTACCGCTACATAGAGTTGAACCCGGTACGCGCCGGCCTCGTCCAGCGCCCGCACGAGTACCTGTGGTCCAGCTACCGAGCGAATGCGATGAGCGCTGCATCGGCGCTCGTGACGCCGCATGGAGAATACGCCCGGCTTGGCGCTACCGAAGCCGAGCGCAAACGCGCCTATGCCGAGCTCGTGGCAAGCGGCCTTGAAGACACCGCGCTGAGCGACATCAGGCTGGCCGTCAATAGCGGCCAGGTCCTCGGCGATCGGGCATTCCAACGAGGTCTGTCCCGGGTCCGTCCCGGGTCTGTCCCTGATCGGGTTTAGAATCCCCGCCTTCGTTAGGAGCCTGCATGCAAGACGCCAACATGGTGCCGGTCACGATCCTCACCGGCTTTCTCGGCAGCGGCAAGACGACGCTGCTCAACCGCATCCTCAAGGAGGAGCACGGGCACAAGATCGCGGTGATCGAGAACGAGTTCGGCGAGGTCGGGGTCGACAACGAGATCATCGAGACCGGCGACGAGCAGATCGTCGAGATGAACAACGGCTGCATCTGCTGCACGGTGCGCGGGGACCTCATCCGCATCCTCGGCACGCTCAAGGAGAAGCGCGACCAGGGCGCCCTCAAGTTCGACCGCGTGGTGATCGAGACCACCGGCATGGCCGACCCCGGGCCGGTGGCGCAGACCTTCTTCACCGACGAGGAAATCGGCAACTACTACCTGCTCGACTCGATCATCACCCTGGTCGACGCGAAGCACGCGCCGAAGCAGCTCGACGAGTTCCACGAGGCGCAGGAGCAGGTGGGCTTCGCCGACCGCATCCTGCTGTCCAAGACGGACCTCGTGTCGGATGAAGAAGCGACGAAGCTCTCCCAGAGATTGAAGAAGATGAACCCGCGGGCGCCGATCAAGAAGGTGCATTTCGGTGACGCGCCGATCGCGGAAGTGCTCGACATCCGCGGCTTCAACCTGAACGCGATCCTCGAGCTCGACCCGCAGTTCCTCACCGACATCCAGCACGAGCACCACGACGAGGTCGAGTCGTTCGTATTCCGCTCAGACAAGCCTTTCAACGGCGACAAGCTCGAGCAGTTCCTCTCCGGCATGATCCAGATGTACGGGCCGGACCTGCTGCGCTACAAGGGCGTGCTGTGGATGAAGGGCAACCCGCGGCGCGTGCTGTTCCAGGGCGTGCACATGATGATGGGCGGCGACCTCGGCAAGCCCTGGGCGAAGGGGGAGAAGAAACGCTCGCTCCTGGTGTTCATCGGCAAGAAGCTGCCGAAGGACTTGTTCATCGCCGGCCTCGAGGAGTGCCTGGCGAAGTAGGTCTCATCCTTGCTTCCTCACGGGTAGATTCCCCATGGAACAGCTTCACGGCACGACCATTCTTTCGGTGCGCCGCGGCGCCGCCGTCGCGCTCGGCGGCGACGGCCAGGTGACGCTCGGCCAGGTGGTGCTGAAGGGCGGGGCGAAGAAGGTGCGGCGCCTGTACCAGGACCGCATCCTCGCCGGCTTCGCCGGCGGCACCGCCGACGCCTTCACGCTCTTCGAGCGCTTCGAGGCGAAGCTCGACAAGCACCAGGGCAACCTGATGCGCTCGGCGGTCGAGCTCGCCAAGGACTGGCGCACCGACCGCATCCTGCGCCGCCTCGAGGCGATGCTCGCCGTGGCCGACCGCGAGCGCTCGCTCATCATCACCGGCATGGGCGACGTGGTCGAGCCCGAGCTGGGCATCGTCGCCATCGGCTCGGGCGGCGCCTTTGCGCAGGCCGCCGCGCGCGCCCTGCTCGAGAACACGTCTCTCGGGCCGAAGGAGATCGTCGACAAGGCGCTCGCCATCGCCGCCGACATCTGCATCTACACCAATCACCAGCGGACGATCGAGGTGCTCGAGTGAGTGGCATGGACGGCATGACGCCGCAGGAGATCGTCCACGAGCTCGACAAGTTCATCGTCGGGCAATCCAGGGCGAAGCGCGCGGTGGCGATCGCGCTGCGCAACCGCTGGCGGCGGCTGCAGGTGGCCGAGCCGCTGCGCCAGGAGATCACGCCGAAGAACATCCTCATGATCGGCCCCACCGGCGTGGGCAAGACCGAGATCGCGCGGCGCCTGGCGCGGCTCGCGGACGCGCCCTTCATCAAGGTCGAGGCGACCAAGTTCACCGAGGTCGGCTACGTCGGGCGCGACGTCGACAGCATCGTCAGGGACCTCGTCGAGATCAGCATCAAGCAGACGCGCGAGCAGGCGACGCGCCGCGTGCGCGCGCGCGCGCAGGACGCGGCCGAGGAGCGCATCCTGGACGTGCTGGTGGGCCTCAAGTCGGGCGAAGCCGAGACGCCGGCCCGGCAGAATTTCCGCAAGAAGCTGCGCGAGGGCGAGCTCGACGACAAGGAGATCGACATCGAGGTGGCGGCGGGATCGCCGCAGATGGAGATCCTCGCGCCCCCGGGGATGGAGGAGCTCACCTCGCAGATCCAGGGCATGCTCTCCAACCTCGGCGGCGGCCGCCGGCGCCTGCGGCGCATGAAGATCCGCGAGGCGGCGCAGCTCCTCACCGAGGAGGAGGCCGCGCGCCTGGTGAACGACGACGAGCTCAAAGCGCGCGCCATCGCGAACGCCGAGCAGAACGGCATCGTGTTCCTCGACGAGATCGACAAGATCACGAGCCGCGCCGAGACGGCGGGCGCGGACGTGTCGCGCCAGGGGGTGCAGCGCGACCTGCTGCCGCTCGTGGAGGGCACCACGGTCTCGACGCGCTACGGCATGGTGAAGACCGACCACGTGCTGTTCATCGCCTCGGGCGCTTTCCACCTCGCCAAGCCCGCCGACCTGATCCCCGAGCTGCAGGGCCGATTCCCGATCCGGGTCGAGCTCGACTCGCTCTCGGTCGAGGACTTCGAGACGATCCTGGTCGGTACCGACGCGAGCCAGGTGAAGCAGTACCAGGCGCTGCTCGCGACCGAGGGCCTGCAGGTGGAGTTCCGGCCCGAGGCGATCCGCCGCCTCGCCGAGATCGCCTTCCAGGTGAACGAGAAGACCGAGAACATCGGCGCGCGCCGGCTCTACACGGTGCTCGAGAAGCTGCTGGAGGAGGTCTCCTTCGACGCCGGCAAGCGCGGCCCGGGGAGCGTGACCATCGACGCGGCCTACGTCGACGCACGCCTGGGCGAGCTCGCTAGGAACGAGGACCTGGCGCGCTACGTTCTTTGAGCTGCGCTTCCAGGCAGGCGCGGCACAGGCAGCTGCGCCCCGGCACCGGCGCGAGCGCCGGCAGCGAAGCGCACCAGCATTCGGCCTCGTCCCTGCCGCAGTGAAAGGCCGCGCCGCACGCGGCGCAACGCTCAGGCGTTCCTGGACCCAAGTGCTCTGACCGCCGTGCGCAGAAACCCGATCTGGCGCCGGAAGTTCCTGCAGCCGTTGCAGATGGCGAGGTGCGCGCGCAGCCGCAGCCGCTCGCCGAGGCCGAGCTCGCGGTCGAGGCCCTGGGAGACGAGGTGCGAGACTTCCTTGCAGGAGGGAAAGATCATTTCTGGAACCAGTTTGTCTGCAGGCACTCGCGCAGCGCCGCGCGCGCTCGGTAGAGCAGTACCCAGCAATGGGTCGGCGTGACGCCGAGTTCCTTACAGATGTCCGCGGTCTCGAAGCCGAGGTGCTCGCGCATCATGAAAGCCCGCGCGGTCTTCGCCGGCAGGCGCTCCAGGCACAGCTCGAGCACGGCGAAGAACTGCGCCTGCTCGAGCGAGGCGTCCGGATCGGGCCAGGCCGCCGGCGGCTCTGCCCAGTGGCCCCTGCGGTCGTACATCAGGGCGTCCAGGTCCGCCTCGTCGCCGGGGTCGGGCGCCGCGCCGTCCCGGCTCGCGCGCCGGACGGCGTCGACGATCTTGTGCTTGAGGATGCCGGTGAGCCAGGTGCGCAGGTTCGAGCGCCCGGCGAAGCCCGACTCCCCGGCGAGCGCCGCGAGCAGCGTCTCCTGGACCGCATCCTCCGCGGCATGCCGGTCGCGCAGTTGCAGGCTGGCGTAGCGCACCAGATAGGCGCGCTCGGCTTCGACGCGGGAGCGGAAGTCCTCCATCCGGGGAATTGTAGAGGGGGTCTTGAAAGCGCGCGGCCGAGCCCCTACCTGCCGGGTACAGCCTCAGGAAAGGAGAACGCGATGGCACAACTGACCCGATTCGACCCCTTCAACGACCTGGTCGACGACCTCTTCAAGGGGTTCCTCGTCCGCCCCGTAGCCTATGAAGGCCGCGGCGGGGAGCTCGCCGCGCCGCGCATGAAGGTGGATGTCGCCGAGAAGAACGGCGCCTACACCGTCACGGCCGAGCTGCCCGGCGTGAAGAAGGAGGACATCCAGGTGACGATCGACGGCGCGCAGGTGACCCTGGCCGCCGAAGTGAAGCGCGAGAAGGAAGT
>CBDDRQ010000240.1:0-26144 GCA_965233125.1 uncultured bacterium
GGCGCCGCAGCGCTGGCGCTCGGCGCGCTGGCGGGATGGCTTGGCTGGCAGCTCCTGCAGCCGCAGGACGGCTACGAGGGCATCGCGAGCGGCAACGGGCGCATCGAAGGCGTCGAGATCGACGTCGCCGCCCGCGCCGGCGGCCGCGTCGCGGACATTCTCGTCCAGGAAGGCGAGCTGGTCCGCGCCGGACAGACCGTGGCGCGGATGGACACCGCGACGCTGCAGGCGCAGCTTCGCCAGGCCGAGGCGCAGCTCGCGCAGGCGCAAAGCGCGGTCGCCACCGCGCGCGGCCAGCTCGCGCAGCGCGAGAGCGAGAAAGCCACGGCGCAGGCCGGCGTCGCCCAGCGCCGGGTCGATCTGAGCACCGCCAGGCGCGAGGCCGCGCGCTCGGCGGCGCTCGCCGACAAGGGATTCCTGTCGCCCCAGGCGCTGGAGGACCAGCGCGCCCGCGTCGAAAGCGCCGAGGCGGCGCTCGCCGCCGCGCGCTCGCAGATCGCGGTGGCGGACGCCGGCATCGGCAGCGCGCGCTCGCAGATCCTCGGCGCGCAGTCAGGGGTCGAAGCCGCGCGGGCGAACGTCGCGCGCATCCGCGCCGACATCGACGACGCGGGGTTGCGCGCCCCGCGCGACGGGCGCGTGCAATACCGCGTCGCGCAGCCCGGCGAAGTGGTGGCGCCAGGCGGACGCGTGCTGAGCCTGATCGACCTGAGCGACGTCTACATGACGTTCTTCCTGCCCACCGCGGCGGCGGGGCGCCTCGCCATGGGCGCGGAGGCGCGCCTGGTGCTGGACGCCGCGCCGCAGTACGTGATCCCGGCGCGCGTGTCGTTCGTCGCCGACGAGGCGCAGTTCACGCCGAAGACGGTCGAGACCAAGAGCGAGCGCGAAAAGCTCATGTTCCGCGTGCGCGCGCAGATAGCGCCGGAGCTGCTGCGCAAGCACATCTCGCGGGTAAAGACCGGGCTTCCCGGCGTGGCCTACGTGCGTCTCGACGAGACGCGGGACTGGCCGGCGCACCTGCAGGTCAAGCTGCCGCCATGAGCGCCGGCGCCGGACCTGTCGTGCGCGTCGTGCAGGCAGGCCTGCGTTACGGCAGGACGCAGGCCCTCGACGCGGTGAGCCTCGAAGTGCCGGCCGGCTGCATGGCGGGCCTGATCGGCCCCGACGGCGTGGGGAAATCGAGCCTGCTCGCGCTCGCGGCCGGCGCGCGCGCCATCCAGTCCGGGCGGGTCGAGGTGCTGGGCGGCGACATGGCCGATGCGGGCCACCGCCGCACCGCGGCGCCGCGCATCGCCTACATGCCGCAGGGGCTCGGCGGCAACCTCTACGCGACGCTCTCGGTTTTCGAGAACCTGGACTTCTTCGCGCGCCTCTTCGGTCATGCGCGCCGCGAGCGCGAGCGGCGCATCGACGAGCTGCTCGGCGCCACCGGGCTCGCGCCGTTCTCGGGGCGCGCGGCAGGCAAGCTCTCGGGCGGGATGAAGCAGAAGCTCGGCATTTGCTGCGCCCTGATCCACGACCCGGACCTGCTCATCCTGGACGAGCCCACTACGGGCGTCGACCCGCTCTCGCGCCGGCAGTTCTGGGAGCTCGTCGCAAGCATCCGCGCGAACCGGCCTGGCATGAGCGTGCTCGTGGCAACGGCCTACATGGAGGAAGCTGCGGGGTTTGACTGGCTCGCCGCCATGAGCGCCGGGCGCGTCCTCGCCGCGGGGCCGACGGCCGAGCTGCTCCAGCGCGCCGGCAGGCGCAGCCTCGAGGAGGCGTTCATCGCGCTCTTGCCGCAGGCGCAGCGCGAAGGCCGCCGGCCGGTGGCGCTGCGCGCCCGCGAGGGCCGCGCCGGCGCCGACGCGGCGATCGAGGCGCGCGGGCTCACGCGGCGCTTCGGCGATTTCGCCGCCGTCGAGCGGGTGAGCTTCCGCATCCGGCGCGGCGAGATCTTCGGCTTCCTCGGCTCCAACGGCTGCGGCAAGACCACCACCATGAAGATGCTCACGGGGCTGCTGCCGGCGAGCGAAGGCGAGGCGCGCCTCTTCGGCCGCCCGGTAAACGCGCGCGATATCGCGACGCGCCGGCGCGTGGGCTACATGACGCAGGGCTTCTCGCTCTACGGCGAGCTCACCGTGCGGCAGAACCTCGAGCTGCACGCGCGCCTTTTCGGCATGCCGGAGGAGCGGCTGCGCTCGCGCGTGCCCGAGATGGCGCGGCGCTTCGGGCTGGAGGCGATCATGGACGCGCTGCCTGCGCGCCTGCCGCTCGGGCAGCGCCAGCGCCTGTCGCTCGCGGTGGCCATGGTCCACGCGCCCGAAGTGCTGATCCTCGACGAGCCCACCTCGGGCGTCGACCCGGTCGCCCGCGACGCCTTCTGGCAGATGCTGATCGACCTGGCGCGCGACGACGGCGTCACCATCTTCGTCTCCACGCACTACATGAACGAGGCCGAGCGCTGCGACCGCATCTCCCTCATGCATGCCGGCCGCGTGCTCGCGACCGGCCGCCCGGCGGCGTTGGTGGAGGAGCGCGGCGCGCGTACGCTGGAGGAGGCGTTCATCGGCTATCTGGAAGAGGCGCTTGCCGGGGAGGCGGGTGATCGCGCCGCGTCCACCGGGGCGCTCCCCGGTGCGCCGCCGTCCCCCGCGAACCGCCGGCGCTTCGATCCGGGGCGCCTCCTGAGCTACACGCTGCGCGAGGCGCTGGAGCTCGCGCGCGACCCGATCCGCCTCACGCTCGCGGGACTGGGCAGCCTGATCCTCATGCTGGTGCTCGGCTATGGCATCAACATGGACGTTGAGAACCTCGCCTTCGCGGTGCTCGACCGCGACGGCACGGCCGCGAGCCGCGACTACGCGCTCAACCTCGCGGGCTCGCGCTACTTCTCCGAGCGCCCACCGCTCTCGAGCCACGCCGATCTCGATCGGCGCATGCGCGCCGGCGAGATCAGCCTCGCCGTCGAGATCCCGCCGGGGTTCGGCCGCGACCTGGCGCGCGGCGCGCCGCTCGAGGTCGGCGCCTGGATCGACGGCGCCATGCCGATGCGCGCCGAGACGGTGCGCGGCTACGTGCAGGGCATGCATGCGCACTGGCTCGCGGCTCGCGCTCGCGAGGCGGGCGGTGCGGGGGCCGCTGCGGCGCCCGCCGCCATCGAGGTGCGCTTCCGCTACAACCCCGACGTGAAGAGCCTGGTGGCGATGGTGCCCGCGGTGATCCCGCTGCTCCTCATGATGATCCCGGCCATGCTCGCCGCGCTCTCGGTGGTGCGTGAGAAGGAGCTCGGCTCCATCGTCAACCTCTACGTCACGCCGGTCACCCGGCTCGAGTTCCTGCTCGGCAAGCAGATTCCCTACGTGGCGCTCGGGATGCTGAACTTTCTCCTGCTCGCCGCCATGGCGGTGTTCCTGTTCCGTGTGCCGCTCGCGGGCAGCTTCGCGGCGCTGGCCGCGGCGGCGCTCCTCTATGTCGGCGCCGCCACGGCCCTCGGGCTCGTCATCTCGACCTTCATGCGCAGCCAGACCGCCGCGCTCTTCGGCACGGCGCTCCTCACGCTCCTGCCCGCGGTGCAGTTCTCCGGCATGCTCGACCCGGTGAGCTCGCTCGAGGGCGCGGGCCGCGTGATCGGCGAGATCTATCCCACCAGCCACTTCCTCACCATCGCGCGCGGCGCGTTCTCCAAGGGGCTCGGGTTCGCCGACCTGCAGCCGTCTTTCGCCGCGCTTCTCGCCGCCCCGCCGGCGCTCCTGGCGCTCGCGGCGGCCCTGCTCAGGAAGCAGGAGCGCTGAGCGTGCGCGCGGCCAATGTCCGCCACCTCGGCGTGAAAGAGCTGCGCAGCCTGCTGCGCGACCCGCTGATGCTCGTCCTCATCGCCTACGCGTTCACGTTCTCCGTGTACACCGCCGCGACGGCGATCCCGGAGACGCTGCACCGGGCGCCGATCGCGATTGTGGACGAGGACCGCTCGGCGCTCTCCGCGCGCATCGCCGACGCCTTTTACCTGCCGTACTTCCTGCCGCCCGTGCGGATCGCGCGGGAGGAGATGGACGCGCGCATGGACGCGGGCCTCGACACGTTCGCGCTGCACATCCCGTCGGGCTTCCAGCGCGACCTGCTCGCCGGGCGCAGCCCCGCGCTGCAGCTCAGCGTGGATGCCACGCGCATGAGCCAGGCGTTCGTCGGCAGCGGCTACATCCAGGCGATCGCCGCCGGCGAGATCGCGGCCTTCGCGGGCGGCCGGCGCGCGGGCGCCGCGCCGCCGGTCGAGCTCGCGCTGCGCGCGCGCTTCAATCCCGGGCTGGAGAAGTCCTGGTTCGGCGCCATCATGCAGGTCATCAACAACGTCACCATGCTCGCCATCGTGCTCACCGGCGCGGCGCTCATCCGCGAGCGCGAACACGGCACCGTCGAGCACCTGCTCGCGATGCCGGTCACGCCGTTCGAGATCATGAGCGCCAAGGTCTGGTCGATGGGCCTGGTGGTCCTCGCCGCCGCCGCCTTTTCGCTCGTCGTCATCGTGCAGGGGGTACTTTCGGTGCCCATCGAGGGCTCGGTCGCGCTCTTCCTCGCCGGCGCGGCGCTGCACCTTTTCGCCACCACCTCGCTCGGCATCCTGCTCGCCACCTTTGCGCGCTCGATGCCGCAGTTCGGGCTGCTGCTCATGCTCGTCCTGCTGCCCCTGCAGATGCTGTCCGGGGGCTCGACGCCGCGCGAGAGCATGCCCGAGATCGTGCAGCAGCTCATGCTCGCCGCGCCGAACACGCATTTCGTCATCCTCGCGCAGGCGATCCTTTACCGCGGCGCGGGGTTCGCCATCGTCTGGCCGCAGTTCGCAGCCCTCGCCGGCATCGGGGCGGCGCTCTTCGCTCTCTCGCTCGCGCGCTTTCGCAGGACGCTGGACGCCATGGGCTGAGCGAGGGAGCGACACGGGGCTTTTCCCGCCCGGGTCCGGCCGTCCCTCGAGGATGTCGCGCCGTAGCTGTCGGCAGTTCGCCTCGACCAGCGTCGGGGTTCCGAAGGCACCCTCGATCAGTGGCAGTCAGCGGCCGTGCCGGTGCAGCAACCAGGTCGGCACGAGCGCCGTGGCGAAGACGACCGCCGTGACGAGGAAGCCTTCGCGGTAGGCGAGCGTGCTCGCCTGAAGGTAAATCATCTGGCCGAGGTACCAGGCAGCCGCGGGGAGCTGCTGATGATCTGGCAGGCCGGCGGTGCCGGAGAGTTGCGCGACCTGTCCGAGCAGGGTCATCGTTGCGGCGTTGTCGGGCGTCTAGGTGGCGGCGAGCGCCTCGCCGTGGAACGCCGTGCGCCGCTCGAGCGCCACCGCGAGCAGATTGACGCCGAAGGCGCCGCCGAGCTGGCGCGTGAAGTTCATGTCCCGGTTGTGCGAAGAGATCGACGAGCGCGTGAACGTGTTCCTGTTACGGCCGCGAGGTCGCAGATCCGCACTCGACCCCGGCAGAGTTCAAGGACGAGGCGGCCCCAGCCGTGCCAAGATCTTTTCGCCGTCGAGGGCGACCTCGTACACGCAGAGATCGTCCGTGCACGGAAAGCGCGTGGCCCGGCCGGACCGAACGTCGAACGCGCCCGAATGAAATGGGCGCATGATCTCGCCGTCGACGACGTCATCGTCGGCCAGAGAAGCGGCGCCGTGGGTGCAGGTGTCGTCGATCACGAAGTATTCGGCGGCCAGCCGCACGATGGCGATGGGCGCCCAACCGGGCAGGCAGACCTGCTTGGCCTGGTTCGGTTCGCGAGTTCCCGGGTTTCGCCCACCAGCGTCATGCCTCGCGCGTCCACGGTCTCAGGCACGTGCTTGCTCCCTTCAGATCAGGAAGGCGAGCGAGGGAAGCGGCTCGTCGCCGTTGATGAGAACGACCTTCTTGGAGTACATCCTGAGTCCTTGTCCGGTTCGGCGCAGCCGGTGTTCCGTGCGGCCCGCCCAGATATTGATCGCTTCCGTCGAATGCAGAGTCATTTCAAACAGCGCGAAATTGGAAGCGACGCGGTAGCCGCCGGGCTCCTCGCGGTCGATCACAAGGTTGGAAATCAGCCGGCGCATGAAGGATGCGGGCGTCTGGCTGTGTCGCGTTCCGGTCTTCAGTTGCCGCACGCGTGTGGCTAGGCGCGCCCGGTTGTCATTGATGATCGACACGTCCCGGTTCGGGTCGAGGCCGGCTCCGCGCGGGACCCAATAGGTCATGTCCTCGTCGAGCAAGGCCTGCCACTCGTCATAGCGCGACTCGTCGGCGAGCTGGGCCTCGAGGTAGACGAATCGCTCGACCTCGTTGTGTTCAAGCCAGTCGATCGCCGATCCAGGGCGCATGTCGCGGCTCTCTCGGTTCATGGCCGCATCGCAGCCGCAGGCAGGTCGCTCGAGAGCTCCCGGTAGTGGCTCCAGAAGCCGCGCAGGGTGATCTCGTCGGAATAGTGTCCGCTGCGGATGCCGTGGCCGTCATCGTGCTCGCGCTCGCGGCCGCGCTCCAGGCCGGTCCACGCCGGCGCCTTGTCCATCGCCTGCCACTGGCGTGCGAGGATGGTCGCGTCGTCGGGGAGCAGGAAGCCCCCGGGGCCGAGGGCCGCTTCGCATTGCCGCAGCAGGCGCTGGTTCACATCGGGCGCGTCCTTCAGGTACATCGGTGTGTGCCAGTTGACGCAGCGGTTCGCGCTGAGGGGCTGGATCATCGTGATCGCCGTCTCCGCGATGAACAGGTTGGGAAAGATCATGGTGTGCGGCGGGCCCGCGCGCATGATCTCCTCGGCCCGCTCAGGGCCATAGGTCGCCGCCATCGATCTCGCGTAGTCGGGGTAGCGGTCGGATTGCACGCCCAGCCACTCCAGCGGCCGCGCGTAGGTGGACGAGTATTCGATGTCGGCGTGGCCGCCGCCGAGGTCGCGGGCCCGGGCCTGCACCTTGTCTTCCTTGCTCACCAGCCGGTTGCCGTACTGGTTGTCCAATTTGACGCCGCGCGCGAAGGAGTCATGCACGTAGTTGGTGTGATAGCCGTCAATGTTGTTCTCGAAAAGCATCTTCCAGTTGGCATGGAACAGGTGCCTGACCCACCCGCCCGACAGGTCCAGCTCGCCCGCGGGCGACAGGTCCGCCGCGCGGTCCAGGGCGGCCGCGGCGTTGCCCAGGTGCTGCTTCAAAGGCAATGGATCGTCCGCCAGGCTGGCGAACACGAACCCGCGATAGACACCGACATGAGCCTTCTGAAGTCCCAGCGTTCCGCGGTCATGTTTGAAGCCGGCCGGAAACGGCACATCGACCAAGGCCCCCTTCAGGTCGAAGACCCAACCATGGTATTGGCACGTGAAGTTCTTGCGCGTGCCCTTGGCCTCCTGGCACAACAGGTTGCCGCGGTGCGCGCAGCGGTTGACGATGACGTTGATCAAACCGTCCTTGTCGCGCACCATAAGCACGGGGGTCGCACCCAGGGTGCGGCGCAGGTAGTTTCCTCTCGCCGTTATTTCGGAATCGTGGCCGACGAAGACCCAACCTGTGTTAAAGATCGTCTTCATCTCCCGCGCGAAAATCGCGGGATCGGTGTAGAGGCTGCTGTGAACCGCGCCATCGCGAATCAATGCGGCGACGGGATCGGGCTGGGCTTTGGCGAACAAGATGCTTACTCCGCGGTGTCGAAGACGAGCCGCCCGGAGGGCTCGAAGCGCGCCTCGAGCGAGACGCCGATGGCAGGCTTCCACCCCTCGGGCCCCGAGATGGCGCAGAGTAGGCGCGGACCTTCTTCCAGTTCGACCATGCCCACGCAATAGGGTGGCGGAAATTCCGGCGCGTAGCCGATCCGGTACACCGCGAACGTATGCAGCATGGCGCGTCCGCTCGCCGGCAACCATTCAGGCACCTTGTGCGGGTGCCGGACGCACAGACGCTCCGCGAAACTCAGCGCGCGAGCGCACTCCGGACAACGCGCATACCGCAGTTCGCCCTGAGCGATGAACCTGTCGAAGGCCTCCCCGAACGATGAATGGCGTTTGTCGATGAATCTCATAGACTCTCCTGGGGACTGAGCAGGAGCGCGCCGTGATAGTCGAGCCGTCCGCCGTTGCCGGTCACGAGAATCAGGTCCTTGCGCTCGGACTGGCGATCGCCGGCTTCGCCGCGCGCCTGCGTGACGGCTTCTGCCACCGGCGTCATCCCCTGCAGGTAAAAGCCGGAGAGATGGCCGCCGCCCGTGTTCACCGGCAGCGAGCCGCCTGGCGAGGTGTGGCCGGCGGCGATGAACCGCGACGCTTCGCCGCGGCCGCAGAGCCCGTAGTCTTCGAGAGCCTGCAGTCCCGCATAGGAGAACGCGTCGTAGATTTGCGCCATCTGTACCTCCCCGGGCCCGATGCCCGCCTGCTTCCACAGGCAGTTGGCCGCGATCGCTCCGCCGGCGTTGATCTCGCCCTCGCTGCCCTTGAAGTTGCGCGTGCCGGCATGGCCCTGGGAAATTGCATGCACGTAGACCGGCGGCTTGCGCAGGTCGCGTGCGCGCGCGACGTCGGTCACGACCACGGCGATGGCGCCATTCACGGGGTAGCAGCAATCGAGCATGCGCAGGGGCTCGACGATGGGCTTCGATTCGAGATAGCCCGCCATGTCCAAGGGCTGTCGCAGCATTGCCTGCGGGTTGAGCGTGGCCCAGCGCCGGCACGCGATCGCATATTCGCCAAGCGCCTCTGCGCCGAGACCGTAGCGATGAAGATATCGCTGCGCGGCCAGCGCGTAAGGGGCCACCGCGCCGATCAGGCCGTATTGCACCTCCCAAGGTCCCAGCCCGGAGAGCTGCATGACGCGGCTGAAAGCGGCGCTGCCGGATTCCGCTCCCGGCCGCAACGGCGCGTCGCTGAACACGCAGACGACGGTGTGCGCGAGACCATGACGGATGTACAGGCTCGCGTGCTGAATGGCACCCACCACCGTCATCCCGTCGATCTGAAGATCGCCCAGCAGGTTCAAGTCGCCCAGGCCAAGATCTAGGCGAAGCCGAAGCGGCAAGTCGTTGACTTGCCCGGCGGGGCTTCGGCAGATCATCAGGCCGTCGACGCTGCTCAGGTCCAGTCCGCAGTCTTCCACCGCATGGACCACCGCGTCGATGGCCAGGTCACGGGTTGTGCCGATGTTCTTGCGCGACATGGCGCTGAAGCCAAGCCCCGCGAGGGCTGCAAGGGGCGTGCGGGAATTCATTGCAGGCTCTCCTCGGGCTGCCCCGGCCAGGAAAGCAGATGCGCATGGGCCGACAGCCATTCCCGGGCGGCCTCCTTCGCGACTTTTCCAGTCGCCGTCCGCGCCAGTTCATCGACGAAGACAAACGCCTTCGGGCACTCCGGCTTGCTGAGATAGACATTGCAGTGACGGGTCAGCTCGTCGATCGACGGCTCGCGGACACCGGGCCTGAGCTTCAACACGGCGACCACGGCTTCCCCCCAGGTGGCGTGGGGCATACCGAGCACGCACGCTTCCTCCACGCTCGGGTGCCGGCCGAGAACCGATTCGACGCCCGCGGAGAACACCTTCACTCCGCCCGATTTGATGACGTATTTCCTGCGGTCGACGAGGTAGAGATAGCCTCGCCCATCGAGCCTGCCGATGTCGTTGGTCCGAAGCCACCCGCCGACCAACGCCTCCGCGGTCTCCCTCGGGTCGTTGAGGTAGGCGGTCATGACGGCGTCGCCGCGCACCCAGATCTCTCCGACTTCGCCGGCCGGCAGCGCGCGGCCGTCTTCGTCGCGGATGCTGACGCTGAAGAGGATGGTCGGACGGCCGACGGAATTCAGCAGCTGCGGCTCGCCGGCAAGGGCCAGCCGGTGGTCACCCGGAGAGAGGTGCGATATGCCGCCCGCGGTTTCGGTCATGCCATAGGTTTGCGCGAGATCGCAGCCGAAGGTTTCGTGGATTTCCTTCGCGAACGCCGGCGAGGCGGGCGCGGATCCGTACATGATCATGCGCAGGCTCGAGAGGTCGTACGCCCCGGCGCGATATTCGGCCAGCGCGCGTTTGATCATCGTCGGAACCATCAGCACGACAGTCACGCGCAGTCGCTCCAGGTCGCGCAGGCACTGGCGGATCTCGAACACACCGTCCGGGATGGCGTGCGTCATTCCGGTGGCCAGCCCGAAAAGATTCATGAGGATGATCACCCACGAGGACTGGGCGGGCAAATAGTGCACGTCGTCGTGGACGAGTCCCCTGCCGAGCGCGCCTGAGAGGATGGCCGTAGCGGCCGCCCGATGGCTGATGATCACGCCCTTGGCGTTGCCGGTCGCTCCGGACGTGTAGCTGTAAAGCAGGGCATCGCCGCCTTCAGGGTGGGGCGCTTCGAGGGGGTGCCCGAGCGCCGGCCTGAGGATGCCCTCGTAATCGAGCTCCGCGTCGTGGCTGGGGCCATAGCCTAGAAGCCTGATGCCCAGGGCGCCGAGCTCGGCGCGCAGAGGCCGGATCAAATGGATGCAGCGGTCCTGGACGAGCAGCAGCCGCACGCCGGCGTCGCGAAGAATGTGCCGCAGTTGCGAAACCGGATGCCGCCAGTTCAGACCCACGCGGATCGCTCCGATCTTCATGCACGCAAACAAGCTCTCGTAGATCTCGATCGATTCCTCGCCCAGCACGCCGACCACGTCGCCCTTGGCGACGCCGAGGCCCTGCAATGCGATAGCCAAGGCGTCGGAACGCACGGACATCTCGCGCCACGTGCTTCCGCGCTCGCCGCAGAGATAGGCGGCCTTGTCCGGAAAATTCGCCGCACAGCGCTCGAGCATCCCGCGCGGGAGCATCCGGTCGACACTCACCGCCGCTCCAGCTTCCGTCCGCGAAAAGCGCGTCTGCGCGGCTTCTCGGGTCATGGCTGCATGTCTTTCAGGTAGTGAAACCAGTGAAACCAGAAGCCGCGGCTGATGGCGCCGACTCCATCAGCTTTTTCACTCTGGCCGGCGCGCTTCAGGACCGGTGATCTCGGGATCTCATGGGGCGCAGCGGTCACTCGGCCTTGATGCCGCGTTCGCGGACCACCTTTCGCCACTTCACCGTTTCGGCCTCGATGTAGCGGCCGAACTCCTCGGGCGTGCTCGAGATGGGATTGATGCCGCGATCGAGTGCCTTCTGTCGCAGATCGGGATCCGAAATGCTCTTGATGAACGCTTCGCGGACGGCCTCGATGACCCCGTCGGGTGTTCCCCGGCGCATGGTGAATCCCAGCCAGGCGTCCGCGCTGAAGTCCTTCAGGCCGGATTCCGCGACGGTCGGTATATCCGGATACGCGAGCAGTCGCGATGTGCCGGCGGTTGCGATGGCCCGCAGTTGTCCCGACTTGAGGGAGGGCGTCGCGCCGGCGCGGTCCAGGAACATGACGCCGATCTGGCCACCGAGCAAGTCGGTCAGCGCCGGCGCGGCGCCCTTGTAGGTCACGGGAACGACCGTGATGCCCGCGTCCCGCGCGAAGAGCTGCATGGCCATGTGGTGGGTCGATTGAAACCCGGGCGACGCGTAGTTCAGGCCCGTGGGCATTTTCCTGGCGGCCGCAATTAGCTCGGCCACATTCGACACCGGCAGCACCTGCGGATTGACCATCAGCAGGAAGTCCATGCGGGCGATCAGCGTCACCGGCGCGAGATCCTTTTGCGGGTCATAGGGCAGGCTCTCGAACATGCTGGGGTTCACCGCATACATGCCACGGTCGCCGAGAAGAACCGTGTAGCCGTCGGCCGGCAGCGTCTTCGCGGCCGCGACGGCGGCGATGGTGCCCGCGGCGCCGCCGCGATTATCGATGACGACCGGCTTCCCCAATGCCTCGGCCATGCGCGGCGCGATCATGCGCGCATAGATGTCGGTGCCGCCACCCGGCGGATTGGGGATGATCATCCGAATGGGCCTGTCCGGGTAGCCCAGCGGCGGCGCTGCGTGCGCTGACACGAGGAACGCGGCCAGTCCGGCGATGCCGAACTTCAGCAAATATTTTGCAATCATCTTGCCTCCTTGCCCAGCCGTGTGACCGAGCCATCGAAAAACAGTGTAGCTAGCTATGCATTTTTACGCAAACAGTACGAGGCGCCGTCCGCAGGTAGTGTTCACCATGCGCAAGTTTCGACGACTCGCCAAGCCGAGAACGATCTGTCGATCCCGGATCAACTGCGCCAGCTCCGGGAGCACTGCAAGACCCATAACCTGCCGGTTGCCTCGAAGTAGGTGGAACCGGGTGCATCCGCGACCGATGACCGGCGCGCCGTGTTCCAGCAGATGATCGCCGTCGCGACGCAGCCGCCCGCGCCGTTCGAGGCGATCCTAGTGCACAGCCGCTCGCGGTTCTTCCGGGACCAATTCCAGTTCCTGCACTACGAGCGGGTGCTGAAGAAAGCCGGGGTCAAAATCGTCTCAATCACCCAGCAGACGGGCGATGACGCGGCGGGCGAGATGGCGAGAAAGCTCTTCAGCCTGTTCGACGAGTACCGGAGCAAGGAGAACGCCAAGCACACGCAGCGGGCGATGCAAGAGAACGCCCGCCAAGGATACTGGAACGGCTCCGTGCCGCCCTTTGGCTTCCGGACAGCCACGACCGGAATCGTCGGGAACCGGGGCCGACACAAACGCCGACTCGAGCTCGATCCGGTGGAGGCGGAAACCGTGCGGGAGATCTACAGCCTGTATCTCGCCGGCCACGGCAGCAACGTCATGGGCATGAAGGCGATCGCCACGCACCTGAACCGCCAGGGACTCACCATGCGCGGGCGCCCCTGAAGTCCGTGGTCAACGGCAAGAACGCCATGCCGCCGCGCGCCGGCGCCGCGGACGCGACCGACCTCGAGCTGACGCGCGCCATCATCCACATGGCCAACCAGGCCAGCGGCAACCTGAAGGAGCCCGCAGCGGCACCTGCGGAGGCGCCGGCGAAGCCGGCCGCAAAGAAGTAGTCCCGGGCTTGGTCCCGCACCTCACCAGCGCTCAACGGCCCGCTGCTCGAACTCGAGCAGCGGATCCTGGACAGCTCCAGCGCCATCGAGCGCTGGTTCCGGCTGCGCTGGCAGGCGCACGAGTCGCCGTTCTACACCTCGGTGGACCTGCGCAACTCGGGCTTCAAGCTGGCGCCGGTGGACACCAACCTGTTCCCGGGAGGCTTCAGCAACCTCAACGCGGCCTTCATCCCGCTCGCGGTGCAGGCGGCGACCTCGCTGATCGAGCGCCTGTGCCCGGAGGCGAAGAACCCGCTGCTCGTCCCGGAGAACCACACCCGCAACCGCTGGTACCTGGAGAACGTCGCGGTGCTGGCGACCATCCTGCGCCAGACCGGGCTGGAGGTGCGCCTGGGCAGCCTCAACCCGGAGATCGCCTCGCCCACCGAGCTGGAGACCGCGACCGGGAAGAAGCTGGTCGTCGAGCCGCTGAAGCGCCATGGATTGCGGCTCGGGCTGGACGGGTTCGACCCCTGCGCCGTCCTGCTCAACAACGACCTGTCTTCCGGGATCCCGGAGATCCTCAAGGGCCTGGGCGAGCAGGTGCTGCTGCCGCCGCTGCACGCGGGCTGGGCGGTGCGCACCAAGTCGCAGCACTTCCATGCCTATGACGATGTCGCTGCGGATTTCGGCCAGCTGCTGAAGATCGATCCCTGGCTGGTCAACCCCTAGCTAGCAGCTTGATGCAAAACTCCCCGAACGAACTGTTGCGCGAGTAGTCTTATGAGACAACAAGTTCGTGAAGGGAGAATATGAATGCGCGGACAGGTTGACCCCCAAGCTTCGATGTTCAGCTATTTCTCGCCCGAGTCGCGGGTGCCGGAGGGCCATCCGCTGCGCGCGATCAAGCGCGACGCCGATGCGGTGCTCGCTGCGCTGAACCGGGAGTTCGACGAGCTGTATGCTGAGGACGGAAGGCCCTCGATACCGCCGGAGCGGCTGCTGAAGGCAAGCCTGCTGATCGCCCTGTACTCGGTGCGCTCGGACCGGATGCTGTGCGAGAGGCTCGACTACAACATTCTGTTTCGCTGGTTCCTGGACATGAGCTTGGAGGAGCGGGGTCTGGACCAGTCGAACTTCTCTCGGTTGCGTGAGCGGCTGGTGAAGACCGATCTGGCGTGCCGCTTCTTCGATGCGGTGGCGAGCGAGGCGCGCAAGCGCAAGCTCCTGTCCGATGAGCACTTCACGGTCGACGGGACGCTGATCGAGGCCTGGGCGTCCACCGCGAAGAGCATGCGGCGCAAGGATGGCCCGCCCTCGCAGGGCGGGCCCGACGACCAGGGGATGGTCAACTTCCGCGGCGAGCGCCGCTCGAACGCCACGCACGAGTCGAAGACCGACCCAGAGGCGAAGCTCATGAAGAAAGGCCGGGGCCATGAGACGAAGCTGCGCTACGGCGGGCACGCCCAAGGACTTCGTCGCGCATCTACGAAAGAAGAAGATCGCGTCGCGCAGATCGAAGGCCGCAAGACCCCGGGGGCCGCCAAGGACATGCTTTCTCGGCAGGCGCGAAAGCGCTTGCGGCCCACGACGCTCGGAGCAGACAAGGGCTATCACATCCAGCAGAAAAGGAAGCGTGTCGAGGAGATCTTCGGCTGGATGAAAGCCTACGGCGGTCTGCGCCGCCCCATGGCACGCGGCCTGGAGCGCGTTCGTCTGCACGCCTACATGGTGGCCACCGCGTACAACTTGCTGCGCATGAGTCGCTTGCCAGCACCCACAGGATAGTCGCGTCCGCGGGAGCCCAAAATGAACAAACGAGCGCGAAACGCAGCGATTGGAAGCGCCAAATTCGCTCATCAGCCGACCCGAAACTCGAATATCGGCATGAAATTCATCATCTCGAATCTTTTTGCATCAGGCTGCTAGCAGGTTGATGCAGAACGATGAGAAACGGCCAATTTCATCGTCGTGATGAAGCTTGGGTGGATGTAACGAGCGGAATGCTTGCTGCTAAGTGCTCTTTTTTGCCTTGGTTTGCTCATATTGCTTGTTTGCGGACGCAATTAGCCTGTGCCTGGTCGCAATCGACTCATGCGCAGGAGGTTATAGGCTGCTGCAACGATGTAGACATGCAGCTGCACGCGGGCCAAGCCACGCGCCATGGTGCGGCGCATGCCGCCATAAGCTTTCATCCAGCCGAAGATCTCTTCGACGCGTTTGCGTTTTTGCTGGCTGACGGCATAGCCACCGTGGCGCGTAGTGCGCGCATCAAGCCCCGGGGTCTTGCGGCCTTCGATCTGCGCGATGTGAGGGGCGATGTTCTTTTTGCGCAGGTGGGCGACGAAGTCTTTCGTGTGGTAGCCCTTATCGGCCCCGAGGGTCGTGGGCCGAACGCGCTTTCTCCTCTGGCGCGCAAGCAACTCCTTGGCCGACTCGGTTTCGGTCTGCAGCGCCGAGCGCACCTCGATGTCCACGCACAGGCCATTGCGATTCTCCATGAGCGCATGGCCACCGAAGCTGAGCTTGGTCTCGCGACCGATGCCCTTCCTCATGAGCTTCGAGTCTGGGTCGGTCTTGGACTCGTGGGTGTCGTTCGAGCGCCGCTCGCCGCGGAAGTTGACCAGCCCCTGGTCGTCAGGTCCGCCCGCCGAGGGCGGACCGTCCTTGCGCCGCAGGCTCTTCGCGGTCGAAGCCCAGGCTTCGATCAGGCGTCCCGTCCACGGTGAAGTGCTCATCGGAGAGCAGATTGCGCTTGCGCGCCTCGCTCACCACCGCGTCGAAGAAGCGGCAGGCCACATCGCTCTTCACCAGCCGCTCGCGCAGCCGCGAGAAGTTCGACTGGTCCAACCCCCGCTCTTCCAGGCTCATGTCCAGGAACCAGCGAAACAGGATGTTGTAGTCGAGCATCTCGCAGAACATCCGGTCGCGACGCACCGAGTACAGCGCAATCAGCAGGCTCGCCTTCAGCAACCGCTCCGGCGGGATCGACGGCCGGCCCGTCGCCGCGTACAGCTCGTCGAACTCCCCGCTCAGCGAGCCAAGCACCCTGTCAGCATCGCGCTTGATCGAACGCAACGGGTGCTCCTCGGGCACCCGCGACTCAGCCGAGAAGTAACTGAACATCGAACCTTGGGGGTCAACTTGTCCGCGCATTCTTATTCTCCCTTCACGAACTTGTTGTCGCATATGACTAATCGCGCAACGATTCGTTCAGGGACTTTTGCATCAGCCTGCTAGGGCCGGATTTCCTGCAGGCGTTCCGCCGCGATCAGAGCGCCTTCGCCGGACTGCCGCGCGAGCAGCACGCCACACTCCTCGAACAGCTCGCGCACGCCGGCGGCGCGCCGAGCATTCTCTTCGTCCGGCAGTGCCGTCCCCGCGGCACACAATGCCCGGCAGGCCGGATCGCCGTCCGCGGCATCCACCTTGCCGCCCGGGAAGACAAGCGCGCCGGCGGCGAAGCCGCCCCCCGGTGCGCGCACGATCATGAACACCTCGATACCGCCGGGCGCGTCGCGCAGCAGCAGCACCGTCCGCCGCAGCGACCGGCGTCGGGTCTGCAGGGACCGCAGGAGGCCGCGCCGGGACCCAAGTGGAAGGCTGCCGTCACGACCGGAAGTTTCCGTTCGGAGTTTGCGGCCTTGTGCGCGCACGAAGGACTGGTGCTCGCCACGGACCTCCTCGTGCCGTTCGCGCACTGGATCACGCCGAAGTCGCGTCCGAAGCGATTCGATACGTAGTTCTACCTCGCGGCGATGCCGCCGGGGCAGGAGGCGGCGCATGACGAGTCGGAAGCCGTGAGCTCCGCATGGTGCGATCCCGCGATCTTGGTGTGTGAAACCAGCGCCGGCTCGGGCAGCCTGATGTTCCCCACCTGGATGAACCTCGCGAAGCTCGCCCGCTCCTCGAGCGTAGGCGAGGCGTTGGCGCGCGCGCTCGGAGCCCTTGGTAACGGTCTGCCCAGAATTCCTGGAGCGCGACGGGCGCGTCCTTCTGCGCATCCCGCGCGAAGCCGGCTACGCGATCACGGAGATGGATGCGAGCCTGCTACGCCGTGCCTGAGAGGCGGGCAGACCAACTACGCCAGCAGTCCCGCCGAGCGGATGACGACCAGCGCGTGATCGATGTGGCTTGCGAGCGCTCGCGTGGCGCGAGGGACGTCGCGCACTATGGCCGCATCGAAAATCTCGCGATGCTCGGCGTGCACGCTGACCGGAGGCGGCCCCTTCACGGCCGAGAGGCGCCGGTAGCGCTCGGTCTGGTGGTAGAGAAGCGTGCGCAGGCGCCGCAGCCAGACCGAGTCGCAGGCCGACACCAGCGCTTCGTGAAACTCCCGGTTGCGCGATTCCCATTCGTCAAAGGCGGACGCCGGATCGCGCTGCAGGCGCTCTTCCGCACGCGAGAGCCGGTGAAAGGCGCTCACCAGCGCGGCTTCCCATTCGTCGGTTCCGCGCCCGATGCTCTCGCGGAGGGACTCGCATTCGAGAAGCACGCGCGTGTGGGTGAGATCCTCGAGGTCGCCCAGCGACATCGGCGTGACGCTGAACCCACGGTGCCCGCGCGCGACGACCAGCCGGTCCGAAACGAGCAGGGCGAGCGCTTCGCGCAGCGTCCCGGCGCTGACCGCATAGCGGTCCTTCAGGTGCTCCACGCGCAGGCGCTCGCCCGGCTGAAGACGTCCTTCGATGATGTCGCGGCGGACCTTCTGGTACGCCGCCTCAAAGAGCGTTGGGGCGTGTTTGGGCTCCGCAACGGCGTCGGGCGGCGGACTGTCTCGCGTGATGGTTTCCAAGCGACTCCCTGATCGTTGACAGCGTGCGCCAATTAAATCATAGTCTTGACTATTCTCGATAATGCGGGTCTTTCTCGATATTTTGTGCGCCTGAGTTACTTGGACTTTGAAGCAAGCGATCTCGCGGCATGGACCAGCTTCGCCGAGGAGATCCTGTGTGCGCAAGCCACGAGGCAGGAGGACGGCGCGCTGGTGCTCCGGCTCGACGAGCGTCCCTATCGCATTCTCGTGAAGCACGGCTCCGCGGACGACGTTGCAACCATCGGCCTCGAAGTCGATACGAGGGAAGAATTCGAACGCGCTTATGCGCGCTTGCTCGGTGCCGGGACGGCGGTACGGCGGGCGGACCGTGCCGAGTGTCAGCAGCGCAGCGTGGCGGAACTTCTCCTCTTCGCCGATCCGGCGGGACTCGCCGTCGAGGTTTCCTACGGGGCCCTGTGCGTCCCGCAGACGCCCTTCCGTGCGCCGCGGCCGCATTCGGGGTTCGTCTTTGGAGAACAGGGCCTCGGCCATGTGCTGCTGTCGGTCCGCGAGCCGGAACGCGTGCAGAAGTTCTATGAGGATGTGCTTGGGTTCGGAGTCAGCGACTACGTCACGCTGGCCCGTGTGGGCGGCGAAGCGCGGCTCGTCTTCATGCATTGCAACGCCCGCCATCATTCGCTCGCGCTCGGCGACCTCGCCCTGCCGCGGCGGCTCGTTCACTTCATGCTCCAGTGTCGCGAACTCGACGATGTAGGGCGCGCGCTCGACCGCGTGCGCGGCTCCCCGTGGCGCCAGACGCGCGCGTTCGGCCGGCACGTGAACGACCACATGATCTCCTTCTATGTTGAGACGCCGTCCGGATTCCACGTCGAGTACGGCTGGGGCGGACGCGATGTGCGGGAGGAGGGCTGGACCGTTTCGACGTACAACGTCACAAGCACCTGGGGCCATCAACCCCTATGAAACCTGTATCAATCGAGTCCCGCGCCGGCGCCCCGCGGCAGGTCCATCCCGACCCCGCCGCGCTCGTTCGTGAAGACACCCTGCATAGCAGCGTGTATACGGATCCCGCGATCTTCGCAGCCGAGATGAGCGCGATCTTCGAGTCGAGCTGGGTGTTCGTGGCGCACGACTCCGAAGTGCCCCGAAAGGGCGACTACGTGCGCCGCACGATGGGGCTGATGCCGGTGCTCGTCATCCGCGCCGCGGAGGACGAGATCGCTGTGGTCGCCAATCGCTGCACGCATCGGGGGAATCTCCTGTGCCAGGAGGAGCACGGACGGCGCAAGGCGATCACGTGCCAGTACCACGGCTGGGTATTCGGCCTGGACGGCCGGCTTCTAGACGTGCCGTTCCCGGGCGGCTTCCAGGGGGACCGGGCCTGCCTTTCGCTCCGGCGCGCGCGCGTCGAGCGCTATCGCGGATTCGTCTTCGCCACCTTCGCCGAGCAGCCGCGGCCGCTCGAGGAGCATCTCGGCAATGCGACGCGGGCGCTCGACCGGGCGGCGCAGCTTTCGCCCGCGGGCCAGCTCGACCTCCATGGAGGCTGGGTGCGCCACCTGTATCACGCCAACTGGAAAATGCTGGTCGAGAACAGCACCGACGGGCTATCACGTGAACTACGTGCAGATCCGCCGCATGCTGTCGGCGGAGCCGGCGGTCCCGAGCCGCGCGGACCTGCCGGCATAAGGGGCTGACCAGATGGCAATCACCGCGCAAGAACTGGTCGGAACCTGGCGGCTCGTGAGCTGGACGCAGCGCCGCGGCGACGAGGAGATCCTGCCGATGGGAGAGGATCCGCTCGGCTGGATCACGTACACGAGCTACGGCTGGATGTCCGTCAACATCATGCGGCGCGACCGCCCGGAGATGCACAGCGGCGATTTCGTCACCGCGAGCGCGGATGAGAAGGCCGCCGCTTTCGCAAGCTATCTTGGCTACGCTGGAACGTACGAGCTGCGCGGCGACCGCGTCCTGCACCGGATCGTGTGCGCGAGTTATCCAAACTGGACCGGGCAGGAGCAGGTGCGCCATGCCAGGCTCTCGAAGGGCATCCTGAGCCTGGACGCGGCGGCGCGGATCGTGGACGGCGTATCCGTGACCGCAAAGCTCGTGTGGAGGGGCAACGATGCTTAGCGCGAGCGCGTCATCTTCCAGTCCCGAGATCGGCGCATCCGTCCGGGCGGCGGGCATCCTGACGAACTACCACGACGCCGGGAGCGGGTTTCCGGTCGTGCTGGTGCACGGCTCCGGCCCGGGCGTGAGCGCTTATGCAAACTGGCGTCTGCTTATCCCGGCGCTTGCCCCGGCGCGCCGCGTGCTGGCCCCAGACATGGCCGGCTTCGGCTATACGGAGCGCCGGGCGGGCGCGGCGTACTGCCTCGATGCGTGGGTGGCCCAGGTGCTCGGGCTCCTCGACGCCCTGGGCCTCGAGCGCGCCGACCTGGTGGGCAATTCCTTCGGCGGCGCGGTGGCCCTGGCGGCGGCGATCCGCCATCCGCAGCGGGTGCGCCGCCTCGTGCTCATGGGCGCGGTCGGGGTCGAATTCACCATCACCCCGGCGCTCGACGCGGTGTGGGGCTACACGCCGTCCTTCGAGAACATGCGCAGGATGATGGATCTTTTCGCGTACGACCGTGCGCTCGTGACCGACGAACTCGCGCGGGTCCGCTACCAGGCTAGCATCCGGGAGGGCGTGCAGGAGGCCTATGCAGCCATGTTCCCGGCGCCGCGGCAGCGCTGGATCCGCGCGCTCGCAAGCCCGGAGCACGCGATCCGCAGCCTCGAGCACGAGACGCTGGTCGTGCACGGCAGGGAGGATCGCGTGATCCCGCTCGAGACTTCGCTGCGGCTTTTTTCGCTCATCGCCCGCGCGCAGCTGCACGTCTTCGGGCGGTGCGGGCACTGGACGCAGATCGAGCATGCGGCGCGCTTTGCCGCGCTCGTGGACGGTTTTCTCTCCGAGGCCGACGCTGCGGAAGGGAAGGGGGCATGGATGAGCAGCTGATCCGGCAGCGCGGCGACGAGCTCTACGAGGCGATGCGCGCCCGCCGGCCGGTCGAGCCTCTCACGGCGCGCCATCCGGGAATAGGGATCGACGAAGCCTACCGGATCCAGCAGCGCTTCGTCGCCCGCTCTTGCGGGAGCGGCGCCCGCCCGGTGGGCAGGAAGATCGGGGTTACGTCGCGTCCGGTGATGGAGATGCTCGGCGTCTACGAGCCCGACTTCGGCGTCCTCCTCGACAGCATGCTCGTGCCCGACGGGGGCGTGGTCCGGCGCACGGAT
The DNA here is from genome assembly GCA_965233125.1 of uncultured bacterium. Classification (GTDB taxonomy): domain Bacteria; phylum Pseudomonadota; class Gammaproteobacteria; order Burkholderiales; family SG8-39; genus SCGC-AG-212-J23. The sequence continues at coordinate 20,933 of CBDDRQ010000240.1, forward strand.
CTCATTCAGCCGAAGGTTGAGGGCGAAATCGCCTTCGTGCTGGGGCGCGATCTGGCCGGTCCCGGCGTGCGGCCGCAAGACGTGCTCGCCGCAGCCTCCGAGGTACGGACGTGCTTCGAAATCGTCGATTCGCGGATCCGGGACTGGAAGATCCGCATCCAGGACACCGTCGCGGACAACGCCTCTTGCGGCCTGGTGGTGCTGGGCACGGTGGCATGCGACCCGAGAGCCGCCGACCTCCACACCTGCGGCATGGTGATGAAAAAGAACGGCGAAGTCATCGCGACCGGCGCAGGCGCGGCCGCCCTCGGCTCCCCGCTCAATTCGGTCGCGTGGCTCGCCAACCGGCTTTCGGACTTCGGCGGCGTCCTGCACGCCGGCGACGTCGTGCTCTCGGGCGCGCTCGCCGCGATGTGTCCCGCAGAGGCTGGCGACGCGTTCAGCGTGGCGATCAGCGGCCTTGGCGAATGCACAGTGAGCTTCGGTTGATTTCCCCGGTCGCCCATTGCGGCGCATTTTCCAGAGGATCGTCCAGATGATGTTTGCCCGTATTGTCTCTTCCGTTCTTGCCGTCGCGTTCGCACTTTGTCCGTTGTTCGTCCTTGCCCAAGCGCCTGCGGGCTATCCCAGCCAGCCGCTGAAAATCGTCCTCCCCTATCCGCCGGGGGGCACGACCGACTTCTTCGCCCGTTTGGTCGGAGTGCGGCTCTCGGCGCTGCTCGGCCAGCCGGTCATCGTCGAAAACCGGCCTGGTGGCGGCGGCATTGTGGCGGCCGTCGCGGTCGCTAAGAACCTGCCCGCGGACGGCTACTCGATCCTGCTTGGTGACCGCGGCATGTACGCGCTCAACGTCGGCCTGCACAAGGACCTGCCCTACGATCCATCCGCGGACCTCGCTCCCGTGGCGAAGATAGTCACCATCGACTACACCCTCGTCGTGAACCCCGAGGCCCTGCCGGTGAGGAACGTCGGTGAGCTGCTTGCGGCGGCAAAGGCCTCCGGGTCCGGACTCAATTGCGCGATCGCGGGGACATCCACGGCGACGCTTGCGATGCATCTCTTCGTGCACCAGACCAAGGCGCCGATCGTCCGGTCGCGTACAAGGGCGCGAGCCCTGCCCTGCAGGATGTCCTTGCCGGGCGGGTCGGAATGATGTTCCTCGACCGCAATGCCGCCACGCCCCACGTGAAAAGCGGCAGGCTGCGCCTGCTCGCCGTGACCGGCGCAAACAGGGCGCCGGCGTTTCCCGAGGTGCCGACCGTGGCCGAATCCGGCGTGAAAGGGTTCGACATCGACGCATGGTACGGCTTCGCGATGCGTGCCGGCACACCGCAGGGCGCCCTCCAGGCGGTGCACGCCGCGTACTCCAAGGTAATCGCCGATCCGGACCTGCAGCACAAGCTCGGCGACGTCGGCATCACCGCGGTCGTCACCACCCCCGCGGAATTCGCTGCCTTCATGCGTGCGGAGCAGGAGCTCTGGAAGACGATCATCCGCGAACGCAACATCAAGGTGAACTGAAATGGCGGACGGGCGCGACCCTCCGGACGAGATGACGCTCATCGCCGAAACCTGGGAAGTGGAGCCCGGCGCCATTCGCAGGGTCGTCCTGCCGGGCCATGCGCCGCTCGCGCTCGTCCACATCGGCGACGCGTTCTACCTCATGGACGATACGTGCACGCACGGCGCGGCGTTGCTCGCCGACGGCGAGCTCGACGGCGCGGAGATCGAGTGCCCTTTCCATGGCGGGCGCTTCGACGTGCGCACCGGCGAAGCGCGCCGCTTTCCCTGCACCGAGCCGCTGCAGACCTATGCGGTGCGCGTGGAGGGCGAAAACATTTACGCGGCGCTCGGCCCGGCGAGGGCGCCGCGCTCTAAAGCGCCGTAACGGGATGCACTGGAGGAGGGACATGAAAGACGCTAAAGGCAGGATGCTGAAACGCTTCGGCAGGATGCTCGCGCTGGTGGGCAGCCTCTGTGCCGCCGGCTTCGTGAGTGCCGCCGGCTATCCTAACCAGCCGGTGAGGCTGATCGTAGGCTTCCCGCCGGGCGGACCGACCGACCTTATGAGTTGGGAGCTCGCGAAAGGGCTGCAGGACCTGTGGCGCCAGAGCGTGCTTGTCGAGAACAAGCCGGGCGCGGCCTCGCAGATCGCTGCCGTCGCCGCCGCCCGGGCCGCCCGACGGCTATACGCTCTTTCTCGGCACGGACACGCCGATCGTGGTGCTGCCGTTCCTGCGCAATAAGCTGGACTACGATCCGCTCGCGGACCTCAAGCCCATCGCGATGGCGGGCTCGATCCGGCTCGTCCTTGTCGCGAGCCCGGCAGCGAAGATCTCGAGCTATGCCGAGTTCGTGGCCGCGGCGAAGGCCGCGCCCGGGCGCCTCAACTATGCGTCCAACGGCGTGGGCGCGGGCCTGCACATCGCCATGGAACGTCTGCAGCGGGTCGAGGGCATCCGCCTCAACCACGTGCCGTACAAGGGCAGCGGGCCCGCGCTGGTCGACATGCTGGGCGGACAGATCAGCCTCATGTGGGACACGGTGCCGAGCTCGCTGCCGCATCTGCAGTCGGGAAAGCTCGTGGCGCTCGCGGCCGGCGGACTGCAGCCCTCGCCGCAACTGCCCGGCGGGCCGACGGTGGCCGAACTCGGCCATCCCGGATTCGACGTGGATCTCTGGATTGGGGGTAAATGGGTCCGGCGGCATGCCGGCGCCGGTCGTGCGCGAAATCGAGCAAAGCGTCGCGAAGCTGCTTCAGACCAAGGCGTTCGTGGACCGGCTGCTCGAGCGCGGCTTCGGCGTGCAGTACGCCGACGGCGACGCGTTCTCGGCGCGCATCCGCGCGGATTATTCGGCAACAAGGCCCTTTTCTCCTCCCTCGGAATACGCAAGGAGTAGCGCTTGGACCGGGAACGCCTGCGCAGCTTCGTTCCGAAGGACGCGCCGCGCGTGGCGCGCGAGATCTTCACCGAGCCGGCGCTCTTCGAACTCGAGATGGCGCACATCTTCGAGCGCGGCTGGGTCTACGTGTGGCCACGAGAGCCAGATCCCGTGCGCGAACGATTTCATTACGGCGACGATCGGCCGCCAGCCGGTGATCATCAACCGCCGCCGCGACGGCTCGGTCGGCGGGATGCTGAATGTGTGCTCCCACCGCGCGGCGACCGTCTGCCGGCAAAAGCGCGGGAGCCGCGCGCTCTTCACCTGTCCGTTCCACGGCTGGTGCTACGACGCTTCCGGCGCGCTCGTGAAGGTGCGCGACGCGGAAGCGGCCGGCTATCCGGAAGACTTTGATCCGGCGGCCCACCGGCTCGCGCCCGTTTCGCGTCGCGTGGTGTCGCGGCGTCATCTTTGCGAGCCTAGATGCCGGCGTTGCACCGCTCGAGGAGTATCTGCACGGCGCCGCATGGTTCATCGACCTGATCGTCGATCAGGCGCCCGAAGGCATCGAGGTGCTTTGCGGGCGCTCGTCTTACCTGTTTCATGGCAACTGGAAGCTGCAGGCGGAAAACGGCGCCGACGGCTACCACGTCGCAAGCGTTCACATGAACTATCTGTCAGTGCTGTCGCGCCGCAAGGCCGGAACGTCGGCGACTGACGTACGCGCGGTTTCGCCTGGCGGCACGGGCAACCGGCCTGGAGGGTTCTACGCCTTTCGCAACGGGCACGTGGTGATATGGTCGGACCGCGCGAATCCTGACGACAGCCCGAACGCGCCGCGGTGGGCCGAATACCGCGAGCGCTACGGCGAAGAGCGCGCTGCCTGGATGGTGGGCCGATCCCGTAACCTCGGCCTCTATCCGAACCTCTTCCTCATGGACTCGATGAGTTCGCAGATCCGCCAGTGGCGGCCGCTGTCGGTTGATCTGACGGAGGTCACGACCTATTGCTACGCCCCGGTGGGGGGAGACCGCCTCTTCCCGGGCGAAGCGCCTGCGCCAGTTCGAGGACTTCTACAACGCGAGCGGCATGGCCACGCCGGACGACCTGGCCGAGTTCCGGGCGGTGCAGGAGGGCTCGCGCGCGCGGCTCGTGCGCTGGAGCGATCTTTCGCGCGGCGCGGCGCAGTGGTGCGAGGGACCCGACGAGCTCGCGCGCCGCAGCGGATTCGACGCGCTCGTGAGCGGTCCCAGGATCGACGGCGAGGCCCTCTTTGTCGTCCAGCACCGCACATGGCAGGAGCGGCTGCTCGCCGCCCTCGAGCACGGCGCATAGGCCCGGGCTTGGACATCGCCCAGTTCATCAAGCTCGAGGCCGAGATGCTCGACGAGCAAAAGTGGGACGAGTGGCTCGCCCTCTACGACCCGGAGACGGAGTACCGGGTGCCCGCCTGGGACGACGACGGCGCGCCGACTTCGGATCCGCAGCGCGAGCTCTCCCTCATCTACTATCGGGGCCGCGGCGGCCTGGAGGATCGGGTGCACCGCCTGCGCAGCGGACACTCGTCGGCGTCGACACCGCTCTTTCGTACCTGCCACATGCGCAGCGCCCCGCTGCTCGGCGCGGAGGGGGAATTGCAGACCGCACGCTTTGCGTGGGTGACGCATTGCTACCGGCCCGGCGAGTCGACCTCGAATTTCGGCCGCAAGACACTCTGGCTCGCCCGGCGCGGCAGCGGCTATGCGATCATGAAATCCCGCACCGTCGTCGACAACGACCTCATCGATCAGGTGCTCGATGTCTACCAGCTCTGAACCATGCTCGCGCGAAAGAAAAGCGTTGGGACGATTCGCAACTCTTTGTTCGGCTTAAACGAAAACGTCCGTCGCCGTGTGACTGATAACGCGACGGCATGCCCCGATAACAAGCAGTTTCTTTACCGTCATGCTGGCCCCGCCTATTCTGCCCGCCACGGTGGAAAGTATGGAAGGGGCGAGAATGGACGAGCATGCCTATCTTTGGATCAACGGAAAGTGGACGGGCGTAGGCGCTGATTCGCCGAAGGCCGGCGCCTGTTTCGATCCAGCCACGGGCGAACGAGCAGGAAGCTTTTCGGACGCGCACGAGAGCGATGTAGCGGCCGCGATCGCAGCCGCGCGTAGGGCCTTCGATGATACGCAATGGGCCCACTCCCCACGGTTGCGCGCGCAGGTGCTTCTCGATTTTGCCGATCGCCTTGCAGCGCAACGCACCAGGATCGAGTCCTGCCTTACGCGTGTGAACGGCAAGCTGCTGCGTGAATCGGTGGGGGAACTGCATGGAGCGATAG
>CBDDRQ010000241.1:0-4122 GCA_965233125.1 uncultured bacterium
GATGTCGAAGGAGCGCTTCTGCACGATGACGCCGTTGCGGCGCACCTCGTCGGGCAGGCGCGGCAGCGCGATCTGCACGCGGTTGTTGACGTTGAACACCGACTGGTCGACGTTGGTGCCGGGCTCGAAGGTGGCGGTGATGGTGAGCGAGCCGTTCGAGGACGACGTGGAGCTGAAGAACGAGAGCCGCTCCACGCCCGAGAGCTGCTCCTCGATGGGCGCGGCGACCGTGCGCGAGACCGTCTCGGCGCTCGCGCCCGGGTAGTTGGTGGTGATGAGCACCGTGGGCGGGGCGATCTCCGGGTATTGCGCGACCGGCAGGATCTGCGCGGCCACGAGCCCCGCGAGCACGATGACGATGGCGATGACGCCGGCGAACACCGGCCTATGGATGAAGAAGCGTGACACGAACCTGTCTTTCTCCTCTCCTTATCCCGCCTTCTTGACCTGCACGGCCATCCCCGGCCGCAGGCGCGCGAGGTTGTCGACGATCACCGTCTCGCCCGCCTTGAGCCCCTCGAGCACCACCCAGTCCCCGCCCAGCCACTGGCCGGCGCGGATGTTGCGCGGGAGCGCCTTGCCGTCGCCGCCCGCCACCCAGACGAAGCGACCGGTCTCGTTCTGCAGCACCGCGCTCTGCGGCACCACGATCGCCTGCTCGGTGCCGGCGATGACGCGCACGCGCACGTACTGGCCGGCGAGGAGGCGGCGCTCGGGGTTGGGCAGCTCGGCGCGCATCTGCACCGTGCCGGTGCTGGCATCGACGCTCGAGCCGGCGAAGTTCAGCTTGCCCTTGTCCGGATAAGTCCTGCCGTCCGAGAGCTCCAGCGCGACCTCGACATTCGTCTCTTCAATCCCCCTCAGCCTCGTGTACTCCGCTTCGGAGAGCGAGAAGCGCACCCAGATCGGATCGGACTGGGTGATGGTGGTGAGCAGCGCCGAGTCGTTGCTCGGCTGCACCAGCGTCCCCACCGACTGCAGCGCGCGGCCGGTGACGCCGCCGATGGGCGCGTTGACCGTCGTGTAGGAGAGGTTGAGCTCGGCCTGGCGCAGCCGCGCCTGCGCCATCTGCACCGCGGCGGAGGACTGGCGCAGCGCGAAGCCGGCCGCATCGGCCTCCTTCTGGCTGATCGCGCGCCGGTCGGTGAGGCCCTTCAGGCGCTCGAGCTCCTGCGCCGCCTGCTCCCGGCGCGAGCGCTCCTGGGCGAGCGCGGCGCGCGCCTGCGCGGCCTCGATCTCGAAGGGCGCCCGCTCGATGCGGAAGAGCGGCGCGCCCGCCTTGACGCTGTCGCCTTCCACGTACATCTGTCTTTCCAGGATCCCCGCGATCCGGGCGCGCACCTGCACCTCGCGCGAGCCCTCGGTGCGGCCCACCGCCTCGAAGCTCACCGGCACCGGGCGCGGCGCGACGTCGATCGCCGTCACCGCGAGGCTCTGGGGTGCGGCGGGCTTTTTCTCCTGTCGGGCATCGCCCTGGCTGCACGCGGAGAGCACCAGCACGGTCATCACGAGAATGAGCTTCATGGCGTGAAAGCCTTCAGAAAGCAATCGACGATGCGCTCGCTCCGGCGCGGCTCGCCCTCCTCGGCGAGCGCGACGCCGAACAGGCGCTTGATGCGGTCGTGCCCCACCAGCATGCCGAGCAGCAGCTCGGCGGCGAAGCGCGGGTCCTCGCGGCGCAGGCGACCTTCGTCCATCGCGCGGCCGAGCACCTGCGCGAGGCGCCGCGCCATCTCGCCCGCGCTCGCGGCGTACATCGCGCGCGCCAGCGTGCGAAAGCGCGGGATTTCCGGCACCAGGGTGCGGAAGGTGGCGATCCCCTGCGCGCCCAGCGCGCGCGCGCGGTAGGCCTGGCCGAAGGCGACGAGCGCGCCGCGCAGGTCCTGCGGCGCGTCCTCGAGCTCGATCAGCACGCGCCGCGCGAGCTCGCGCGCCACGTCCTTGAACAGCTCGTCCTTGCCGCGCGGGAAGTGGTGGTAGACGGTCTGCTTGGCGACCCCGGCGCGCCGTGCGATCTGGTCCACGCTCGAGCGGTAGCCGTGCGCGAGGAACGCGCTGGTGGCGGCGCGCAGCACGCGGCTGCGGTTGGCGTTGGGGGCCGGGGTCACGGGACCCCGGATTCTAGACTAGACCGGCCAGTCTAGTGGCTAGAGGCGGTCAGGCAGGATCGAAGGGGTGCCGGCGGACGATGGTTTCTTCGCGGTCGGGGCCGGTCGAGATGAGGTCGACGCCCACCCCGGCGAGCTCCTCGATGCGCTTCAGGTAGGCGCGCGCCGCGGCCGGCAGCTTGTCGTGCGAGCCGATGCCCACGGTGCTCTCCATCCAGCCCGGCAGCTCCTCGTAGACCGGGTGGCAGCGCTCGAGCTCCTCGGCGCCCACCGGCAGGATCTCCGAGAAGCTGCCTTCGAGCTTGTAGCCGACGCAGATCTTCACCGCCTCGACGCCGTCGAGCACGTCGAGCTTGGTGATGCACAGGCCCGAGACGCCGTTCAGCTGGATCGAGCGCTTGAGCGCGGCGGCGTCGAACCAGCCGGTGCGGCGCGGGCGGCCGGTGGTGGCGCCGAACTCCTTGCCGCGCTGGCGCAGGCGCTCGCCGGTGGCGTCCGAGAGCTCGGTCGGGAACGGCCCCTCGCCCACGCGCGTGCTGTAGGCCTTGGTGATGCCCAGCACGTAGTGCAGGTGCATCGGGCCGATGCCCGCGCCGGCGGCGGCGGCGCCGGCGACGCAGTTGGACGAGGTGACGAAGGGATAGGTGCCGTGGTCGATGTCGAGCAGCGAGCCTTGCGCGCCTTCGAACAGCAGGTTCTTGCCGGCGCGGTTGGCGTGGTAGAGCGCGCGCGGCACGTCGGCGATGAGCGGCGCGAGCCGCGGCGCCAGCGCCAGGGTGTCATCGAGGGTCTTCTGATAGTCAATCGGGGATTGCTTGTAGAACCTCTCGAGGACGAAATTGTGAAACTCCAGGAGCTCGCGCAGCTTGTCGGCGAAGCGCTTCTCGTCGAAGAGGTCCTGCACGCGGATGGCGCGGCGCGCCACCTTGTCCTCGTAGGCGGGGCCGATGCCGCGGCCGGTGGTGCCGATCTTCTTCTCGCCCTTGGCCGCCTCGCGCGCGAGATCCAGCGCCGAGTGGTAGGGCAGGATGAGCGGGCAGGCCTCCGAGACCGAAAGGCGCGCCACCACGCCGCGCGCGCCGGCCGCCTCGAGCTCGTCCATCTCCGCGACGAGCGCCTGCGGCGAGACCACCACGCCGTTGCCGATGAAGCAGTCGACGCCCTCGCGCAGGATGCCGGAGGGAATGAGGTGCAGCACCGTCTTCTTCCCGCCGATCACCAGCGTGTGCCCGGCGTTGTGCCCGCCCTGGAAGCGCACCACGCCCTGCGCCCGGTCGGTGAGCCAGTCGACGATCTTGCCCTTGCCCTCGTCGCCCCACTGGGTGCCGATGACGACGACGTTGCGCGCGCTCATGCGACCGCTCCGGCGAGGCTTCTCAGATCGATCGAAAAACCGGTGGCGGGCCGCGCGCGGCCGAAGGCCTTGCCGACCTCGTCGTAGCGGCCGCCGCGGGCCACGGTCCCGCCCACGCCCTCGCAGTAGGCATCGAACACCACGCCCGAATGGTAGTGGTAGCCGCGCAGCTCGGCGAGGTCGAAGCTCGCCGGCACCGGGCAGGCTCTGGCGAGCGCGCGCAACGTAGCGAGGGCTTTTCTCAGTTCCGCTATTCCGGGAAGCTTCTTCTTTGCTACATCCAATATTTCGGGACCGCCATAGAGCTCGGGCAGCAGGGAAAGAGCGTTTCGCGTCTTCGGCGGCAGCTTCTTCGTCAGCGCGCGGATGGCGGGGATGTCCTTCTTCTGCAGGGCCGCGAAGAGCTCCGCCTCGAGCTCAGGGCGCACGCGCGCGTCGCGCACGATCGCGCGGAACACCGCGACGTGGCCGATGTCGATGCGCGGGCGCCGCGCCTTCGCGGCCTTCAGCGCATCGCAGAGCAGGCGCAGGATCTCGAGGTCGGCCTTCGCCCCGGCCTCGCCGTAGAGCTCGGCGCCGATCTGCAGCGGCTCGCGCGTCGCCCCCGGGCTCAGCGGGCGCGTGTGCAGCACGGCGCCGCAGTAGCACAGGCGCGCCACG
>CBDDRQ010000242.1:0-2686 GCA_965233125.1 uncultured bacterium
GCAGCTCGAGTACGTTCCCGACCGCCTTTGCGTGGAGCTGAAGTCGCTCAAGCTGTATATCTGGTCCTATCGCGACGTCGGCGCGTTCCACGAGGCGGTGACCAACCGCATCCTCGGCGATCTCGCGCGCGCCACGCGCCCGCGCTACCTGCGGCTGGAGGCGAAATTCAACGTGCGCGGCGGCATTCACACCTCGGTGGTGGCGGAGCACCGCAAGAAGGGCTGGCGCGGCTGAACCCGCTGCTGCAGAAGCTCCAGCCCTACCCCTTCGAGAAGCTGCGTGCGCTGCTCGCCGGTGTCGCGCCCAACCCGAAGCTCGCGCCGATCAACCTCTCGATCGGCGAGCCGAAGCATCCGACCCCGGCGCTGGTGCGCGAGGCGCTCGCCGGCGCGCTCGACGGGCTCGCGGCCTATCCGGCCACGGCCGGCACGCCGGCGCTGCGCCAGGCCATCTCGGGCTGGCTCGCGCGCCGCTACGGCATCCCGGCCCCCGATCCCCAGACGCAGGTGCTGCCGGTCAACGGCTCGCGGGAGGCGCTCTTCGCCTTCGCCCAGACGGTGCTCGACCCGACGCGGCCGGCGCGGGTCGTCTGCCCGAATCCCTTCTACCAGATCTACGAGGGCGCGGCCCTCCTCGCCGGAGCGACGCCGGTGTACGGCACGCCGGAGGACTGGTCGGGCGTGCAGCTGGTCTACGCCTGCTCGCCGGCGAACCCGACCGGCAAGGTGCTCAGCCTCGGCGCCTGGCGCTCGCTGTTCGACCTATCCGACCGGCACGGCTTCATCATCGCCGCCGACGAGTGCTACTCCGAGATCTACTTCGACGAGCCGCCGCTGGGCGCGCTGGAAGCGGCCCACAGGCTGGGCAGGGGTTTTGAAAGACTCGTCGTCTTCTCGAGCCTCTCCAAACGCTCCAACGCGCCCGGCATGCGCTCGGGCTTCGTCGCCGGCGACGCCGCGCTGCTCAGGAGCTTCCTCCTCTACCGCACCTACCACGGCTCGGCCATGAGCCTCGCCGTGCAGCAGGCCTCGATCGCCGCCTGGAGCGACGAGGCGCACGTGCGCGAGAACCGGCGCCTCTACGCGGAGAAGTTCCGGGCGGCGCTGCCCCTGCTTCCCGGCGCGGAGATGCCCGAAGGCGGCTTCTACCTCTGGCTGCGCACGCCCATCGACGACGCCGAGTTCACGCGGCGGCTGCACGCCGAATATAATGTGCTCGTGCTGCCCGGCAGCTATCTTGCGCGCGAAGCGGGCGGCGTGAACCCCGGCCGCAACCGCGTGCGCATCGCGCTCGTCGCCCCGCTCGCCGAGTGCGTGGAGGCGGTGCAGCGGATTTCCCGGTTCATGACGAATGTCTCCTGAGCAGAAGATCATCGACGCCGCCTGGGAAGGCCGCGCCTCGCTGAATCCTTCCAACGCGCCGGCGGAGCTGCGCGAGGCGGTCGAGCACGCCATTGCCGGCCTGGACGCCGGCAAGCTCCGCGTCGCCGAAAAGCGCGGCGGCGAGTGGCTGACGCACCAGTGGCTGAAAAAAGCGGTGCTGCTCTCGTTCCGGCTCGAGGACAACCGGCTGATGGAAGGCGGCGCGACGCGCTACTACGACAAGGTGGCGTCCAAGTTCGACGACTTCGATTTCCCCGCCGCGGGCGTGAGGGTCGTGCCGCCGGCGATGGCGCGGCGCGGCGCCTATATCGCGCGCAACGTGGTCCTCATGCCTTCCTTCGTCAACATCGGCGCGTACATCGACGAGGGCACGATGGTCGATACCTGGGCGACGGTGGGCTCGTGCGCGCAGATCGGCAGGAACGTGCACTTTTCGGGCGGGGTGGGCATCGGCGGCGTGCTGGAGCCGCTGCAGGCCAACCCGGTGATCATCGAGGACAACTGCTTCATCGGCGCCCGCTCGGAGGTGGTCGAGGGGGTGATCGTCGAGGAGAACAGCGTGCTCTCGATGGGGGTGTTCATCGGCCAGAGCACCAAGATCTTCGACCGGGAGACCGGTGAAGTGCTGTACGGGCGCGTGCCGGCCGGCTCGGTGGTGGTCGCAGGAACCATGCCCTCGGGCGATCGCAGCTGCGCCCTGTACTGTGCCGTGATTGTAAAAAAGGTCGACGCGAAGACCCGGGCGAAAACCAGCCTGAACGAACTGCTCCGGGGCGATTAAACTAGCGCCAGCACCGGTCCAAGGGAGGCCCCGATGTCTGCGATGAAGCGCCTGTTCCAGGTGATGGCCGACAAGAAGGCGTCGGACATCTTCCTTTCGGTCGGCTCGCCGATCAACATCAAGATCAACGGCGTCGCCCTGCCGGTGAACCAGACCATCATGACCGCCGACACGGTCCGCCAGCTCCTCAACGAGGTGCTCACCGAGCGCCAGATCAAGGAGTACGACGACGAGATGGAGCTCAACACCGCCTACAACCTCGAGGGCGTGGGCGCCTTCCGGATCAGCGCCTTCCGCCAGAAGGGGTCTCCCGCGGTCGTGGTGCGCTACATCCCCGGCAGCATCCCCGCGCTCGACACGCTCGGGCTGCCCGAGGTGCTCAAGGAAGTGATCATGCAGAAGCGCGGCCTGATCCTGATGGTCGGCGCCACCGGCTCGGGCAAGTCCACCTCCCTCGCGGCGATGCTCGACCACCGCAACAACCTGAAGTCGGGGCACATCCTCACGCTGGAGGACCCGGTC
>CBDDRQ010000243.1:0-6302 GCA_965233125.1 uncultured bacterium
CGCCGAGATCACGCCGCGCTCGATCCGCCTGCGCAAGCGCCACCTCAAAGAGAGCGAAAGAAAGCGCGCCGAGCGCGCCGCGGCGTAAAGGATTATCCTTTTCGGCCGTGAGGCCGATTCTCTGCATCGCCCTGCTTGCCCTCGCCGGCTGCGCCTCAGCGCCGCCGGCCCCCGTGTCCGCGCCGAGTGCCAGCGGCGAGCGCGCCGCGGGCCATGCCGCCAAGATGGTCGGCAAGCCCTATCGCTTCGGCGGATCGTCCCCCGGGACCGGCTTCGACTGCAGCGGGCTGGTGCAGTTCAGCTACCGGCAGGCGGGGGTCGCCGTGCCGCGCACCACGCACGACCAGCTGCGCGCCTCCGCGCCGGTGCGCGGCTCGATGCGGCGCGGCGATCTGCTGTTCTTCGACCAGGAGGGCAAGAAGAAATCGCACGTCGGCATCTACCTAGGCAACGGCAGGTTCGTGCACGCGCCCTCCTCGGGCAAGCGCGTGCGCACCGATACCCTCGACTCGAAGTACTGGAAGAAGCACCTCTCGGAAATCCGCAGGCTCTAGCCCAGGATTTCTTGCGCTGCGCGGATGCCGCTTTGCAGCGCGCCGCCCACCGTCCCCGACTCGCCCTCGGTGTTCGTCGCCTCGCCGGCGAAGAACAGCGTGTCCTCCAGCGGCGCCGCCAGCTGCTCGCGCGAGCCCGCGCCGTTCACCTCGACGTAGCTGTAGCCGCCGCGCGCGTATGGATCCGCCTGCCAGTTGTGCACGTAGGCCGCGGCAGGCTGAGCCTTCTGCCGCAGGACGTCCCGCGCCGTCTGCAAGGCGAGACGGACCAGCGCCTGCGGGCTGCGCCCGGCCAGGCGCGCGGCCTTGGGTCCGCCGGCCCACGCGGTGAGCAGCGGCGCGCGCATCGGCAGCGGCGTCCAGAAGGTCGGGAACGGCGCCGCCGGCGAATGGAAGAAAGCGATATCGGGAAAGCGCTTCTCCCAGAAGCGCGAGGCGAACACGAGCGCCACGCGGATCACCGGGCCGGATGCGAGTCGGGACAGCGCAGAGTCCTTCTGCTTGAGGTTCGGGATGAAACGAACTGCGCTTGACTGCAGCACGCCGAGCGGAAGCGTGACGATCGCGCGCTTCGCGCTGGCGCGGAACGGCTGGCCCTGGAACGTGCCTGCCGCTTCCACGCGAGCGCGCCGCCAGCGTATTTCGCGCACCGCGGTCTGCAGCTGCAGCCGGGCGCCGCTGCCCGCGAGCTTCTCGAGCAGCGGGCCGTAGCCGCCGCGCGGGCGCGCCTGGGAAGCGCCGATCGCCTCGGCGCCCCATTCCTCGGCGATGTCGCGCGCGCTCACCCTTCGCGGATCGGCGGCGTCGAAGCCCTGCACCATCATCGTCGCCAGCGTCCTCGCCAGAGGCGGAAGGCTTTGGCGGTTGAGAAAGGCGTGGAACGAAAGGTCGCGGGACTCGTGGAAATCCTGAATCGCAGTCCTGGCCGCGGAAAAAGCGTCCACGCCGACGAGGCGCCCGTTCCACAGCATGCGCTGGGTGCGGGTCGACTCGACCGCCTCCGTCTGCATCCTGCGCAGAAGCGCAGCGGTCGCCCCGGGCCGGCCGTGGATGAACTCGGCGCCGAGCTCGACCGGAGTGTCGAGCCCCGGATGGCGCAGCGTCAGGCAGCGGCCGCCGATCCGGCTGCGCGCCTCGAGCACCAGCACCGAGCGCCCGGCGCGCTCGAGCGCATCTGCCGCCGCGAGGCCGGCCGCGCCGGCGCCGATGACGAGGACGTCCGCGCTCCCGGAAAGGCCGGTGCCGCTCATGGGGTTATTGGCGCGCAGGGTGTGCGAGAATGCCGCCCTTTCATTGTAGCGCCATGATCCGAATCGAAAACCTGGTAAAGACGTTCGGCGCCAAGCGCGCCGTCGACGGCGTGTCCTTCGGCGTCGAGCGCGGCGAGGTGCTGGGCTTCCTCGGCCCCAACGGCGCCGGCAAGTCCACCACCATGCGCATGATCACCGGCTTCATGCCGCCCACCGAGGGCCGGGTGACCATCGGCGGCCACGATGTCGCCGAGTCGCCGCTCGAGGCGAAGCGCATGATCGGCTACCTGCCGGAGAACGCCGCCGCCTACCCCGACATGACGGTGCAGGGTTTCCTGCGCTTCGCCGCCGAGCTGCGCGGCCTGCACGGCGACGCGCGCAAGCGCGCGGTGGGGCGCGTGGTCGAGCTGTGCTTCCTGCAATCGGTGGTGAACCAGTCGATCGACACGCTTTCGAAGGGCTACCGCCACCGCACCTGCCTCGCGCAGGCCCTGATCCACGACCCCGACGTGCTGATCATGGACGAGCCCACCGACGGCCTCGACCCCAACCAGAAGCACGAGGTGAGGAACCTGATCCGCGATCTCGGGCGCAGCAAGGCGATCGTGTTCTCCACCCACATCCTCGAGGAGGTCGACGCCGCCTGCACGCGTGCCATCATCATCGACCGCGGCAGGATCGTGGCGAACGGCACGCCCGAGGAGCTGCGCGCGATGTCGGACCTGCACGGCGCGGTCACCCTCGCCGCCGAGGGCGCGAGCGCCGAGAAACTCTCCGCGCTGGGGCGCGTCGAACAGATCAATGGGGCGTTCCGCATCTACCCCCGGGAAAAGACGAAGTCTGCGGAGCTCGCCCAGGCGGTGATTGACCTGGTGCGCCGCGAGGGCTGGAAGGTCGAGGGCATGTACAACGAGGTGGGGCAGCTCGACGAGGTGTTCCGCCGCATCACCCTTCCCGACACGGTGAAGCGATGAGGGCGATCTGGACCATCATGAAGCGCGAGCTGGGGAGCTACTTCGGCTCCCCGGTCGCCTACGTCTTCCTGGTCATGTTCCTGCTGCTCACCGGCTTCTTCACCTTCACCGCCGGCAACTTCTTCGAGCGCGGCGAGGCGAGCCTCTCGGCGTTCTTCGGCTGGCATCCGTGGGTGTACCTGGTGCTCGTGCCCGCGGTCGGCATGCGGCTGTGGGCGGAGGAGCGCCGCTCCGGGACGCTGGAGCTGCTGCTCACCATGCCGGTCGCCCCCTGGCAGGCGATCGTCGCCAAGTTCCTCGCCAGCTGGGCGTTCCTCGCGGTCGCGCTCGCGCTCACCTTCCCCACGGTGATCACGGTCAACCTGCTGGGCGACCCGGACAACGGCGTCATCGTCGCGGGCTACCTCGGCAGCTTCCTGCTCGCCGGCGCCTACCTCGCGATCAGCTGCATGACTTCGGCGATGACCCGCAACCAGGTGGTGGCGTTCATCCTGTCGGTGGTGCTGTGCCTGTTCCTGATCCTCGCCGGCTTCAACCCGGTGACCGACCTGATGGTGCGCTGGGCGAGCCCGGCGGTGGTGGACACGGTCGCCGCCTTCTCCGTGATCACGCATTTCGACGGCTTCCAGCGCGGCGTGATCGATACCCGCAACCTGTTCTTCTTCCTGAGCGTGATCGGCTTCGCGCTGTTCGCGACCGGGGTGATCATCCGCGGCCATCGCGCCGGCTGAGCCCATGAAGAAATACGAGCACCTCGTCTATTCCGCGGTCGGCCTGGCGGCGCTGTTCCTGCTGCTGATCGCCTTCAACTACCTCGCCTCGACCGCGTCGGTGCGCGCCGACCTGACCGAGGGCAACCTCTACACCCTCTCCGAGGGCACGAAGCGGATCCTGCGCGGCCTCGACTCGCCGGTGACGGTGAAGCTCTACGTCTCTCAGGGCGAGGGCGTGCCGGTGCAGCTGCGCAGCTTCGCGCAGCGCGTGGAGGACCTGGTGCGCGAGTTCCAGGCCGCGGCGCACGGCAACCTGCGGGTGCAGCGCTACCACCCCAGGCCCGACTCCGAGGAGGAGGACGCGGCGCAGCTCGACGGCATCGAGCCGCAGCAGCTCTACACCGGCGAGCAGTTCTACCTCGGCGTCGCGGTCAGCCAGCTCGAGCGCAAGCAGGCGATCGCCGCGATCACGCCGCAGCGCGAGCGCCTGCTCGAGTACGACCTGGTGCGCGCCATCGCGCGCGTGGGCGCGGCCGAGCGCCCGAAGATCGGTCTGATGGCCGGGCTGCCGGTGAGCGGCGAGAAGTTCAACCCGTTCACGCGCCAGAGCTCGGAGCCCTGGGTGCTCGCCAACGAGCTGCGGCGCGAGTTCGAGGTGAAGGAAGTGCCGATGAACGCGAAGGAGATCGACCAGGATATCAAGGTATTGCTGCTCATCCATCCGCGCGACCCGCAGCCGCAGACCGAGTACGCGCTCGACCAGTTCGTGATGCGCGGCGGCAAGCTGATCGCCTTCGTCGACCCCTACGCCTACTTCGACCAGACGATGCCGCAGATGCCGGGCATGCCGCAGCAGGCCTCGAGCTCCAGCCTGCCGACGCTCTTCAAGGCCTGGGGCGTGCAGATGCACCCGGGCAAGGTGATCTCGGACGTCGTGTTCGGCTCGGGCGGCGGGCCGAACTACACGCCCACGGTGCTCTCGCTCAACCGCACCGCGTTCAGCCGCGACGACGTGGTCACCGCCTCGATCGAGACGCTGCTCTACGCCTTCGGCGGCGCCTTCGAGGTGAAGCCGGCCGAGGGCCTGCGCGCCACGGAACTGGTGAGGAGCTCGCCCAACTCGATGCTCGTGGACGCCGCCAACGCCACGCGCCGCGGCGACGAGGCGACCGCGGGGTTCAAGCCTTCGGGCAACTCGATGCCTCTCGCGCTGCGGCTGACGGGAACGTTCAAAACCGCCTTTCCCGAGGGCCTGAAGGAAAAGGACAAGCCCGTCGCCGGCACGCCGGCCCTGCGCGAGTCCTCGGGCGAGAACTCGGTGATCCTGGTCGCCGACGTCGACCTGCTCGCCGACGGCGCGGCCGTCGACGTGCAGGACGTGTTCGGCCGCAAGGTGGTGGTGCCCTCCAATGGCAACCTCGCGTTCGCGATCGGCATGGTCGAGCAGTTCGCCGCCGGCGACGCCCTGGTCTCGCTGCGCAGCCGCGCCGCGGCGTTGCGCCCGCTCACCGTGGTGCGCGAGCTCGAGGCCGAGGCGCAGGCGCAGTACTTCGGCAAGATCCAGAGCCTGGAGGACGAGCTGCAGAAGACCACCGCCAAGCTCCAGGAGCTGCAGAAGGCGCAAGGCGCGGGCCCGGGCGGCAAATCGGCGGCGCAGATCCTCTCCCCCGAGCAGCAGGCCGAGCTCGAGCGCTTCCGCAAGACCGTCGCCGAGACCCGGCTCGCGCTCAAGGAAGTGCGCAAGAACCTGCGCCAGGACGCCGAGAGCCTGGTGTTCTGGACCAAGGTGGCCAACATCGCGCTGATGCCGCTGCTGGTCGCGATGTTCGGGCTGCTGCTCGCGCTCCTGCGCCGGAGGCGCGCGGCATGAACGCGCGGGCTGCCGCGATCCTGCTCGTGCTGCTCGCGGCGCTGGGCGGCGGCGCGCTGCTCTATTACCAGCAGGAGCGCGAGCGCCGGCCGCAGAACGTCGGCACGCTCGGGCGCACGCTGCTCGAGGACCTGCGCATCGCCGACGTCGCCGCGATCCGCATCGTCGAGCCCAAGGGCACGCTCACCGTGCAGCGGCGCGACGAAGGCTGGACCATCGCCGAGCGGGGCGGCTTCCCGGCGGACCTCGCGCGGGTGCGCGAGTTCGTGCTCAAGCTCGCCGCGCTGAAGGTCGGGCAGAGCGAGCCGATCGGCGAGAAGGACCGCGCGCGCCTCGAGCTCGACGCTTCGGGCACCCGGGTCGAGCTCGGCAACACCGAAGGCAAGCCGCTGGCGAGCCTCACGGTGGGCAGGAAGTACTGGAAGCGCGAGCCCGAAAACCCCGAGAAGACGCCCGCCGACGGGCGCTTCGTCGGCCTGCCCGCCGAGCCCAAGCAGGTCTACCTGGTCTCCGACCCGCTCGCCCAGGCGAGCACGCGCACCGCCGGGTGGATCGACCGCAGCTCCTTCCAGGTGGAGAAGGTGAAGTCGCTGGAAGTGCGTTATCCCGACGGCGGCGGCTACCGCATCGAGCGCTCGGGCGACAACGCCGACTGGCGGATGGAGGGCGCCCAGCCCGGCGAGAAGGTCGACACCGGTCGCGCCAACGCCGCCTCGTATTCGCTGAGCCTGCTCGAGCTCGCCGACGTCGCGCCCAAGGACGCCGCCGGCACCGGCCTGGACAAGCCCACGCTCATCAACGCCACCACGCTCGCCGGGCGCGCCTACGCGATCAAGGTCGGCCGCCTCGAGGGCGAGAACTACTACCTCAGCTTCCAGTCCTCCGGGCCGGACGAGAAGCCACGCGAGCAGCTGCTCTCGCAGCACGTGCTGCTCGTGCCC
>CBDDRQ010000244.1:0-6671 GCA_965233125.1 uncultured bacterium
GAGCGCCTGCTCGCTGAAGTAGCCGCGCAGCGGATCGGCGGTCCTTGCGTACCGGCCGTCGAGGGGCGACAGCGCGGCGAGCGGCGAGGGCATGGGGCTCTATTATACGGGGGTGAGAATTTCGCTCTCCCCGAGTCTCGCGAAGGTGTGTGCCGAGGCGAGCGCCTGCCGGTGCTGCGCGGCCGACCTGCCCGTCGCGCCCCGTCCGGTGTTCCGCGCGAAGAGGAGCGCGCGGCTGCTCATCGTCGGGCAGGCGCCGGGGCGCCGCGTGCACGAGACGGGCGTGCCCTGGAACGATCCCTCGGGCGAGGTGCTGCGCGAGTGGCTCGCGCTCGGGCGCGACGCCTTCTACGACGCCTCGCGCATCGCCATCGTGCCCGCGGGCCTGTGCTATCCCGGCACGGTCGACGGCGCCGACCTGCCGCCGCGCCCGGAGTGCGCGCCGCGCTGGCAGCCGCGGTTCCGCGCCGCCCTGCCCGAGGTGCGCCTGACCCTGCTGGTGGGGATGTATGCGCAGGGCTTCTACCTGAGGGAATCCCGGAAGGGGACCCTGGGAGAGACCGTACGGTCCTTTCGCGACTACCTCCCGGCGTTCTTTCCCCTCCCGCACCCGAGCTGGCGCAACCGTGCCTGGGTGAAAAGCAATCCCTGGTTCGCAAGCCGTGTCATCCCGGAGCTCAGGCGGCGCGTTAAGGACTGCATCGGACAGGTATAATCCGCGCCCTCCATGAAGCTGCTCGCCTCTCCCGCCAGTCCCTACACGCGCAAGGTGCGCATCGTTCTCGCCGAGAAGCGCATCGAGTGCGACATGGAAACCGTCGACGTGCAGCCGGTCGACAACCCGGTCAACAGCCACAACCCGCTGGGCAAGATCCCGACGCTCGTCCTCGACGACGGCACGGCGCTCTACGACTCGCGCGTGATCGTGGAATTCCTCGACAGCGTCTCGCCCATCAGCCGCCTCATCCCCGACGGGATGCGCGAACGCGTCGCGGTGCGCCGCTGGGAGGCGCTCGCCGACGGCGTGCTCGACGCGGGGCTGCTGGTGCGCTACGAGTCGCTGCGCGAGAAGAACGAGCAGAGCCCCGCCTGGTCGGCGAAGCAGCTCGCGCGCATGCGCCGCGGCATGGAGCAGATGCAATCGGAGCTGAACGGCCGCGGCTGGTGCCACAACGGCCGCTACTCGCTCGCCGACATCGCCCTCGGCTGCTGCCTGGGCTGGCTCGCCTTCCGCAAGCCCGGCGGCATCGACTGGCATGCCGGGTACCCCGGCCTCGCGCAGCACTACAAGAAGATGATGGAGCGCCCGGCCTTCGCCGAAACCGTCCCTCACGCGGCCACCTGAGCGGGGAACCAAGCTCGCGGCGCCGCTGTCACCCTGCTTTCAAGCTCAAGTCTTGGAGGCTCCCATGCTGGCAATGACCGCCGCTGCAGCGAAGCATCTTTTCACCGTGCTCGAGCGCTCCAGCACGCCGGAAGCGACCGCCATCCGCATCGAGATCGAAGGGGACACCCTCACCTCGCGCCTCGACGTGGCCCGCCCCGGCGACGCCACGTTCGACCATGAGGGCCGCAAGGTTCTGGTGTTGGACCAGCACGTCTCGCAACTGCTCGACGGCAGCACGCTCGACCTGCAGCCCACCTCCGAAGGGGACAAGCTGGTCCTGGTGCACTAGGCGCTGATGATCCCGCCGCCGAGGCAGGTTTCGCCGTCGTAGAGCACCACCGACTGCCCCGGCGTCACCGCCCACTGCGCCTCTCCGAACTCCACGAAAAGGTGGGAATCGGAAACCCCGGCGAGCGTGCAGGCGGCATCGGCCTGCCGGTAGCGCGTCTTCGCGGTGTGCGATGAGGGCGCGGCAGGGGCCGAGCCGGAAATCCAGCTCGCGTCCGCCGCCTCGAGCGAGCGCTTCATGAGCAGGGGATGGTCGTGCCCCTGCACCACCACCAGCTCGTTCGTTTCGAGCCGCTTCGCGGCGACGTACCAGGCTTCCCCGCTCGCCTCCGCGCGGCCGCCGATGCCGATACCTTTGCGCTGGCCGATGGTGTAGAAGGCGAGTCCGATATGCCGTCCTACGGTTTCTCCGTCGGGGGTTTTGATCGGTCCCGGCGCCTTCGGCAGGTACCTGTTCAGAAACGCCCGGAACGGCCGCTCGCCGATGAAGCAGATGCCGGTCGAGTCCTTCTTCGCGTGGTTGGGCAGCCCCGCCTCGAGCGCGATGCGCCGCACCTCCGTTTTCTTCAGGCCGCCCACCGGGAACATTACGCGCGAGAGCTGTTCCTGCGTCAGCCGGTGCAGGAAATAGCTCTGGTCCTTCGACGGGTCCCTCGCCCTCAGGAGACGAAAAACATCTTCTGAAGATTCCGTTCTTGCGTAGTGCCCGGTGGCGATGCGTTCCGCGCCCAGGCGCATCGCGTGGTCGAGGAAGGCGCGGAACTTGATCTCGGCGTTGCACAGCACGTCCGGGTTGGGCGTGCGCCCGGCGGCGTACTCGCGCAGGAAGTCGGCGAACACGCGGTCCTTGTACTCGGCGGAGAAGTCGACCGCCTCGAGGTCGATGCCCATCACGTCGGCGGCGGAAGCCGCGTCGACGAAGTCCTGGCGGGCCCTGCAGTACTCGTCGTCCTCGCCCCAGTTCTTCATGAACAGCCCGAGCACCTCGTGGCCCTCGCGCTTGAGCAGCAGCGCCGCCACCGAGGAGTCGACCCCGCCGGACATGCCGACCACGACCTTCATGCGAAGTCCCCGGGAAAGAGCTCGAGCGGAAAGCTCCTGCCGGCGAGGAAGTCCTCGACGCAGCGCTGCACGAGAGGCGAGCGGTGCTGCGACTGCCTGGCCTTCACTTCCGCGGCGGTGAGCCAGTGCAGCCGCACGATCTCCTTGTCGAGCGGGCGATCCTCGGCGCCGCCGACGTTTCCTTTGAAGCAGAAGCGCAGGAAGGTGACGTCCTTTTCCGGGAAATGCCATCGGTAGACGCCGACCAGCGCCGTCGGCTCGAAAGGGTGCGCCGTCTCCTCCATCACCTCGCGCGCGCAGGCTGCGGCGAGCGACTCGCCCGGGTCCAGGTGGCCGGCGGGCTGGTTGAGCACCAGCCTGCCGTCGATGTGCTCCTCGACGAGGAGAAATTTCCCTTGCCGCTCGATGACCGCCGCCACGGTCACCGAGGGTTTCCAGATGGTCATGCCGCCTTCTTGGTGTTCCCGCGGATGAACTCCGCCATGCGCTGCACGCCCGCCTCGATCTGCTGCTTCGAGGCGGCGTAGGAGAAGCGCACGTGCTGGCCCTCGCCGGGCACGCGGGCGCCGAAGTGGATGTCGGCGAGCACCGCCACGCCGGCCTCGTTCAGCAGGCGCTTCCTGAACTCCTCCGAGTCCGCGGCGCCGATCATGCGGCAGGCCTCGGAGACGTTCGGCCAGACGTAGAAGGCGCCGCCGGGCACCTGGCACTTCACGCCGGGAACGTCGTTCAAGAGCTTCACGATCAAATTTCGCCTGGTTAAAAAGCTCTCCTTCATGGCCGCGGCCGCCTGTTGCGGGCCGTTGATCGCCTCTACCGCCGCCCACTGGCTGATCTGCGAGGCGCAGGACTCGGTATTGGTGATCCAGCGCGTGAACACCGGCGCGAGCGCGGGGTTGGAAGTGAAGCCGATGCGCCAGCCGGTCATGGCCCAGGTCTTGGAGGCGCCGTCGGAGATGATGGTGCGCTCGTACATCCCGGGCAGCTGCGCGATGGAGAAGAACTCGCCGTTGAACACCAGGCGCGAATAGATCTCGTCGGCATACACCCAGACCTGGGGATGCTTCTCGAGCACGCGGGCCACGGCTTCCAGGTCTTTGCGCGTGAGGCAGCCCCCGGTGGGGTTGTGCGGGTAGTTGAGGATCAGCAGTTTTGTTCTCTTACTTACCAATCGTTCCAGATCTTCGACGTTGAATGCGAAGGCGCGGTCCTCGTGCAGGTGGATCGGCACCGGCTTCGCGCCGTTCGCGAGGATCTGCGACTCATAGATGGGGAAGCCCGGGTTGGGGTAGATCACCTCGTCGCCCGCGCCGTAATCGGTGGTCGAGAGGATGGCGTAGGCGATGAAGGGCTTCGCGCCCGCGCCCACCACCACGTCCTGCGGACGGATCGGCAGGCCGCCGCGCATGCCCGCGAGGTACTTCGCCGCCGCTTCGCGCAGCTCGTCGATGCCGGCCGAGGGCGTGTAGCCGTGCTTGCCGCCCTTGATGGCGCGGATCGCCGCTTCCTGCACATTGTCGGGCGCCGGGAAGTCGGGCTGGCCGATGCAGAAGCTGATGATGTCCTTGCCCTGGCGGGCGAGCGCGTTCACTTCCGCGAGGACGACGAAGGCATTCTCGGTGCCAAGGGTGGCGGCGCGTTTGCTGATCTGCGGCATAAAGGGGTCAGAGCAATTCTTCAGCAACGGATTGTATCGGAGTACCATCCCCGCGAGAAAAATTGCTCTGACCCCATGCTAGTCAACTGCGTCGCATATGAGGAAGGCCGCAAGCTCGCCGATATCGAGCGCGACCAGATCAGCGACTACCTCGCGCGGCCGGGCTGCTTCGTGTGGGTGGCGCTGCGCGACGCCTCCGTGGCCGAGCTAGAGGAGATGCGCGAGGAGTTCGGCCTGCACCCGCTCGCGGTGGAGGACGCGCGCCACGGCCACCAGCGCCCCAAGATCGAGGACTACGGCGACTCGCTGTTCGTAGTGCTGAAGACCATCGAGGTGACGGGCGAGGAGCTCAAGGTCGGCGAGCTCGACGTGTTCGCCGGCCGCAACTACGTGCTCTCGGTGCGCCAGGGCGCCGAGCGCGGCTTCGCCGACGTGCGCTCGCGCGCCGAGCGCGAGCCCGAGCTCCTCAAGCACGGCTCGGGCTACGTGCTCTACGCGCTGATGGACGCCGTGGTCGACCGCTACGCGCCGGTGCTCGATGCGGTGGTGGAGAAGCTCGAGTCCCTCGAGGAGCAGCTCTTCGCCGGCGCCTCGCCGCGCGCGAGCATCGAGTCGCTCTACTACGTGAAGCAGCAGCTCACCCAGCTCAAGCACGTCACCGGGCCGCTGCTCGAATCGACCGGGCGGCTCTTCGGCGGGCGCGTGCCCGCGGTCTGCTCGGGGCTGGGCGAGTATTTCCGCGACGTCTATGACCACCTGGTGCGGATCAACCAGTCGATCGACTCGGCGCGCGACACCGTGACCACCGCGATCCAGGTGAACCTCGCCCTCATCACCATCGGCGAGAGCGAGGTCACCAAGCGCCTCGCCGCCTACGCCGCGCTGGTGGCGGTGCCCACCATGATCGCCGGCATCTACGGCATGAACTTCGAGCACATGCCCGAGCTCGGCTGGGCCTTCGGCTACCCCACCGTGGTCGGCCTCATGGCCGCCATCGACACCTACCTCTTCATCCGCTTCCGCAAGGCCGGCTGGCTTTAAATGGGGTCCGTCCCCATTTAGGTTACGGTCTTCAGCACTTCCGCGACAGTCCCGAACATCTGGTCGAGGTGCTTTTTCTCGGCGATGAGCGGCGGGCAGAAGGCGAGCGAATCGCCGATCGGGCGCACGTAGACGCCCTTGTCCCAGCACTTCTCGAAGGCCTCGTAGCCGCGCTCCCCGGGCGCGCCCGGCCGCGGCGCCATCTCCACCGCGCCGATGAGGCCGAGGTTCCTGCAGTCGATCACGTTGGGCAGGCCCTTGAGCGAATGCACGCCCTGCTCGAAGTACCCGGACTGGTCCTTCGATTTCTCGAACAGCCTTTCTTCCTCGTAGGTGTCCAGCGTGGCCAGCCCCGCGGCGCAGGCGAGCGGGTGCCCGGAGTAGGTGTAGCCGTGGAAGAACTCGATGCCGCCGCCCTTCGCGTCCATGAAGGCGCGATGCACGGCGTCGCTCGCGATGACGCCGCCCAGGGGCACGGCGCCGGAGGTGATGCCTTTCGCGAAGGTCATGAGGTCGGGCTGGATGCCGAAATGCTGCGCGGCGAAAGGCGCGCCCAGGCGCCCCCAGCCGGTGATGACCTCGTCGAAGATGAGCAGGATGCCGTGGCGGGTGCAGATCTCGCGCAGCCGCTGCAGGTAGTCGCGCGGCGGGATCAGCACCCCGCCCGAGGCCTGCACCGGGTCGACGATGAGCGCGGCGATGTTCGACGCGTCGTGCAGCGGGATGACGCGGCTCTCGAGCTCGTCGGCGAGCTCGGCGCCAAGACGGGGTTGTCCTTTTTCAAACCTGCTTTCATCCATCTGGGTGTGCCGCAGATGGTCCACGTTGGTGAGCAATGCGCCGGCGTAGGCCTTGCGGTTGGTCGGCACGCCGCCCACCGACATGCCGCCGATGTTGACGCCGTGGTAGGAGCGCTCGCGCCCGATGAAGCGCGTGCGCGTGCCTTCGCCGCGCAGGCGGTGGTAGGCGACCGCCATCTTGAGCGCGGTATCGACCGCCTCGGAGCCCGAATTGGTGAAGAACACCTGGCTCATGCCCTTGGGCGCGAGCGCGGCGATGCGCTCGGCGAGGCGGAAGGGCAGCGGGTGCCCCAGCGAGAAGGACGAGGCGAAGTCGAGCTCGCCCGCCTGCGCGCGGATCGCCTCGACGATGCGCGGCCGGCAGTGCCCGGCGTTCACGCACCAGAGCGTCGCCAGGCCGTCGAGGACCTGCCTGCCCTCCGGCGTCACGTAGTAC
>CBDDRQ010000245.1:0-18602 GCA_965233125.1 uncultured bacterium
AGCGGCAGCCGCAGCCCGTGCTCGATCATGCCCATCTCGGCGAGCGCCCACTTGACCGGGATCGGGTTCGCCTCGACGAACAGGCGCTGGTGCAGCGGCAGCAGCTTCAGGTTCAGCTCGCGCGCGCGCTTCACGTCGCCCACCAGCGCCGCGGCGCACATCTGGTGCATGAGCTTGGGCGCGACGTTGGCGGTGACGGAGATGCAGCCGTGGCCGCCGAGCAGGATGAGCGCGAGCGAGGTGGCGTCGTCGCCGCTGTAGATGGCGAAGTTGCGCGGCAGGCGCCGGATGAGATCGGTGCCGCGCTCGATGTTGGCGGTGGCGTCCTTGATGCCGATGATGCCCGGCACCTGCGCGAGGCGCAGCACGGTGTCGTTGTGCAGGTCGGCGACCGTGCGCCCGGGCACGTTGTAGACGATCATCGGCAGGTCGACCGTCTCGGCGATCTTGCGGAAGTGCAGGTACAGGCCTTCCTGTGTCGGCTTGTTGTAGTAGGGAACGACCGACAGGCAGGCGGTGGCGCCGGCCTGCTTCGCCGAGGCGGTGAGCTCCACCGCTTCCGCGGTGGAGTTGCCGCCGGTGCCGGCGATGACCGGGATGCGCCCGCGCGAGTGCTGCACGGCGAGGCGGATCAGCTCCTTGTGCTCGTCGACGTCGACCGTGGGCGACTCGCCGGTGGTGCCCACCACCACGATGCCGTCGGTGCCTTCCTCGACGTGCCAGTCGATCAGCTTGCGGAACCCCGCGAGGTCGAGGCTGCCGTCCGACTTCATGGGCGTGACGATGGCGACCAGGCTTCCTGTAATCATGGGGGGATTCTAACTCCATCAAACTCGCCGCGTCGCGCGCAGAGCCGCTGGATCATGGCCGGCTTGGGCCGCTCGACGATGCCCTGCTCGAAGCCGAGCACCGTCAGGCCGGAGAAAGCCTGCAGCAGCTCCCGGGGACGCAGCAGGAACGCCGGATTGGAGGGCTTGCCGAACTTCTCGTTCCCCGCCATGAACGTTTCATAGATCAGGATTCCCCCCTCCTCCAGCGCATCGGCGATCACGGGAAGCAGCGCCCTGAAAAGATAGTTCGCAACCACGATGGCCGCGAAGCGCTGGCCGGCGAAAGGCCAGGGGCTGCCGTCCTCGAGGTCCGCCTTCACCACCCGCACGCCTTCGACCGGCTGCGGATCGCGGTCGACCGCCACCACCTCGAGGCCGCGCCCGGCGAAGACGCGCGCATGCCGCCCGCTGCCGCTCGCGACATCCAGCACCGGCCCGCGCTGCACCAGCGGCGCCCAGCGGATCACCCACTCGGAGGGCGCGAGAGACTCGTGGGACCTCATGAGGAAATTTTCCCGCCCTTTTCCTTCAACAACTGACGCAGGATCGAGCGGTGGCAGCGGCTTTCGTCCTCGCAGTAGCAGCCGAGCGAGAAATCCGCGTGGTGCGAAAGGCGCGCGAGCAGCTCGATCAGCCGTTGCGCGTCAGGCGCCTTCATCTCTTTCAGATACGATTTTTTGAAGCGCTGCCAGCGTTCGTCCGTCCACGGCTTCGCGAGCGCCCAGGAGACGATCTTCTGGCTCGGCGCGAGCTCGGGCAGCCACGCGTCGTAGTAGTCGAGCCGCGCGTAGTCCTTCTTCTTCACGCCGCGCGGCGGCCTTCTCGCCGCGCCGATGCGCAGGCCTTCGCCCTTCGCGCGCGGCGCTCCGAGCCGCACTATCTGCAGCATCGCTGCTTCTCCAGCTGCTCTTTCCAGTATTGCGCCTTCCCCGGGTCCTTCCCGCGGTAGAGCTCGGCCAGCGCCTGCATGGCGGGCGGCACGCCCTGCGCCGCGGCCTTCTCGTACATCTCCATCATCTTCGGGATGTCGGGCGGGGTCAGGGCGTTGCCGTAGCGGTAGACCGTGGCCATGTAGAACTGCGCCTTGCCGTAGCCGTTCCCGGCCGAGAGCTTCATCCACTTCTCGACCAGCGGGTTGGCGGGCGGCTGGCTGATGGTGCGGAACATGTGCACGCTGGCGAAGTAGTACTGCGCCTCGCCGTCGCCCGCCTCCGCGAGCGGCCGGCAATGCTTGAAGGCCTGCTGGATGTCCACCATCGCCGGCTGCTCGACGTAGAGCTTCTCGCCATGCTCGGCGCATTCCTTCTTGCCGGCGAACGCGGGCGCGGCAATGAGCAGGAGCAGAAGGAAGGCGGACCTCACGCGTCGGGGATCAGCCGCTTGCCGAGCGCGACGGCTTCGTCGTGCGCATAGCCGAGGTGGCGATAGAACGACATCGCCTCGACGTTCGCGGCACGCACCTGCACGTTGAGCTTGGGGCAGCCGCGGCCTTTCAGGCTCTCCTCGACGCGCTGCATCAGCGCGCGGCCCAGGCCCTGCCCGCGGTGCTCCGGCGCCACCGCGAGATAGTTGACCCAGCCGCGATGGCCCTCGTAGCCGGCCATGACCGTGGCCACCACCGCGCCGTCGGCCTCCGCGACGAGGAAGAGCTCGGGCTGGACGGCGAGCTTGCGCGCGATGTCTTTGCGCGGGTCGTTCCAGGTCCGCGTCAGCCCGCAGCGCTCCCAGAGCGCCACCACGGCCGCCTCGTCCGCGAGCTGGAACGCCCGGATGCGCATGCGCCATTCTGCCCACGTTTTTGCGGCTTCATGACACGAAAAAGAACGGGTGAACGACCGACGATGGAGGGCGGTCGAAGCTGCACCGCTTCCCGACAAGCCCCGACGAGGGAGAGAACCATGAGCGATCCGAAACGCATGCTGGCCTGGATGACGCTGTTCGTCATCGTGCTCGCCGCCGCCGCCGGGCTCCTGTATGCGCCGCTCGCCGCCGCCTTCCAGGCGAACATGGTGTTCAACGGCCTCATCCTCGCCGTCCTCGCGGTGGGCATCGGCATCAACATCGCGCAGGTGGTCGGCCTCGGGCCCCCGGCGCACTGGATCGACCAGACGCAGCGCGGCTTCGCCACCCGGGAGCCGCCGCGCCTGGTCGCGGCGCTCGCGCGCGTGGTCGCAGGACGCGAGCGCGAGGGCTTCACCATGTCCACGCTCGCCATGCGCTCGCTGCTCGACGGCGTGCGCATGCGCCTGGACGAGTCGCGCGACGTCTCGCGCTACCTCGTCGGGCTGCTCATCTTCCTCGGGCTGCTGGGCACCTTCTGGGGCCTGCTCGACACGGTGGGCGGGGTGAGCCGCGTGATCGGCGGGCTCACCGGCGAGGCCGCGCTCGGCTTCGCCGACCTGCAGGCCGGGCTGCAGCGCCCGCTCTCGGGCATGGGCACCGCGTTCTCCAGCTCGCTCTTCGGCCTCGCGGGGGCGCTCGTGCTCGGCATCCTCGACCTGCAGGCCGGGCACGCGCAGAACCGCTTCTTCGGCGGGCTCGAGGAGTTCCTCGCCGAGCGCGCGCAGCTGCCGAGCCGCCTGCACGCCGCCGAGGGCGAGGAGTCGCTGCCCTCCTACCTGCAGGCGCTGCTCGAGAACACCGCCGAGAACCTCGCGCAGATCCAGCGCCTGATGGCCAAGAGCGAGGAGGAGCGCCGCGCGACGCAGCAGACGCTCGCGCTCCTCGCCGAGCGGCTGGGCGAGCTCTCCGACGAGCTGCACGGCGACCAGGCGAGCCGCCGGGAGATGCGCACGCACCTGCGCAACGTCGACCTCGCGATGGGCAGGCTGCTCGGCGAGGTGTCGATCGCCCGCGAGGAAGTCCCCGAGGCGCTGCGCCAGGAAATGCGCACGCTCGTGCATAGCCTCGGCCAGCCCGCGCGCGCGCGCGTGGGGCCGTAGCGCGATGCTCGCCCTCGCCCGCCGCGGCCGCGCCGGCATCAACGTCTGGCCGGCGTTCGTCGACGCGCTCGCCTCGGTGCTGCTCGTATTCATCTTCATGCTGCTCGTGTTCGTGCTCGGGCAGTACCTGCTCTCGGCGAAGCTCACCGGCCGCGACCGCGCCCTCGACGAGCTCGGCCGGCAGGTGAGCGCGCTCGCCGACACGCTCGCGCTCGAGCGCGCCGGCAGCGCCGCGCTGCGCGAGCGCCTCGCGGCCACCCTCGCCCAGCTCGAAGAGCGCAGCGGCGAGGCGGCGCAGGCCACCGGCGAGGTCGGCCTGCTCAGCCAGCAGGTCTCGGCGCTGCGCGAGCAGCTCACCCGCCTCAACGCGGCGCTCGAGGCCTCGGAAGCACAGGCGGGCGAGCAGCAGCGCGAGATCGAGCGCCTGGGCGAGCGGCTCAACGTCGCGCTGGCGAAGAAGGCCGAGGAGCTGCAGCGCTACCGCTCGGAGTTCTTCGGGCGGATGCGCGCGCTGCTCGGCGGGCATCCGAGCATCCGCGTCGTGGGCGACCGGTTCGTGTTCCAGTCGGAGCTGCTCTTCCCGAGCGGCGAGGCGTCCCTGCGCCCGGAGGGCGAGAAGAGCCTCGCGCAGCTGGCCGAGACACTGAAGGCGGTGACCGGCAAGATCCCGCCGGACATCGGCTGGGTGCTGCGCATCGACGGCCACACCGACCGCCGGCCGATCCACACCGCGCGCTTCCCGTCCAACTGGGAGCTCTCCACCGCGCGGGCGCTGTCGGTGGTGCGCTTCCTCGCCGCGCGCGGCATCCCGGAACGGCACCTCTCGGCCGCCGGCTTCGGCGAGCACCAGCCGCTCGACGCCGGCGAGGGCGAAGCCGCCTACGCGCGCAACCGCAGGATCGAGATCAAGCTCACCCAGCCCTAGCGCCGGTTTTTTCGTAAGATGCCTGCTTTGCCTCTTACGGAGATTCCATGCTGAGATTCCTGTGCGCCGCCGCCGCCGCGCTGCTCGCCGCGGGCGCCGCCGCGCAAAGCTACCCCGCCAAGCCGATCAAGCTGATCGTGCCCTTTCCCGCCGGCTCGACGCCCGACATCGTCGGCCGCGCGCTCGGGCAGAAGCTGAACGAAGCCTGGAGCCAGCCGGTAGTGATCGAGAACAAGACCGGCGCCGGCGGCAACATCGGCACCGCGGAAGCGGCGAAGTCCGCGCCCGACGGCTATACGCTGGTGATCGGCATCAACGGACCGGTCGCCGTGAACAAGACGCTCTACAAGAGCCTGCCCTACGACCCGGACAAGGACCTGCAGCCGATCTCGCTGCTCGCCGTCGGCGCGCAGATGCTCGCCGTGCACCCCTCGGTGCCGGCGGCGAACCTGAAGGAGTTCGTCGAGCACGTGCGCAAGAACCCCGGCAAGCTCTCCTACGGCTCGGTCGGCGCGGGCAGCGGCTCGCACCTGACGATGGAGCTGCTCAAGTCGCAGGCGAAGCTCGACATGGTGCACGTCCCCTACCGCGGCTTCCCGCCGGTGGTGCAGGACCTTCTCCCGGGGACCATCCACGCCACCTTCGCCATCATCCCGGCGGTGCTGGGCAACGTGAAGGCCGGCAAGCTGAAGGGCCTCGCCGTGACGAGCGAGGAGCGCAGCCCGCTCGCGCCCGACGTGCCCACCGTCGCCGAGCAGGGCTTCCCGCGCTTCGACGCCACGGTGTGGATCGGCCTGCTCGCGCCCGCCGGGCTGCCGAAGGACGTGCTCGCCAAGCTCGCCGCCGAAACCCAGAAGGGCATGGCCGATCCCGACCTGCGCAAGCGCCTGGGCTCCTCGGGCTTCCAGGTGGTCGGCGGCACGCCCGAGCAGTTCGCGACCTTCATCAAGTCCGAGTCGCAGAAATGGGGCGAGATCGTCCGCCTGACCGGCGCTAAGGTCGACTAGCGGCCTTTCGGGGTCTGACCCCGATTTCGTCGGCCCTGGAAACAGGGGCGCGGAAGGTCAAAATGGGTACGATCGTACCCATTTCACGGGCTAGGCCCGCTGCAGGACCTGGATCGCTTCCGGGAGGCGCGTGACGACCTCGTCGACGCCGACCTGCCGCAGGCGGGCGACGGCGCGCTCGTTGCCTTCGCTGCTCCACAGCGCGACGACGATCTTCGCCTCGGGCATGCGCTTGCGCAGGCGCCGCGCGAGGGAGGCGGCGTGCGTGGCGGCGTGCGGCGGGACGGCCGAGATGCAGACCAGGCTGCAATCCTCGGCGGTGTCCACGAATCTCGCGCCGCTCAGGCGCGCGAGGATCTGGCCGGCGAGCTGGTCGGCCTCGTCGTGGGCGGCGACGATGCAAGCCGCTCGATTCCCGGAAGCAACGGCTTCCGAGAGGTCCTCGACGATCCCGCCGACGGTGTCGAACAGGAACCGCTCGCGCCTGGGATCGAGCTGGTCCTGGTGCCGGTCGCGCTCGGCGAGGGCGAGCGCGGGGATGACGACCTCGCCGAAGAGCGCGGCGGCGCCCTTCTCCTCGGCGTACTTCTCGGCGAGCTCGGTCGCCTCCTCCTGGTCGAGCGCGACCAGGCGCTGGTAGAAGCGCGCCTCGGGCGCGAGCACCGGCTCGACGCCGAGCAGCGTGTTCAGGTAGCCCAGCTGCGGCACGTGGCGGCCGACCACGGTCGCCACCACGGTGAGGGGCATCGCGAGGAGCAGCCCCACCGGGCCCCACAGCCAGGTCCAGAAGATCGCCGCGAGGATCACCGCCATCGCCGAGAGCCCGGCGCTGCGGCCGTAGAGGATCGGCTCGGCGATGTAGATGGCGATCGCCTCCAGCACGCCGAACACGCCCAGCGTCCAGGCGAGCATGGTCCAGCCGTCGTCGATGGCGATGGCGAGCAGCGCCGGCATCGCGATCGCGATCCACACCCCGGCATAGGGAATGAAGCGCAGCAGCGTCGCGAGCAGGCCCCACAGCATCGCGTTCGGGATGCCGATGAGGTGCAGCGCGATGCCGAAGGGGATGCCGAAGCAGGCGTTGATGACGAGCTGCATGAACAGGAACCGGCTGACGCGCGCGGCCGCCTCGCCCATCGCCTGCGTGGTGATGTTGATGCGCCCGGCGCCGATGACGCTGATCAGGCGCTCGCGCATGTTCTCGCGGTGCAGGAGCATCAGGATGGTGAAGACGAGCACGGCGAGCGCCGTGCCCACGGGCTTCACCACCGGCTCGGCCCACTCGCCGATGGCCGCGAGCGGCGTGGGCGGGGTCTCGGTGACCGCGAGCGGCGCCGCCTCGGGCGAGGCCTCGCTCTCGAGCTCCCGGATCGCCTCGGCCGCCCGGGTGAGCTTGCTGTCGGGCGTGGCGCGCAGCGAGCGGATCTTGGCGCGCACGTTCTCGCGGTACTCGGGCAGCTTTGCCGCGACGGACACGGCCTGCGTGGCGGCGATCGCGCCCACGGCGCCGATCAGCGCGAAGCCCACCGCCACCACGATGAGCGTCGAGGCGGCGCGCCCGAGGTGCCAGTGCTCGAGGCGGCGCACCGCGGGCGCGAGCAGGAAGGCGAGCAGGATCGCGAGCGCGAGCGGGATCAGCACGTCGCGCGCGAGGTGCAGCACCCCGGCGACGACGACCAGCGCGATGAGCGGCGGAGTCTTAATGATTCAGCACGAGCACCAGCAGCGAGCGCGCCGTCACCGCGTAGACGTGCCCGAAGGCGAAGCTCTTGTCCTCGGGAAGGTCGGCCATGTTGGTGTCGGCGACCAGCAGCCACCCCTGCCCGCCCGGCGCTTCCGGCAGCGTGAAGTTCACCACGTCCTGCCAGGCGTTGAAGACGAGCAGCACCGTGGTCTCGGCGCCGCGCTGGCGGATGCCGGTGGGCTGCGCGCGGCCGTCGAGCAGCATGCCGAAGCACTGCGTGGCGCCGTTCTCCCAGTCGCCGTTCCCCATCTCGGCGCCGGTGGCGTTGATCCAGGTGACGTCCTTCACGCCGAGCGCCTCGTTGAACACGCCCGAGAGGAAGCGCCGGTGGCGCAGGATCGGGTACGTGCGGCGCAGCCCGATCAGCTCCTGCACGAAGGCGATCATGCGCTCCTCGCGGTCGCCGTGGTTCCAGTCGAGCCACGAGATCTCGTTGTCCTGGCAGTAGGCGTTGTTGTTGCCCTGCTGCGTGCGCCCGAACTCGTCGCCCGCGAGCAGCATCGGCGTGCCCTGCGAAAGGAGCAGCGTGCCGAGCATGTTCTTCATCTGGCGCTTGCGCAGCCCGCGAATCGCCTCGTCCTCGGTCGGGCCCTCGGCGCCGTGGTTCCACGAGCGGTTGTGCGAGTGCCCGTCCCTGTTGTCCTCGCCGTTCGCCCCGTTGTGCTTGTCGTTGTAGCTCACCAGGTCGTTCAGCGTGAAGCCGTCGTGCGCGGTGATGAAGTTGACGCTCGCCCAGGGCTGGCGGCCGCGGTGTGCGAAGACGTCGGGCGAGGCGCACAGACGCGGCGCGAGCGTCGCGGCCGAGGCCTGCGCGCGCCAGAAGTCGCGCACCGTGTCGCGGAACTGGTCGTTCCACTCCGCCCAGCCGGGCGGGAAGCGGCCAAGCTGGTAGCCGCCCGGGCCGCAGTCCCAGGGCTCGGCGATCAGCTTCACTTTCGTGAGCACCGGGTCCTGCAGGCAGGCCTTCATGAAGCCGTTGTAGGTGTCGAAGCCCCCGGGCTCGCGCGCGAGGATGGTGCCCAGGTCGAAGCGGAAGCCGTCGACGTGCATGTCCTCGACCCAGTAGCGCAGGCTGTCGGTGACCATCTGGATCACCACCGGGTGCGAGAGGTTGAGCGTGTTGCCGGTGCCGGTGTCGTTGATGTAGTGGCGCTTCTGCTCCGGCACCAGGCGGTAGTACGAGCTGTTGTCGATGCCGCGGAAGGAAAGCGTCGGCCCGCGCTCGCTGCCCTCGGCGGTGTGGTTGTAGACCACGTCGATGATCACTTCCAGCCCCGCGTCGTGAAAGCGCGCCACCATCTCCTTGAATTCCTGCAGCGACTTCGCCGGGTCGGCGGCGTAGCGCGGGTCGGGCGCGAAGAAGCCGATCGAGTTGTAGCCCCAGTAGTTCTTGAGTTTCTTCCTCAGCAGAAAATCATCATCGATGAAGGCATGAACCGGCAGCAGCTCCACCGTGGTGACGCCGAGCGCCTTGATATAGGCGATCACGTCCTTGTGCGCGAGGCCGCTGAAGGTGCCGCGCTCGCGCTCGGGCACCTTCGGATGCAGCTTCGTGTAGCCGCGCACGTGCGTCTCGTACACGATGGTGCGGTCCCAGGGCACGGGATGGCGCAGCTTCTCGCGCTGCCAGTCGAAGCCGGGGTCCACGACCACGCATTTCGGCACGAACGGCGCGCTGTCGCGCTCGTCGAACGAGAGGTCGGCGTTCCCGGCGTCCAGCGTGTAGCCGAACACCGCCGGGTCCCAGGTCAGGCTGCCGATGTGCGAGCGCGCGTACGGGTCGAGGAGCAGCTTGTTCGGGTTGAAGCGATGGCCTTCCTCGGGCGCGTACGGGCCGTGCACGCGGTAGCCGTAGTAGGTGCCCGGGCCGATCTCCGGCACGTAGCCGTGCCAGGTCTCGTCGCGGTATTCCGGCAGTTCGATCCGCTCTTTTTCTTTCAATTCACCATCAAACAGACAGACTTCGACCCTGGTCGCGTTCGCGGAGAACAGCGCGAAATTGACGCCCTTGCCGTCCCACGTCGCGCCCCGCGGATACGGCAACCCCTCTTTCACGGCCATCGCAAATCATCCCCGAAATCAGGGACAGACCACGGTTTTCGCCGCTGGTCCGCCCGGACTATGAGCGGCGAGATGCCCCATCCCTTGCAATCCATTTTATGATCCGCCGGGTGAAGAAGAAGATCCTGGTCGTCGACGACAACGTCGACGCCGCCGACACCCTCACGCTGCTCCTGCGTGGCGAGGGCCACGACGTCCATACCGCCTACGGCGGCCGCGACGCCATCCAGATCGCCGACACCTTCAAGCCGGAAGTCGTCCTGCTCGACATCCAGATGCCGAAGATGAGCGGCTACGACCTGGTGCGCGAGCTGCGCCGCCACGAGCGCGCGCCGCGGCCGCTCCTGATCGCGGTGTCGGCGTGGGGGCAGGAGTCCGACAAGCTCGCCTCGAAGCAGGCGGGATTCGACCACCACCTCACCAAGCCGGTCGACCCCGAAGCGCTGCTGCGCCTGGTCGGCGCGCAGCGCGCCTAGGTGCAGAGCACCAGGTTCGCGAACTCGATCAGCATCCCCGGCTGCAGGTAGGCCGAGAACGCCGCGGCGGCGGCGAAGGCGAAGAGGGCTACTCCGATCGCCGTCCACAGAAAGTGCTTGTTCACGAGGAAAAAACCCTTCTGTCCGCGATGGGCGTCTCGTTCACCGGCAAGTTGACCAGTGCCGCGAACACCCCGAGGCCGACGGCGATCATGAAGGCGATGTTATAGGAGCCGGTGGCGTCGTAGAGCCAGCCGGCGAGCCAGATGCCCACGAAGCTGCCGATCTGGTGGCCGAAGAAGACGATGCCGGTGAGCATCGCCATGTAGCGCAGGCCGAAGATCTGCCCCACCAGGCCGTTGGTGAGCGGCACGGTCGAGAGCCAGGTCAGCCCCATGCCGGCGGCGAACAAGTAGAGGGTCGCGGGCGTGAGCGGCGCCGACATCAGGAACAGGATCAGCGCCCCGCGCACGAGGTAGATCGCCGCGAGCAGGCGCTTCTTGCTGTAGTGCCCGCCGGCCCAGCCGAAGGCGAAGCAGCCGGCGATGTTGAACAGGCCGATGATCGCGAGCGCCATCATGCCGTGGCGCGGCGCGAGGCCCGCGTCGGTGACGAACGAGGGCAGGTGCACGGTGAACATGAGGAGCTGGAAGCCGCACACGAAGTAGCCCCAGAAGAGGAGATGGAAGCCGCGCTCGCCCCAGGCCTCGCGCAGCGCGGCCGCCAATGACTGGCCGGCACCGGGCGCCGCCGCCGGCTTGCCGCGCATCGCCCAGGCGAGCGGCACGATGAGGGCGGCGATGGCGGCGAGCGCGACGAGCGCGCCCTGCCAGTCGAGGCTGGAGATGAAGAACTGCGCCGCCGGCAGCAGCGCGAACTGGCCGAAGGAGCCCGCGGCGGTGGCGATGCCCAGCGCCGTGCTGCGCTTCTCCGGCGGCGTGACGCGGGCGATCACCGCGAGCACGGTGCCGAAAGTGGCGCCGGAGAGCGCCAGCCCGATCAGCAGCCCCGAGCCCAGCTGCAGCGCGAGCGGCGTCTCGGAGAACGCCATCGCGAGCAGGCCCAGCACGTAGAAGATCCCGCCGGCCGCGACCACGCGGCCCATGCCCCAGCGGTCGGCGATGCCGCCGGCGAAGGGCCCGAGCGCGCCCCAGAGCAGGTTCTGCAGCGCCATCGCGAACGAGAACACCTCGCGGCCCCAGCCGAAGTCGAGCGACATCGGCTGCAGGAACAGGCCGAAGCTCGCGCGCACGCCGAAGCCCAGGCACAGGATCAGGCAGCCGCAGGCGAGGACGAGCGCGGGATTCAATCGAGCTTCTCCACCTGGGAGAGGTTGCAGGCGAGGATGGCCTTGCGCAAAGCCTCGATCGCCTCGGGCCGGGGAAAGCTCTTGCGCCAGGCGAGCGCGACGCGGCGCGTCGGCGCGGGGCGCGAGAAGGGCAGCACGCGGATCAGCTCCGAGGAGCTGCTGCCGCCGACGGAGGTCGAGGGCAGCACCGTCACGCCGACGCCGCCCGCGACCATCTGGCGGATGGTCTCGAGCGAGCCGCCCTCCACCGTGCGCGCGAGCGGGCTGCGCTCCTTGGCGCGCACCACGTGGCAGATGTCGAGCACCTGGTCGCGGAAGCAGTGGCCCTCGCCCAGCAGCAGCAGGCTCTCCTTGGTGAGCTCCTCCGAGCTCACGCCGCGCTTGCGCCCGTCCCAGGCGTGCCCCTTGGGCACCGCCACCATGAAGGGCTCGTCGTAGACCGCGCGCGTCTCGATGCCCGGCTCGCCGAAGGGCAGCGCGATCAGGATCACGTCGACCTCGCCGCGCTTGAGCATCTCGGCCAGCACGTGCGTGAAGTTCTCCTGGATGTGGAGCTGCATCGCCGGCGCGGCGCGGCGCAGGATCGGGATCAGCTTGGGCAGCAGGTACGGCCCGATGGTGTAGATCGCGCCCAGGCGCAGCGGCCCGGCGAGCGGGTCGCGCCCGGCGGCGGCGATGTCGCGCACGCGCGCGGCCTCCTCGAGCACGCGCTGCGCCTGCTCGACGATCTTCTGCCCCGCGGGCGTGATCGTCACCTCCCCCGGCCCGCGCTCGAAGAGCTGCAGGCCGAGCTCCTCCTCGAGCTTCTTCACCGCCACCGAGAGCGTCGGCTGCGACACGAAGCAGGCTTCCGCCGCCCGGCCGAAATGGCGCTCGCGCGCCACGGCGACGATGTAGCGAAGCTCGGTGAGGGTCACTTCCGGGCGGCGAGGAAGTACAGCGGGACGCCGAGCGCCATGATGAGGATGCCGGCGATCACCGGCACGCCGAAGGAGACCGCGAAGCGCACGTAGTTGATGCTCGAGTAGAGCATATAGACGCAGGCGAGGCAGAACAGGATCGGGATCACCGGGTACAGGGGCACGCGGAACAGCGGCACTTCCTTCGTCTTGTACCTGAAAACGAACAGCGTCAGCGCCGTGAGCAGGAAGAACGTCCAGAACACCGGCGTGGTGTAGGCGACCATGGCGGTGAAGCCGTCGGGCGTCACCGAGCTCGCCGCGACCAGGATGAGCGCGACCAGACCCTGCAGCAGCAGCGCGTTGGCCGGGGTGCTGCCCGATTCGCGCCAGTGGCCGAGCGCGCCGAACATCGGGAAGTCGCGACCGAGGGCGTAGTTGGTGCGCGCGCCGGTGAAGATCGCCGCGTTCATCGTCGTCAGCGCCGCCACGCAGACGATGAGCGACAGCACCACCGCGCCGCGATCGCCGGTGACGACGCGCATGACGTCCGCAGCCACGGCCTTCGACTCCTTCATCCCGTCCAGGCCGAGCGCGGCGAGGTAGCCCAGGTTGACGAGCAGGTACAGCACCGTGACGACGGCGATGCCGCCCATCAGCACGCGCAGCATGTTGCGCCGCGCGTCGTGCACCTCGCCGCCGAGGTAGGCCGCCTCGTTCCAGCCGCCGTAGGTGAGCAGCACGAAGATCATCGCCAGGCCGAAGGCCCCCCCGCCGCCCGCCGCGGCCGCCGCCGCGGGCTTCGCGCCGGCGCCGCCGGAGACGAGCCCCGCGATGGCGATGAAAAGCAGCCCGGCGAACAGCAGGTACTGCATGACCTTCTGCAGCGTTTTCGACTCGACGGTGCCGGCGACGTTGAGCGCGGTGAGCGCGACGACGCCGATCGCGGCATAGATCGCCGAGCTCTTCGCGCCGAGGCTGAAGACTTCCGAGGCGTAGTCGCCGAACACGTAGGCCACCGCGGCGATCGCCCCGGTCTGGATGACCGTCATCCGCGACCAGGCGAACACGAACGCCGCGCCGCGGCCCCAGCCGCGCTGGAGGAACGCGTACTCGCCGCCGGTCTCCGGGTAGCGCGAGGCGAGCTCGGCGTAGACCAGCGCGCCGCACAGGGAGATCGCGCCGCCCAGCACCCAGGCGAGCAGGAACCAGGTCGCGCTCGAGGTGTTGCCGGCGACGATCGAGGGCGCCTTGAAGATGCCGGCGCCGATCACCATGCCGCACATCAGGATGACGCCGTCGGAGACCGACAGCAGCGGCTTGGGCGCGGCGCTCACCGCGCCCGGGTTGCGTTCCATGGATAGCTCCTCTGGTCCTGGCCGTCCGACACCGTGAGGGTGCCGGCGATGCGGTCGTCCTTGATCCTGCCCGCGAAAAGGTGGTGCCAGGCGCGGCTGCCGACGATACCCGTCACCACCACCTTGATCTCCTCGCCGCGCAGGCGGCTCGCGCGCACCAGCAGGTCGCGCCCTTGCGCCTCTGCCTCTATTTCCAAAAGCTGAAATCTTTGTTGAACGTCAAAGTGCCATCTCCCGCCATGCTGCGGAACGTCGCTCGTCCATCTGCCCGCCGCATTCGCCGGCACGATCCACAGCTCCACCTTCGAGAGCCCGCCGAGGCCCACGGTCTTCTCGGGGGCGCGCATCTCCAGCTTCTCGTCCGCGGGCCAGTCGCCGATCTCGCCGTCGTGCGAGACGATGCGCGTGCCGGGCTTGAGCGCGAGCAGGCGCGGCATCAGCTTGCGGTTGAACTCCGGCAGCAGGTACATCGTCACCACGCTCGCCGGCGAGAGGTCGGTCTCGAAGATGTCCTGCACCAGGAAGCGCGCCCCGTCCCCCACTCCCGCCTGTTGCGCTTTTTCCCTTGCGAGAGAGACGAGCTGCGGATCGATGTCCACGCCGAGCCCGCGCGCGCCGCGCTTCGCCGCCTCGATGACGATGCGCCCGTCGCCCGAGCCCAGGTCGATCACGTAGTCGCCCTTCCCCACCTCGCCCATGCGCAGCATGCGCTCGACGATCTCCATCGGCGTGACGACGTACGGCACCGTGCCGTCGTCCCACGCGAACGCCGGCGCCTGCGCATGGCTCAATGAACAGACGGCAAGAAAGAAGAAACCGACCGCTCGCGAATTCAAGGAAAGGCTAGATGTCAGGGAACTGAAGGCTATCAGCCACTTGGCAACCATAACGGGGCGCTAAGTCTACCTTGTAGCGACTGCACTGCGCATTGACACCGGAGCAGGTGGGGCGCAGCCTGCTCCGCTCAGGAGACCGCGTGGTGGACTTTCAGGTAGAGACGCTCAGGGGAAACGCTCCCCTTTGGTGGATAGATCATACCGAGCCTCCCGGGGACGCCGGTTCCGGGGAGCCCGCCGGCGCCTGGGAGCGCGGCGATGGCTCGGCGCAGAAGCTCATGGCGGCGTTTCCGTCGCTCGCCATCCCCAGGCTCGAACGGATACTGGGCGGGGATCTCGATTTTCTTCCGGTTCATTCCCTGCACCACGCCAAGGCGCTGCTTCAGGCCAACGCCGCCAGCTTTTCGCTGATTGCCTGCGGCCTGCATTTCGACGAGTCGCGAATGTTCGACCTCCTTCGTTACGCGCGGGAGTCGTTCCCCCGAATACCGTTCGTCTGCTGCCGGGTGCTTGAAACGCGGGTTTCGCGGATGCTCCTCGAAGCCGCCGCACTAAGTGCGACGAACCTGGGCGCGGTGACCTTCTTCGACCTGCCTGCGCGCGCCGACGCGATTGGCATAGAGGCAGCCGAACAGGAGCTCCGCGCCGTGCTTCTCAGCGCCGGCCGCCGCCGCCCTGGGCAGTAGCAGGCGGCAAGTACCCCTGCCTGTAAAATCGGCGCCTGCGCCCCGGTAGCTCAGTGGATAGAGCAGCCCCCTCCTAAGGGGCAGGTCGGACGTTCGATTCGTCTCCGGGGTGCCAGCGCTCAGCCGGAGATGGTCGATCCCGTGCGCCCCTAGCGCCTCTGCGGGGTGACGTCGGTCTGCGAGATGCGCTTGCCGCCGACGAAGAGGCGCCCGAGCGTGTAGCCGTACTTGTCGCGGCCTTTGCGCTGGATGACGACTTCGCCGAACTGCAGGCGCTCCTGGAGCCGCTGGCGCGCCTGCTTGCCGCCCGGCTCTGTCAGCCCGGGGGCGCGCAGGCCCTCGACCCGCACCAGCTCGCGCCCGCAGCGCAACGAGCTGCCGTCGACCGCGCTGCAGCGCTCCCCCGCCGAGGCGGCCAGGGCCGAGGAAAAGGCGGCAAGGAAAAGTATCGCGCGTGGATTCGTCATGCGTCCCTCCTTCGCGTCCCAGCTTACGCGCGGAGCTTGCGCAGCCGGTGCGGAGAAATCCCCAGAATGGAGCAAAGAGCGACGCCGGCGGCCATCGCGGCGAGGTTCGCCGCCGATTCCTGGCCGAGCACGATAGTAGAGGCGCCCACGCCGAGCGCGCCGGCGAAGAGGAGCGCCCTCCCCCAGGGCGCGACGGGCCGCGCGCCGATGGAGGACTCGACCGCCCAGCCGAGCATGGCGCCCGAGAGCAGCACGGTGGTGCAGGCATAAGTGATGGCGAGCGCCGAGCCCTTGAAGAGAAGCGCCGGGTTGAGGGCGAAGACGAAAGGCAGCAGGTAGCCCGAGGCGCCCAGGCGCAGGCCGTCCCAGGAGGTCTTCCACAGGCTCGCGCCGGCGATGCCGGCGGCGGCGTAGGAGGCCATCGCCACCGGCGGGGTCAGCATCGACATCAGTCCGAAGTAGAAGATGAACAGATGCGCGGCGAGCGGCACCATGCCCATCTTCACCAGCGCCGGGGCGAGCACCACGGAGAGGAGCACGTACACCGCGGAGGTGGGGATGCCCATGCCGAGCACGAGCGAGAGCGCCGCCGTCAGGAGCAGCATGGCGAGCACGCCCCAGTGCTGCGCGGCCTGGGTGAGGAGCAGCGTGATCGAGAACGAGAGCCCGGAGATGTTGAGCGCGCCGATCACCACGCCCGCGCCCGCGGACACGAGCAGGATGGCGAGCATGTCCTCGCCCACGCCGACGGTGAGGCCGCGCAGCAGGGTTTTCCACGCCAGCGTTCTTGCTCTCAGCGTGGAAAGGATGATCATGCTGCCCGCGGAGTACAGCGCCGCCTTGCCGACGTTCGTGCCCTCCCAGAACATCAGGTAGACGAGCAGCGCGATCGGGAAGGCGTAGATCCAGCCCGCGGCGAGCACGCCGCCCAGCCGCGGCAGCTCGGCGCGCGGCAGTCCGTGCAGACGATGGCGCGCGGCGTAGGCGTCGATCTGCACCAGCAGCACGAGGTAGAAGACGGCGGCCGGCACCGCGGCGGCGAGCACCACCTCCGAGTAGGGGATCTGCAGGAACTCCGCGATGATGAAGGCGGTCGCGCCCATCACCGGCGGGGTGATCTGGCCGGCGTTGGAGCTCACCGCCTCCACCGCGCCGGCGTACGAGGGCGAGAAGCCGGCGCGCTTCATGAGGGGGATGGTGACGATGCCGGAAGAAACGACGTTCGCCACCGAGGAGCCGCTGATGATGCCGAACAGGCTCGAGGAGGCGACCGCGACCTTCGCCGGCCCGCCGCGGTAGTGCCCGAGCAGCGCGAGCGAGATGCCGTCGAAGAAGCGCCCGGCGCCGGTCGCCTCGAGGCACTTGGAGAAGATGATGAAGGCGAGCACCACGGTGGAGGCGACCGCGAGGACCACGCCGGGCACGCCGTTCGTGTCCACGTACAGGTACGAGATCAGCCGGCGCGGCTCGGTGTACTGGCCCTCGGCGACGCCGGGAAACCAGTGCGCGACGAAGGCATAGAGCGCGATCGCGCCCATCATCGCCGCGATGCCGGCGCCGCAGCAGCGGCGGATCGCCTCGAAGAGCAGGACGAGCGCGCACGCGCCCGTCAGCCACTTCTCCGGGTGCTGGTGCCCGCCGAGGATGAGCCAGGTCTCGTAGCGCCAGCCGGCCCAGGCCCACAGGCCGATGGCGAGGAGCGCGATCGCGATCTCGAGCCAGCCGGCGCGGCCGCGCCAGGGGCGGGTCAGGAAGCCGGCGGCGGTCGCGAGCCCCGCGATCGCCAGGTAGAAATGCTCGTCGAGCAGCGGCAGGCGCAGCCGGATCGGCACGTCGAGGAGCCACAGGAAGCCGAGCACCGACAGCGCCGCGAGGCACGCGGCGCGCAACCACCCGGCGATCAGTTGCGCGTGATCTTCTTTTCCTGCGCGTCGTTGCGCGGCGTCCAGACGCCCTTCGCCTTGTAGTACTCGACCGCGCCGGCATGGAACGGCACGGTATTGGTCGGCGAGGCGATCCGCTTCGGATCGCCGGCGCGCAGCGCCGGGTAGTCCTTCTGCAGCCCCGGGAAGCCCTCGTCCAGAACCGCGAGGATGCGCTTCGCCTCCGCCGCCGGCATGCCGGCCGAGACCATCATGAACACGTCGTAGCCGATCACCTGCACCGGCTCGGTGACTTCCGGCAGGTTGGGCGCCGGGTTGACGGTGAGCGGGAACAGCCCCGGCACGCGCGAGCCGAGGAACTCCTCGGTGAAGTTCGGGCCGCCGAGGTTGACGTAGCGGATGCCGACCGACGCGTGCGCTTCCATCACCACCGGGATGCCGACCGCCACCCAGGTGCCGTCGATGGTGCCCTCCACCACGCCGCGCACGCCCTGCGGGATGCCGGCGACGTTCGCCGCCACCACGTCGCTTTCCTTGAGGCCCGCGCTGGCGAGCACCGTGGTGTTGATCGGGTCGAGGCCGATGTTGGCCTTGAAGGAGAGCACCACGCGCTTGCCGCGCAGGTCGGCGACCGAGCGGATCGGCGAGTCCTTGCGCACCAGCAGCGCGTAGCGCAGCGGGAAAATGCGCGCGAGCGAGCGCAGCTTCAGCATCGAGTTCCTG
This sequence comes from uncultured bacterium, assembly GCA_965233125.1. GTDB lineage: Bacteria > Pseudomonadota > Gammaproteobacteria > Burkholderiales > SG8-39 > SCGC-AG-212-J23. Next base: position 18,147 of record CBDDRQ010000245.1, read on the forward strand.
CCCTGCTCGCCGCGGTAGGCGCTGCCCGCGTCGAGCGTGGAAGAAAGCGCCATGGTCACCTCGCCGCTCTCGACGAGCGGCAGGTAGGCGGAGGTGCCGGCGTAAGGCTGCACGATCGCCTGCACGCCGAGCTTCTCGTTCAGGAGCTTCGCGAAGCCGCCCCCGAGCTGGTAGTAGAGCGTCCCGGCCGGGTTGGTGGCGATGCTGATGCGGCCCGACTGGGCCAGCGCCCCGCTCGCGCTAGCGAGCAGCGCCGCGCCGGCGGCGAGGAATTCCCGTCGTGTGGCCATGGCCTTGCCTCCTCCTTCTTGTCAGGGAATGTTACCCGATGGCAATTGGCTTTGCGTCCGGCGGGGGAAGGCGTACAGTCCCGGCCCATGAGGTCCCTGAGAACCCTGCTCGTCTCGTTGGCCCTCGCCACCAGCGGCTGCTCCGTGATGGATTACAAGTCCGTCG
>CBDDRQ010000246.1:0-4544 GCA_965233125.1 uncultured bacterium
ACCATCAGCCGTTCGAGCGGCGCGTTTGTCATAGCGTGTGCTGGCTGGGGAGGAAGGATTCGAACCCTCGTATGCCGGAATCAAAATCCGGTGCCTTAACCAGCTTGGCGACTCCCCAGTTGTTCAAGTCAGACCCAGTCAAGGAGCGGATGACGCTCGAGGCCCTGCGTCACGAACCCGCTCATTCCCCCCGGCAACTGGGACTGAACCGCGTCCGCCTGCGCCCTGGTCTCGAACTCAGCGAAGACGCACGCTCCGGAGCCCGTCATTCGCGCCTGCGGGCACCTCTGCTTCAGCCACGCAAGCTGCGCTGCCACCTCGGGACAGCGGGCGGTCACGACGGCTTCGAGATCGTTCTGCCCCTGCCCCGGGAAAAAGGGCGGTATTTTGAGTCGTTTCGACCGCCCTGTCAACGCGCAGGCGAAAGTTTCCTTCGTGGAAACCGACACTTGCGGCACGAGCACGAGGTACCAGGCGTCGGGCAGATCGAGCGGCTGCAGCCGCTCGCCGATGCCTTCGCCGAGCGCGTTGCGGCCGTAGACGAAGAACGGCACGTCCGCGCCGAGTCGCAGCGCGAGCGCCATGAGCTCGTCTCTGCTGCGCCGGGTAGCCCAGATCTTGTTCAACACCAGGAGAACGGTCGCCGCGTCAGAGGACCCGCCACCGAGGCCGGCGCCCATCGGCAGGTGCTTCTCTAGCCGGAGCTCGGCGCCCAGGGGCGTGTGCGTCTCGTCCCTGAGGAGGCGCGCCGCACGCACGCAGAGATTCTCCTGGTCGAAGATCCCGGTAAACCGGATCTCGCCGTCGTCCCGGGCGGCGATGCCGACCCGGTCGGCGCGGTCGATGAGGCGAAACGCCGTCTGCAGCTCGTGATAGCCCGCGTGCTGCCCTTCGTCGCGGCGCCCCAGGACGTGCAGGAAAAGGTTGAGCTTCCCCGGCGCCGGGTACCAGGTCACTTCCACTGGGTGACCGCGAAGCGCAGCTCGATGCCGGGGTAGCTCAGCCGCATCAGCCTGGGCCGCTCGCCCTCGTACTCGAGATACTCGATGCGCCAGCCGCGCTGCTCCAGCAGCTTCAGGGTTCCATTGTCATTGTGTTGCGTTACCGCAGGTGAATCGGCCGATGGCCGCGCGCGCACCCAGTCGCCCAGGCCGAGGAGCGGCAGACGGAAGCCGAGCACCTTCTGCGTGAGCGTTTCCGCGTCGTCCGCGCGGTATTCGCGTGGCTCGGCAGTACGCAGGATCACCCCTTCGGCGTCGCGCACGATGCGCGCCACGCCCTGGCCCAGCGGACTGCTGATGAGCATCTCGTCGCCCTGCCGTGCGTGGCTCCAGGTGACGTTGCCGGTGAACGATTCGCCGTCGTAGCGCGCCGCAAGCCGGCCGGTGAGGTGGAACTCGAGGGGGCCCGCGGGAGGCTTCGGCTCGAAGGAGGCACACGCCGCGATCAGCATCGCGGCCGCGACCAGGACTGCGCGGTTCACTTCCGCAGCCGCTTGATCGTCTTGAGCAGCGTCTCGTTGTCGGGGGACGCCTTGAGCGATTCCTGCCACACGCGGTCGGCTTCCTCGCGCTCGCCCAGCTGCCACAGCACCTCGCCGAGGTGCGCGCCGATCTCGGCATCGGGGCGCCCGGCGTAGGCGCGGCGCAGCGTCTCGGCCGCGCCCTTGAGGTCACCCTCGCGGTACTGCACCCACCCCAGGCTGTCGATGATGAAGTAGTCCTCGGGTGCGAGCTCAAGCGCCTTCTCGATCAGCTTCCTCGCCTCCGGGAGCTGCGTATTGCGCTCGGCGAAGGAGTAGCCGAGCGCGTTGTAGGCATGCGCGTGGTCGGGCTTTACCCGGATCAGCTTGCGCAGGTGGCTCTCGAGCAGGTCGTAGCGCTCGAGCTTCTCCGCGGTCAGCGCGAGGTCGTAGAGCAGCTCCGGCTGCTCCGGCTCCTTCGCCAGCGCCTCGCCGAGGAGGTCGAAGGCGTCGCCGTGGCGATTCGCCTCGCGCAGGAGCTGTGCCTCGGTGACCAGGAGCTGCACCTGCTCGTCGGGATGATCGGTGCCGACGCGCTTCAGGAACGCGCGCGCCTCGTCGAGCCTGCCCTGCTTCGCGAGGGCGCCCGCCGTGCGCATGCGCGCCGGCAGCGCGTGATCGCCGGACTTGATGCCCTCGTACCACTCGATCGCATCGGGCCACTGCTTCTGCTCCTCGGCCATCTGCCCGAGCAGGTAGCGCACGCCGTTCGCGTCGCGATAGCCCATGCCGAGCAGGCGCTTCATGTTTTCCTCGGCGACCGGGTAGTCCTTGAGCTGGAAAGCGAGCAGGCCGACGGCGTAGATCACCTCGGTGTTGCCGGGATTCGCGGCGAGCACCGCCTCGAACTGCTTGCGCGCCTCGGGGAAGCGCTTGTCGGCGACGAGCGCGCGCGCGTAGTTCATGCGCGCCTCGCGCGAGGTGGGATTCTTCTCGACGAACTCCCCCAGGCGCTTCGCCGCCGCGGCGGGCGAGCGCTTCTGCAGGACCTGTGCTTCGAACAGGGCGGGAACCTCCCACTCGGGACGCAGCGCCGCGGCCTCGCGGATGGCGGCGAGCGCGGCCGGCTCGTCGCCAGCGGCGAGCGCGGCCTGCGCGATCGCGAAATGCGCCTGCGCGAGCTGCGGATACTGGCCGGCGAGCTTGCGCACCACGCGCAGGTTCGATTTCTTGTCGGGGTTGCCGGCGAGCAGGCGGTTCAGCTGCAGGAACCCGTTCTCGAGGTTCACGCCTTCGGAGGCGAGCAGCTTCTGCAGGTAGGGCTCGGCCTCGTCGACGCGCTTGGCGCCGACGAGCAGCGCGGCCACGACCTGCAGGGCCTGCGGCGACTGCGGCTCGATCTTCTGCCAGGTCTTCGCCGCCTCGAGCGCAAGCGCCGGCAGGCGCGCCTCGTTCGCCACCTCGACGGCGCGGCGCGCGACGCGCGCATCCCCGGTGCGCCGCGCGAGCTCGAGGTAGGTCTGCGCCGCGAGCTCGGCGTCGCCCCGCTGCAGGGCGATCTCGCCGAGCAGGAACTCGTAGAGCATGGGCTCGTTCAGCTCGGCGCCCGGCGCAGCCGGCTGTGCCGCAGGGCCGCCGGGGAATGCGAGGAACGCCGCGAGAGCGAGTGGAGCGAGTCTCTTGACCATCTGGAGTTCGACCGATGTTAGGTATATTTGGTGCCCCGCACAAGGTCGAAACACCTCATGCCGGAGCTCCCGGAAGTCGAAGTCACGAGGCGCGGGCTCGCGCCGCAGCTCGCGGGCCGGCGCATCTCGGCGGTGGAAGTGCGCGAGCCGCGCCTGCGCTGGCCGGTGCCGCGGGAAGTGCGCGCGCTCGCCGGGCGCACCGTGCTGGCGGTGAACCGCCGCGGCAAGTACCTGCTGCTCGACTGCGGCGACGGGCACCTCATCGTGCACCTGGGCATGTCGGGGAGCCTGCGCCTGCTGCCGCCGGGCACGCCGGCGCAGAAGCACGACCACTTCGATCTCGTGCTGGGCGATCGCCTGCTGCGCCTGCGCGATCCGCGGCGCTTCGGCGCGGTGCTGTGGACTTCGCAGGCGCTCGACGCGCACCCGCTGCTCGCCGGCCTCGGTATCGAGCCTCTCTCGCGCGCGCTGGCGCCGGCGCGGCTGCACGCGCTGACGCGCGGCTGCCGCGTGCCGGTGAAACAGTTCGTGATGGATGCGCGGCGCATCGTCGGCGTCGGCAACATCTACGCTTCCGAGAGCCTGTTCCGCGCGGGCATCGATCCGCGCAGGCGCGCCAACCGCGTTTCGCTGAAAGACTGCATCCATCTGGCGAAGGCCATCAAGCAGACGCTGCGCGCCGCGATCCGCGCCGGCGGCTCGAGCCTGCGCGACTACGTGGGCGCCGACGGCGCGCTCGGCGATTTCCAGAGCCGCACCTGGGTGTACGCCCGCGAAGGCGAGCCCTGCCGGCGATGCCGCACGGCGATCAGGCGCATCGTGCAGGCAGGCCGCTCGAGCTTCTACTGCCCTACTTGCCAGCGCTGACCTTCTTGCGCAGGCGCTCCTCCACCAGCGGATGCACGAACTTGGAGACGTCGCCGCCGAGCGCGGCGATCTCGCGCACCAGCGTTGCCGAGATGAACATGTGCTGCTCGGAAGGCGTGAGGAACACCGTCTCCATGTCGGAGTAGAGGCTGCGGTTCATTCCCGCGAGCTGGAACTCGTACTCGAAGTCCGACACCGCGCGCAGGCCGCGCAGCACCACGCGCGCGCCCTGCTTGCGCACGAAATCGGTGAGCAGGCTGTCGAAGCCGACGACGCGCACGTTCTTGATCTCGGCCAGCACCTCGCGCGCCATCGCCACGCGCTCCTCCAGCGGGAAGAAGGCCTTGGCGCGACTGTTGGCGACGCCGACGACGAGCTCGTCGAAAAGCGCGCAGGCGCGGCGCACCAGGTCCTCGTGGCCGCGGGTGAGCGGGTCGAACGTTCCGGGGTAGACCGCCTTGATCATCGTCTCTCCAGCAGCTGGTAGCTCACCTGCCCCGCGCGCGCGCGCTTGAGCTCGCGCCATG
>CBDDRQ010000247.1:0-5588 GCA_965233125.1 uncultured bacterium
GTGATGCCCTGGTAGCCGATCTCGACGATCTTGGCGACCTTGAAGCGGCTGTCGTTGCGGATGTTCGGGATGTCGGAGGGCGCGACGCGCTCGATGAAGTCGAGCTGGCCCGAGCGCAGGTTGGCGAGGCGCACGGTGGCATCGACGATCGGCTGGTAGACGATGCGGTCGAAGTGGATCTCGCCCTTGTTCCAGTAGTTCGGGAAGCGCTCGAGCACCATGCGGTCCTGCGCGATGCGCTCGACGAACTTGAACGGCCCGGAGCACACCGGGCTCGCGCCGAACTTCTCGCCCAGCGCCTCGGCGGCCTTGGGCGACACCATCATGCCGGCGCGGTCGGTGAGCACCGCGAGCAGCGGCGCGAACGGCGCCGACAGGTTGACCCGCACCGTCGAGGGGTCGACCACATCCACGCTCGACACCACGGCGAGCTCGCCGCGGCGGCTGGAGCCCTTCATGTTCTTGTGGCGCTCGAGGTTGTACTTGACCGCGGCGGCGTCCATCTTCTCGCCGTCGTGGAAGGTGACGCCGCTGCGCAGCTTGATGAGCAGCCCCTTGTTGTCCTTCGACCACTCGTAGCCGGTCGCGAGCTGCGGCACGATGCGCAGCTTCTCGTCCAGGTCGAAGAGCTTGTCGCAGAGGCCGGCGAAGACGATGCGCCCGACGAAGGTGCGTGCGCGCGTCGGATCGAGGACGTCCGGGTCCTCGGCGAGGCCGATGCGCAGCGTTTGCGCGTAGGAGAAGGAGAAGCAGGCTGAGAGCCCGAGTAATACAACCGATTTCAGTTTCATGATGGTCAACCTCCCGAGGGATGGAACGCTGCCTGAAGCCGTGACAGTCTCTCATTGACCGGCGTCAAGTGGGCGTCTTTGGCGAAAGGCTCGAGGGTCTGCCAGAAGTGGCAGGCCACCTGGTCGGCGCCAAGGAGCGGCTCTTCCGCGCTGCAGCGCGGCTGGGCGTAGGGGCAGCGGGTGCGAAAGCGGCAGCCCGAGGGCGGGTCGTAGGGGCTGGGTACGTCGCCCTGAATGATGATTTTCTTGCGAACAAGCAACGGATCCGGAACGGGAATCGCCGAGAGCAGGGCGCGGGTGTAGGGGTGGCGCGGCCGGGCGAAGAGGGCGCGCTTCTCCGCCAGCTCGACGATCTTGCCCAGGTACATCACCGCAGCCCGCGTGGCGATGTGCTTCACCACCGCGAGGTCGTGGGCGATGAAGATGTAGGCGAGCCCGAAGCGCCGCTGCAGGTCCTGCAGCAGGTTGATCACCTGCGCCTGGATGGAGACGTCGAGCGCCGACACCGGCTCGTCGCAGACGATGAGGCGCGGCTCCACCGCCAGCGCCCGCGCGATGCCGATCCTCTGGCGCTGCCCGCCGGAGAACTCGTGGGGGTAGCGCGACGCATGGTCGGGAGAAAGTCCGACGAGCCCCAGCAATTCCGCGACACGGTGTTTTTCCTTCCCTTTTGAAAGTGAATGAAGGAAAAGGGGTTCCGCGAGCATGTCGCCGACCGTCATCCGCGGGTTGAGCGAGGCGTAGGGGTCCTGGAAGATGATCTGCATCTCCCGCCGCAGGGAACGCACTTCTCTTTCAGGAAGAGAAAAAAGATCCTTCCCGGAAAACCATACCTTTCCTGCCGTCGGCTCGAGGAGCCGCAGCACCAGGCGCCCGGCGGTGGACTTGCCGCAGCCCGACTCCCCTACGAGGGCGAGCGTCTCGCCGGCCTGCAGCTCGAAGCTGATGCCGTCGACCGCCTGCACCTTCTTGAAGTGCTTGACCAGCCCCTCGGCGCGCAAGAGAGGTTGGGTCATAGCGGGGCTCGCCAGCAGGCCACGAAATGTCCCGAAAGAACTTCTTTCAGTTCAGGCGATTCCTCGCGGCAACGGTCGACGGAGAAGGGACACCGCGGATGGAAGCGGCAGCCCTTGGGCATCGCCGCGGCGTCGGGGACGAAGCCCTCGATCGCGGCGAGGCGCGCCTGCTCGAGGTCGAGGCGCGGGATCGAGCCGAGGAGGCCGATGGTGTAGGGATGCTGCGGCTCGGCGAAAAGCCGCGGCACGGCGCAGCGCTCGACCACCTGGCCGGCGTACATGACGATCACGTCGTCGGCGAGCTCGGCGATGACGCCGAGATCGTGCGTGATGAGGATGATCGCGGTGCCGAGCTCCTCGCGCAGCGCGCGCATCAGCTCGAGGATCTGCGCCTGGATGGTCACGTCGAGCGCGGTGGTGGGCTCGTCGGCGATGAGCAGCTTCGGGTTGCAGGCGAGCGCCATGGCGATCATCACGCGCTGGCGCATGCCGCCGGAGAGCTGGTGCGGATACTCCTTCGCGCGCGCCTCGGGCGAGGGGATGCGCACTTTGCGGAGCATGTCCACGGCTTTTTCATGTGCCTCACCCGGGGTGAGATTGCGATGATGAAGCAGCACCTCCGCGATCTGGTCGCCGACCTGGAAGGCCGGGTTGAGCGAGGTCATCGGCTCCTGGAAGATCATCGAAAGCTGGTCGCCGCGCAGGTCGCGCAGGCGCTGCGGCGAAGCCTGCAGCAGGTCCTCGCCCTCGAAGCGCACCTCGCCCGCGGCGATGCGCCCCGGGGGCTGGGGCACCAGGCCCATGATCGAGAGCGCGGTGACGCTCTTGCCGCAGCCCGATTCGCCGACGATGCCCAGGGTGCGCCCGCGCTCCAGGCGGAAGTCCACCCCGTCCACCGCCCGCACCTCGCCGCGCTCCGAGGCGAAGAGCGTGCGCAGCCCGCGTACTTCAAGTAGCGCGGGTTTTTCCATGGGCTGCGATCCGGCGCTCGATCTCCTCCCGATCGAAGATGCCCCAGGGGCGCGCCTGGCTCGGGCTGCAACTCAGGTAAGGCACGAAGCGCTCCTGCGCCTTGCCGTAAAGACGGCGCAGCTCGACGAGCGGCTCGGCGGCGTCGTCGACTCGCAAATCCAGGTCGGGGTAACTTTCTTTGGAAAAGACAATGAGAGCGGCGGATTGCTTGCCCCGCTTGTCGCCGCCGGCCGCCTCGCCCGCTTCGAGGGCGGCTATCAGCCGTTCCGCAAAAGACAGAGTCGAACTTTCATATGCTTTTGCGGTTTTCCGGATGACCTTTTCGCTGGCGAGCATGTTGCCGGCCACGGAGAAGCCCGCGCCGTGAAGGGCGCCGCACCAGTCGACGCACTGCGCGCCGGTGTGCTGGCCGATGCGCCCCTGCGCGTCGATGACGTGGAGCTGGCGGTGCTCGCGGCCTTCGTCGGGGGCGACGAGGCGCTTCACCACCTCGGGGGCGGGAACGCCCGCGCGCAGCAGCTCGAGGGCCTGTTTGCCGTAGTGCGGGTTGACGAGCGCCTGGGTGGAGAGCGCGCCGACGCCGCTCTCGGCGTGCGGGCAGAGGGCGCCGACCGCGAAGAAGCGCGTCGCGATCGCGACGCCGAACGCGCCGCTCGCCGCGTCGCGCGCGATGATCGACCAGGTCATGGCCGGCGATCATATCGGAACTGACCGATATACTTCGCCGCATGAGCGCGGAGCGACGCATCCGGGAGATCGGGCTCGCCCTTCCTTCGGGCAGCGCGCCGGCGGCGAACTACGCCAACGCCGTGCGCACCGGGAACCTGCTCTTCATCGCCGGCAAGGCGCCGCTGCCCGAAGGCGGCAAGCTGCCCAAGGGCAGGCTCGGGCGCGAGTTCACGGCGGAGGACGGCTACCGCTTCGCCCGCTCGGCCGCCCTGGACCTGATCGCCGTGATGCGCGCCGAGCTGGGCTCGCTCGACCGCGTCGCGCGCGTCGTCGAGATCCAGGGCTTCCTCAACGCCGTGCCCGAGTTCGAGGACCACGCCAAGGTGCTGAACGGCTGCTCGGATCTCCTGGTCGAGGTGTTCGGTCCGCTGGGCGTCCATGCGCGCTCGGTCCTGGGCGCGAGCTCGCTCCGCGGCGGCTTGCCGGTGATTCTCAAAGGCGTGGTCGAGGTGGTCCCATAGCGCCCTACGCGGCGCAGATCGCCGCGCTCTTCGAGCGCTCGGCGTTCTACCGCGCCAAGCTCCGCGCAGCGGGCTTCGACTCCGCCGCCGCGGTCGGGGGCCTCGAGCGCATCGCCGCACTGCCCTTCACCACGAAGGACGAGCTGCGCGCGAGCCAGGCCGAGGCGCCGCCGCTCGGCTCGCACGCGGCGATCCGCGTCGAGGAGGCGGCGCGCATCTACTCGACCAGCGGCACGAGCGGCGCGCCGAGCTACATCCCGCTCACGCGCAACGACCTCGAGGACTGGCGGCGCATCGCGCGCGCGAGCTATGCGCGCAGCGGCCTGCAGGCGGGCGAGCTCCTGCTCTCCACCTACAACGCCGGCCCGTTCGTCGCCGGCGCCGCGCTCGATGCCTTCGACTCGCTCGGCGTCACGCACATTCCGATGGGTACCGGCCATGCGGAGAAAGTGCTCGAGGCCCTGCGGCGCTTCCGGCCCCAGACCTTGGTGTGCACGCCCTCATACGCCGTCTATCTTTCAGAACGAATGCAGGAAAGTCTGGATCTGAAAAGAATCCTTGTCGCAGGCGAGCCTGGGGGCGGGGAGGCGGCGTTTCGCGAGCGGCTGGAAGAAAGCTGCGGTGCGCGCGTTTACGAAGTCATGGGAATCGGCGACATCGCCGCCTCGCTCTGGGGCGAGTGCCCGGCGCAGGCCGGCATGCACTTCTCGGGCACGGGCAGCATCCACGTGGAGCTCGTCGATCCCGGTTCGGGCCGGCCGGTGGAGATGGCGGACGGGGCCGAGGGCGAGCTCGTCTACACCCACCTGCGCCGCGAGGCGGCGCCGCTGCTGCGCTTTCGCAGCCGCGACCATGTCCGGCTCTGGGTTTCAGAATGTCCCTGTAAAAGAAAAACCATCCGGGTGAGATGCATCGGCCGCACCGACGACATGCTGATCGTGCGCGGCGTCAACGTCTTCCCCTCGGCGATCCGCGAGGTGGTGGGAGAGTTCCAGCCCCGGGTGACCGGCGCCGTGATGGTGCGCCCCCGGCAGAAAGGCGTGCGCCAGGATCCGCCGCTTCCGGTCCTGGTGGAGGGGGAGTCTTCCCCAGGGCTGGCCGATACGATCCGCGAGCGGATCCGCGCCGTCCTTTCCATCACCACGGATGTAAAGCTCATTGCGCCGCGCAGCTTGCCGCGCTCCGAATACAAGTCCAAGCTTGTCGACTTTTCCGACGCCGGAGGAGAATGAAGCCATGAAGCTCTACTACCACCCCGTGTCCACCACCAGCCGCCCGGTCGCGCTCTTCGTCATGGAGAACAACCTGCCGGTCGAGCTGCACACCGTCGACCTGATGAAGGGCGAGCACATGCAGCCGCCCTATGCCCAGGTGAACCCGAGCAAGCTCGTGCCGGTGCTCGAGGACGGCGACTTCCGCCTCACCGAGAGCTCGGCGATCCTCAAGTACCTCGCCGAGAAGTCCGGCTCGAGCGCCTACCCGAAGGACCTGAAGGCGCGCGCCCGCGTGAACGAGCGCATGGACTGGATCAACACCCAGCTCTGCCGCGACCTCGCCTACGGCCTGGTCTACCCGCAGATCTTCCCGCACCACAAGCGCCCGAGCGACGAGCTGCAGAA
>CBDDRQ010000248.1:0-2974 GCA_965233125.1 uncultured bacterium
GGGCCGTAGGCGAGCGACGGGTCGATGTACTGGAAGTACTGCACGTAGAAAACGCCGGCAGCGGCCGTGAGCGCGCCCGAGAGCATGATCGCCTGCAGCTTGACGGCGAAGACATTCACGCCGAGCGCGGCGGCCGAGTCCTCGTTGTCGCGCACTGCCTGCAGCCACGCGCCGTAGCGCGAGTGCTTGAGCCACCAGGAGACGAGGAGCCCGACGACGACGAAAGCCAGGATGACGTAGAGATAGCCCGCCTTGTCGGCGAACTGGAAGCGCGCCGCGCCGGGCTCGAGCTTGATCATCAGCCCGACGCCCGCGCCGGTGAACTGCACGTTGTTGGCGAGGATGCGGAAAACTTCCGCAAAGGCGAGGGTGACGAGCGCGAAGTAGGAGCCGCGCAGCCCGTAGCGGAACGAAAGGGCGCCGATGAAGCCCCCGACCGCGGCGCCGAGCGCCAGCGCCGCCGGAAGCGCCGCCCACGCGTTCCAGCCGAAACGCGTCTGCAGAACCGCCGCGGCATAGGCGCCGCTGCCGAAGAACACCGCGTGGCCGAACGAGAACTGGCCGCCGAAGCCGGCGAGGAGATTCCAGGCCTGCCCGAGCAGGGCGGCGTAGAGAGTCATGATGGCGATGTTCAGCACTACGCCCGAGCTCGTGATGGCCGGCAGCAGGGCGACGGCTGCGGCAAACGCCGCGATGGCGGCGAGCTGCCTCATGCGCGCGCGCCGAACAGGCCCTGCGGCCGGAAGAGGAGCACGGCGATGAAGATGAGGAAGATGCCCATCTGGCCGAGCGATTCGCCGAGGACCAGGCCGCCGATCGACTCCACCACGCCGACGAGAAGGCCGCCGAGCAGGGCGCCGGCGAAGCTGCCCATGCCGCCGAGCACGACGATGGTGAAGGCGATGAGCACGAAGCCGTTGCCGACCTGGGGGTTGACGTAGTAGGCGGGCAGGAGGAAGCACGCGGCGGCGCCGAGGCAGGCGAGGCCGATGCCGAAGCTCATGGCGAAGACATGCTCGACGTCGATGCCGACCAGGCGTGCCCCCTGGCGCTCCCTGGCGCAGGCACGGATGGCGCGCCCGAGATCGGTGCCGCGCATCATGGCGAGGAGCAGCGCGGCGGCAAGCGCCGCGCCGGCGAACGCGACGAGCTTCGGCAGCGCGATCATCGCCGGCCCGATCGCCACGGTGGTGAAGGTGTACGCAGTCTCTATGGTGCGCGTGTCGGACTTCCACAGGGTGAGCGCCACGTTCTCCAGCACGATCGCGATCCCGAGCGTCACGAGCAGGATGTTCTCGTCCTTGCCGTGGCTCGCCTTTGCGACCACGAAGCGGTAGAGCGCGTAGCCGGCGGCGAACATGGCGGGCACCATCACCGGCAGCGAAAGGTAGGGGTCGATGCCGGCCTTCTGGTGCAGGTAGTAGACCCCGTAGAGCGCCATCATCAGGGCCGCGCCGTGCGCGAAGTTGATGATGTGCAGCACCCCGTAGATGAGGGTGAGCCCCAGGGCGATCAGGGCATAGATCGCCCCCGTCGTAATCCCGTTCAGGAACGACGGGAAGAGAATCGACAGTTCGAGCAGCTCAGGCCTTCCAGGGGAATACCGGCTTCGTCTCCGCGTAGCTGTCGGGCTGCACGACCCGGATGTCGTTCTTCAGCACCTGCATCATGAGCGGCCGCGCCCCCTCGTTCTGGCCGTTCACAAAGCGCGTCGGGCCGAAGGGCATGAAGTGATCGTTCCAGCTGCTCTTCTCGAGCGCGGCGATGATGTCCTCGCGCTTCGTCGACTTGGCGCGCTCGATCGCGTCCGCGAGGAGACGCACTGCGGTGTAGTTCAGGTACACCTCGTAAGTGAAGAACTGGCCGTCCATGGCGTCGACGCGCTTCTTCAGCGCCCAGGCGCGCTTGTCCTTCGGGTTGAACCAGTGGTTGACGTCGAGCACCCCGTTCGCGGCGTCGGAGAATTCCTTGACGAACTTGTACGAGGAGGCGGCGCCGCCCAGCACGGAGTAGATCGCCTTGGGCGTCACGTTCTGCTGCTTCATGGTGCGCACGAAGAGCGCGTACTCGTTGTAGTAGTTCGCCGGGATGATGATGTCCGGGTTCGCGGCCTTTACCCGCAGCACGATGTTGTTGAAGTCGCGCGTCGGATTGGCGTGCTTGATCACGTCCTTCACCTCGAAGCCGAGCGGGGGCAGCTGCTTCACGAGCAGGTTGGCGGTGCCGGTGCCGAAGAGCGACTCCTCGTGGATGATCATCACCGTCTTCGCCGGCCGGCCCGCGCCGTTGTTCAGCGCCTGCAGCGACTCCACTGCCGCGTCGGTGCAGGTCTTGTAGCCCGGAGCGAAGCGGAAGGTGTTCTTCAGCCCGCGCTGCACGATCTGGTCGGCGACGCCGACGTCGACGAGGTGCGGGATGCCGTGCTTTGCGGCGGCCTGCGTGGTGGCGAGGCAGATGGCGGAGGCGTAGGCGCCCACGATTGCCGACACGCCTTGCTCGTTCAGCTTCTCGACCTCGGCCGAGCCCACCTCCGGCTTGGACTGCGCATCGGCGAGCACCGCCTCGAGCTTCACGCCGCCGAGCGCCTTGATGCCGCCGGCGGCGTTGATGTCCTCCACCGCCATGCGCGCGCCGAGCCGCGAAAGGTTGCCTGAATAGGCGAGGAAGCCCGTGACCGGGTGCAGCACGCCGACCTTCACCGGCGCGCCCTGGCCGCGCGCCCCGAGCGGCAGCGCCGCGCTCGCGGCCAGGGCGGCGGTGTTGACGAGGAATTGCCTGCGTTGCTGTTCGTTTTTCATGGGCTCTCCGTTTTTACCCAGGCCTTGATGATCAAGCAATCGTACGCGCCACGGCAAGCAGCTCGTCGTCGGACGGAAACTTGCCGATGCCGGCGAGACCGTCCGTGCATTCGATGTGCGCCCAGCGCACGATCCCGTCGCGGTCGACGAGGAACTGCCCTTTCAGCTGCGGCCAC
>CBDDRQ010000249.1:0-2909 GCA_965233125.1 uncultured bacterium
GTCGAGACGCGCGATGCGCTCGATTCGAACCTCAACCTCACCTCCCAGCCGAAAGACGTGCTGGCGGTAGACCTCAACCTCGTGCACCCGATCACCGGCCCGGTGCATATCGAGGGCGCGCGGCGCGGCGACATGCTGGCGGTGACGCTGATCGACATAGAGCCCGACGAGTACGGCTACACCACGGTGGTCCCCGGCTTCGGCTTCCTGCGCGATCTGTTTCCCAAGCCGTTCATCGCGAACTGGAAGCTGACCCGCGTGGACGCGGTGTCCGACCAGATTCCCGGCGTGCGCGTGCCCTTCAACGGCTTCATGGGCACCGTAGGCACGCTGCCCGGGCAGCCGGAAGTGGCGAAGTGGGTCGCACGTGAGAAGCAGCTCGGCGACGCGGGCGGCATCGCGCTGCAGCCCGAGCCGAAAGGCGCCCAGCCCGCATCGGTGTGCGGCGTCGGCGGCAGCCACCCCGGGGAGTGCCTGCGCACCATCCCGCCGCGCGAGAACGGCGGCAACATGGACGTCAAGCAGATGGTGGTGGGCACGACGCTGCTCCTGCCCTGCTACATCGAGGGCTGCGGCCTGTTCATTGGCGACGTGCACTACGCGCAGGGCGACGGCGAGGTCGCCGGCACCGCGATCGAGATGGGCGCGAAGGTGACGGTGCGCACCGAGATCCGCCGCGGCATGGCCTCCATCATGAAGAGCGGCCCGCATTTCGAGGGCGGCAGCCAGCTGAAGAAGCTCGAGCCCGACCGCTTCTACGCGACCGTCGGCTACCCCCTGAAGAGCGCGGGCGAGATTCCGCCCTACATGACCTACCTGGACAACAAGAAGATCGCACCGCTCACCAACCTGTCGGAGGATCTCACCCTCGCGGCGCGCAGCGCGCTGGTCGAGATGATCGACTGGCTGGTCAACGTGCGCGGCTTCACGCGCGACCAGGCGTACGTGATTACCAGCGTGGCCTGCGACCTGCGCATCGGCAACCTGGTGGACCTGCCGAACTATGCCGTCTCGGCGATCTGCCCGCTCGAGATCTTCGACCGGAAGTAGGCGCATCTCGAGGCGGGCTCTCCTGCTGGCGCTGGCGGCGCTCGCCGCCGGGCCGGCGGCGGCGCACTCCCCGTACCGGCAGTGGAAGGTGCTGCGCGAGCGCTTCCTGCTCGTGCACTCGACCCGCACCGATCCGGACGGCGACGCGCTGGCGGAGAAGCTGGTCGCGATCCTGCACGAAATCCTGCCGCAGGCGAACGCCATGGTCGGCCGCGCGCGGGATGAAGCGCGCCTCGCGAGCCTGCTCACCAGCGGCCAGGCCATGCTCGCCGTCATGCGCTCCGCCGAAATAGAGGACCTCTATCTCGGGCGCGCGGCGTTCGCCGGCCAGGACGGGCGCGGACTGCGCCGCCTGCTTGCCGTCGACACGCGCGTTCTCGTCACCGTGGAGAGCTTCCCGCGGCATCACGCCTGGCTGGTGAGCGCCGCGCTCGCCGAGCACGCCGGGGCTCTCGCGGTGAGGGTGCCGCGCGCCGACGAAGGCGGCGTGCCGGTTCACCCCGGGGCGCTCGCGTATGCGCGCGGGGAGCCGCTCGAGGCGCAGCGATGAGGCTCGCGGCGGCCCTCGCGGCGCTCGCCTGCGCCCTGCCGCTGCGAGCCCACGACCTGCTCACTGCCGACGCCGTCGAGCGCTACCTGCGCGACGCGGAGAAATGGCGCTCGAGCGCAACCGCCGCCGCGCCACCGGCGCAGCGCGCCGAGGCACTCTATCGGATCGGCGTCATGCTCGACGAAGTGCGCGACCTGCTGAATGCCGACCTCGCTGCGCACGGCAAGGTGCAGGGCCTGCCCTCGAGCTACCTGATCGCGGAGCTCTCGCGCCTCGGGATGCCGCTCGCGCGCGCCGCCGCCGGGGGTCGCTTCCTCGCCAACCGCCATTACTTCGAGGCGGCGCTGAAGCTCGCGCCCGGCGCGGCGCTCGCCGCCGATGCGGGCCTGCGGCTGCTGCAGGCGGGCTTCTACGAGAGCTTCGAGCAAGACCCGCTCGACTGGCGCGGCGATCGGCGCGAGCTCGCCGCCCAGATCGCGCTCGCCGAAAGCCTGCTCGGGCGCTTCCCCGCGCACCCGGGAGGCGAGGAGATCGAGTTCATCGCCGCGATCCTCTACGCGCGCGCCGCGCGGATGCCCGGGCGTGACGCCGCAACGCGCTACGCGGCGAAGGCACGCCGCGCGTCGGGCGACTTCCTCGCCCGCTACCCCGACAGCATGCGCGCCGCGGCGATCAGTGTGCTTCGCGAAGCGCTGCCGCCCTAGGCGCACCCGGTGGCCGCCTATAACTACCTCCCCCTCGAGCGCGTGATCTTCGGCCAGCCGGCGGCCGCGGCCGCCGCGGAGGAAGCCGCGCGCATCGGCGCGCAGCGCGTGTTCGTCGTCGCCTCGAAAAGCCTTTCCCGGAAAACGAACGAGATCGAGCTGATCAAGCAGGCGCTGGGCGCACGCTACACCGGCCTTTTCGACGACTGCATAGCGCACACGCCCTGGCCGAACATCATCGCCGCCGCCGCGGCGGTGCGCGCGGCGCAGCCCGACCTCATCCTCACCGTCGGCGGCGGCACGCCGATCGACACGGTGAAGATCCTGCAGATCTGCCTCGCGCACGGCGTCAGCGCCATCGAGGGCCTGGAAAATCTTCGTCTCGCCACCAGGCCCTCGCCGGTGCGCCAGGTGGTCGTGCCGACCACGCTCTCGGGCGCGGAGTTCTCCAACATCGGCGGCGGCACCGACCCGCGCACGCGCATCAAGCATTCCTTCAGCGGCGCCGATGTCGGCGCGCGCTCGGTGATCCTCGACCCGGCGCTGACGCTGCACACCCCCGAGTGGCTGTGGCTCTCCACCGGCGTGCGCGGCGTCGACCACGC
>CBDDRQ010000250.1:0-5681 GCA_965233125.1 uncultured bacterium
AACGAATCGGGGATCACGCCCCGATTGTCATCCTGAAAGCTTCGTTTTGACTAGGTTGGAAACTTTTCCCATGTCGGCCTTGCCGGCCAACCGGGTTTTCAGCAGCGCCATGACCTTGCCCATCTCCTTGACGCCGGAAGCGCCGGACTCGCCGATCGCCGCGGCAACTGCTTGATCCAGTTCGGCATCGCCCATCTGCTGGGGCAGGTAGGCGGAAAGCACCTCGATCTCGGCCTTCTCCACATCGGCGAGGTCGCGGCGCGCCGCCTTCTCGTACTGGGCGATCGACTCGCGGCGCTGCTTGAGCATCTTCTCGAGCACCGCCAGGACCTCGGCGTCGCCGAGCTCGGTGCGGGTGTCGACCTCGCGCTGCTTGATGGCGGCGAGGGCGAGGCGCACGGTCGACAGGCGCGCCGCATCCTTGGCGCGCATCGCCGCCTTCATGTCATCGGTGATCTGCTGCTTTAGGGAAATACGGGAACGGCTAGTAAAGCTTGGCGGGAAGCATCTGGCTGCGCAGACGCTTGTGATGGCGCTTCACCGCGGCGGCGAGCTTGCGCTTGCGCTCGGCGGTCGGCTTCTCGTAGTACTCGCGGGAGCGAAGCTCCGTGAGGAGACCCGTCTTCTCCACCGTGCGCTTGAAGCGGCGCATGGCGACTTCGAATGGCTCGTTTTCCTTGACTCGTACAGTCGGCATCCAGCCCTCGATCCGGTAAGGGGGCTGAATTGTATCAAAATCGGGCCATGCTGATCCTCGGCATCGAGACTTCCTGCGACGAAACCGGCGTCGCGCTGTACGACGGGCGGCTGCTCGCGCACGCGGTGCACTCGCAGGTCGAGATGCACGGCGAGTACGGCGGCGTGGTGCCCGAGCTCGCCTCCCGGGACCATGTCCGCCGCCTGGTGCCGCTGGTGCGCAAGGTCCTCAATCAGTCTGGTTGTGATCTTTCTGATTTGAAAGGGATCGGCTACACCGAGGGCCCGGGGCTGGCCGGGGCGCTGCTGGTCGGGGCCACCTTCGCGCACGGCCTCGCCGCGGCGCTGGGGATCCCGGCGCTGGGCATCCACCACCTCGAGGGGCACCTGCTCTCCCCTCTGCTTTCCGCGCCGGCGCCGCAGTTTCCCTTCGTCGCGCTCCTCGTTTCCGGCGGGCACACGCAGCTCATGCGCGTCGACGGGGTCGGCCGCTACGAGCTCCTGGGCGAGACCCAGGACGACGCCGCGGGCGAGGCCTTCGACAAAACCGCGAAGCTCCTCGGTCTTGCCTATCCCGGCGGCCCCGAGCTTTCGCGCCTGGCCGAGCACGGCGTCGCGGGCCGCTACCGGCTGCCCCGGCCGATGATCGGCAGCCCCGACCTCGAATTCAGCTTCTCCGGCCTGAAAACCGCCGTTTCGAGCCTCATCAAGAAAGATCCGTCCCTAAACCACGCGGATCTTGCGCGCGCCTTCGTCGACGCGGTGGTCGAGGTCCTCGTGGCGAAATCCGTAAAGGCGCTGCAAAGCAGCGGCTTGACCCGCCTCGTGGTCGCCGGCGGCGTCGGCGCAAACAAGCAGCTGCGGGAAGCGCTCGGGAAGGAAGCCGGGCGCCGCGGCTTCGACCTCTTCTATCCCGAGCCGGAGCTGTGCACCGACAACGGCGCGATGATCGCGTTCGCCGCGGCACTTCGTTTACAGAACAAACAGCCTGCAAACAGCTCCAGCTTTACCGTGAAGCCTCGCTGGGATCTGGCGGCGGGCTAGCCTTCTTCTCGAACAGGCGCGATTCGGTGCCGGCGAGCAGTCGCCGGATGTTCTCCCGGTGGCGCCAGACGAGAAGCGCGGCGATCACCAAGACGGCTGCGGTCACAGGCGCCAGTCCGAAAAGCCAGAACGAATAAAAGGCGGCAAAGCATGCCGCAACGAGCGCGGCGAGCGAGGAATAGCGGAAGAAGACGGCCATGGCGATCCAGGTGACGAGCGTGCCCAGGCCGAGCCACGGATCGAAGCCGAACAGCACCCCGGCGGCCGTCGCCACGCCCTTGCCGCCCTGGAAGCGGTGGAACACCGGGTAGAGGTGCCCGAGGAAAACCGCGACGCCGGCGTACGCGGCCGCAGCCGGGGCGAACATCAGCGCGGCCCAGACGGCGACGAAACCCTTGCCCGCATCACCGGCGA
This sequence comes from uncultured bacterium, assembly GCA_965233125.1. Classification (GTDB taxonomy): domain Bacteria; phylum Pseudomonadota; class Gammaproteobacteria; order Burkholderiales; family SG8-39; genus SCGC-AG-212-J23. Next base: position 2,155 of record CBDDRQ010000250.1, read on the forward strand.
GCGTCAGCACGGCGATCGCGCGCTTCCCGGTGCGCAGCACGTTGGTCGCGCCGGGATTGCCCGAGCCGTAGGTGCGCGGATCGGGCAGCCCCGCGAGCCGGCTCACGACGATGGCGAACGACACCGACCCGAGCAGGTAGGCGCCGAGCACCGCGAGTGCGGTTTCCATGGCGGCGATTCTATAGAATCGCTCCAGCCATGGACGCCATCCTGATCCGCGACCTGCGCGTCGAGGCGCTCATCGGCATCCACAGGCGCGAGCGCCACGTCGCGCAGACCCTCTCCATCGACCTCGACATCGGCCTGCCGAGCGATGCCGTCTTCGCGAGCGACAAGGTCGCCGACACCATCGACTACGAGCAGGTGACGCTGCGCATCAAGGCGCTCGCCGCGAGCGGCCACTTCCGCCTGGTCGAGACCTTCGCCGACCGCGTCGCGGCGCTGCTGGTCGGCGAGTTCGGCGCGCCCTGGGTCAAGGTGAGCGCCGCGAAGATCGGCATCCTCCCCAACGCCAAGTTCGTCGGCGTCTCGATCGAGCGGCGCAAGGCCTAGTCCGCCAGGGCGACGTCGACGAGCTGCGGTTGCAGAATTCGCAAAAGCTCAGTTGTTCTGATTCTGAGTAAGAACCCGCGTCGGCCGCCGTTGATGTAGATGGCCGGAAGCGCCGTGATGGAGCGCTCCATGAAGACCGGCAGCGGCTTGCGCGTGCCGAAGGGCGAGGTGCCGCCGACCTGGTAGCCGGAGTGGCGCTGCGCGACCTCGGGCTTGCAGGGCTCGACGAGCTTGCGCCCCGCCTGGCGCGCCAGGTTCTTGGTCGACACCTTGCGATCGCCGTGCATGAGCACGATGAGCGGTCGCGCCTGTTCGTCCTGCATGACCAGCGTCTTCACGACCTCGGCGGCGCTCACGCCGAGCGCATCCGCTCCCCGCTCCGCGCCGCCGTGCTCGACGTACTCGTAGAAGTGCTCGCTGTAGTCGACGCCGCGCTCATCGAGAAACTGCGTCGCCGGCGTTTTCATCCCCTCGGGTGGTGCTTGGCGTGCAATCGCTTCAAACGCTCGCGCGCGACGTGGGTGTAGATCTGGGTGGTGGAGATATCGGCGTGGCCGAGCAGGAGCTGCACCACGCGCAGGTCCGCGCCGTGGTTGATGAGGTGCGTGGCGAAGGCGTGGCGCAGCACGTGCGGCGAGAGCTTCTTGCCGGGAATCGCGCGTGCGCCGTAGCGCCGGATCAGGTGCCAGAACGCCTGGCGGGTCATGCCGCCGCCGCGGGAGGTGAGGAACAATGCGTCCGAGGAGTCTTTTCTCTCCTTCATGTATTGAGAAATCCAGTCGACCGCCTCCTCGCCGAGCGGTACCAGCCGCTCCTTCGCCCCCTTGCCCATGACCCGCACCACGCCCGAGTCGAGGTTCACTTCGAAGGTCCTCAGGGCGACGAGCTCGGAGACCCGCAGGCCGGTGGCGTAGAGCGTCTCGAGCATGGCGCGGTCGCGCAGGCCGAGCGGCGTTTGCGTGTCGGGCGCCGCGAGCAGCGCCTCGACGTCCGCCTCCGAGAGGGTCTTCGGGAAGCGCGGCGCGCGCTTGGGCGGCTCGAGCTTGAGCGTCGGATCGGCGCCGATGCGCCGCTCCCGCACGAGGTACTGGAAGAAGCGCTTGAGCGTCGAGACGCGCCGCGCCGCGCTCGAGGCGCGCCCTTTCTTCGCGGCGAGGAAACCGAAGAGATCGGCTTCGGAAGCTTTCTGCAGGGAATCATTTTTCAGGAACACCAGAAGCTGCGTGAGATCGTCCCGGTACGCGCTGATGGTGTTCTTCGACAGCCCGTCCTCGAGCCACAGCGCGTCGCAGAAGGCGTCGACCAGCGGGTCGTTCAAGGCGTCAGCTCGAACGCGTCCGCGCCCAGCTCGTGCGCGAGCAGCCAACGCTTGGCCTCCAGGAGGTAGCCGCCAGTCGAGTGCGCGAAGCCGCCGATGCCGTCGGCGGCGACGACGCGGTGGCAGGGGATGACGACCGGCAGCCGGTTGTCGCCGCAGGCCTGGCCGACCGCCCGCGCCTCCCCCTCCAGCTCGCGCGCCAGCTCCCCGTAGGTGCGGGTCTTGCCGCGCGGGATCCGGCACAGCGCCTCCCAGAGCCTGAGCTGGAAGGGCGTGCCCTCGACGGCGAGCGGCAGGTCGAACCTGATATCGGGGTTCTCCAGGTACGCCCGCAGCTGGCCGGCGGCGCGCGCGGCGAGCGCGTTCCTGGGAGAGATGCTTTCGGCAGACAAGGGCAGGTACCGGATCTCCACCACGCGCTCCTCGCGCGTCGCCACGGCGACCTTCATCCTCGGGAAATCGACCGTTACGTCGAACATAGCTTCTCGATCTGCGCGAGCAGCTCGTCGGCGACCTCGATGCCCTTCGCCGCGGACTTCTCGGCGGCGAAGCGCCGCGCGCCCGGCAGGCGCACTTCGGGGTCGGCGAGCATGGCCGAAATGACTGTCTCCACCCTTTCAAGATATTTTTTTCTTCCTGAAAGACCATCTGGATCGATCGCAATAAACACCTGGCCGATGCGCGGCTTGTTGCCCTGCTCGGAGAAGAACGAGTCCGCCTCGGGGCCGATCGCCGCACCGGTGAGGGCGGCGCAGATGAGCTCGAACATCAGCGCGAGCATCGCGCCTTTGGCGCCGCCGATCGGAAACAGGCTGCCGTGCTCGATCGCTTCCTTCGGATCGGTCGTCGGCCTGCCGTGCCGGTCGAGCGCCCAGCCCTCGGGGATGCGCTCGCCGCGGCGCATCGCCATCATGATCTTGCCGCGTACGACCGTGGTGAGCGCCAGGTCGATGACGAGGGGATCCTTGCCATCTCTGGGAAAAACAGCGGCAACCGGGTTGGTGCCGAACAGCGCCTTCTTGCCGCCCCACGCGGGGATCGCGGCGGGGGAATTGGTGAAGGCGAAGCCGACCAGCCCGGCTGCGGCCACCGGCTCGAGGTGGATGCCCAATACGCCGGCGTGCGCGCTGTTGCGGATCCCGGCGAGGCCGATGCCGTTGCGCCGCGCGCGCTGGATCGCCTCCTCGACCGCCCATTGCACCGCCACATAGGGCAGCGCGTCCCGGTTGTCGATCAGGCAGGCGCCGGCGCGCTCGGACAGCATGGCCGGATGTGCCGCGCCGTCGGCACGGCCGTTGCGCAGCATTGAGCAGTAGAAGGGCACGCGAGACATGCCGTGCGTGGGCAGGCCCTGCTCCTCGGCGCGAACCAGGTGCCGCGCCGCGGCCTCGGCCATCTTAGAATGGGCGCCTGCCTTCTCCAGCGCGGCGCGCGCCATCCGGTGCAGCGTCTGCGCATCCTTCTTCATAAACGGGGATTCTACGGCCATGGGAAAGATGATCGAACTGACTGCCGCCGACGGCCACAAGCTCGCCGCGTACCGCGCCGACCCGTCGGGCAAGCCGCGCGGCGGCATCGTCGTGATCCAGGAGATCTTCGGCGTCAACAGCCATATCCAATCCGTCGCCGACGGCTATGCCGCCGACGGCTACCTCGC
>CBDDRQ010000251.1:0-9593 GCA_965233125.1 uncultured bacterium
GAAGAACTTCATCAGGTTCACCGCTGCCTGGCTGGCCTTGTCTTTATCAGAGAGAACGACAATCGCCGCGGAACCGATGAAACACCCGTGCGGCTGCAGGGTATCGAAATCCAGCGGGATATCGCCCTTCGAGGCCGGCAGGATGCCGCCGGAAGCACCGCCGGGGAGATAGGCATAGAACGCGTGCCCATCGAGCATGCCGCCGCAATACTCCTTGATGAGCTCGACCACGGTAATGCCCGCGGGTGCGAGATGCACGCCCGGCTTCTTCACGCGGCCGGAGACCGAGAACGAGCGCAGGCCCTTCCTGCCGTTCCGGCCCTGCGCGGCGAACCACGGCGCGCCTTTCTCGACGATCTCGCGCACCCAGTACACCGTCTCCATGTTGTGCTCCAGGGTCGGCCGGCCAAACAGGCCCACCTGCGCCACGTACGGCGGGCGCAGGCGCGGCATGCCGCGCTTGCCCTCGATCGACTCGATCATCGCCGACTCCTCGCCGCAGATGTACGCCCCCGCGCCGCGGCGCAGGTGGATGGGCGGCAGGGAGCAGGGTTGCCGGTCCTGCAATTTCTTCAGTTCCGTTTCGAGAATCTTCCTGCACGCCGCGTATTCGTCGCGCAGGTAGATCCAGATCTCGCTCACGCCGGCCGCCCAGGCGGCGACCAGCATGCCCTCGAGGAAGCGGTGCGGGTCGCGCTCGAGGTACCACCGGTCCTTGAAGGTGCCGGGCTCGCCCTCGTCGATGTTGACCGCCATCAGGCGCGGCGCGGGCTCGGCCGCGACCAGGCGCCACTTGCGCCCGGCCGGGAAGCCGGCGCCGCCCAGCCCGCGCAGCCCGGAGTCTTCCATGATCCCGGTGAGCTCCTCGCGCGTGCGCTTGCCGTCGAGGCAGTCGCGGATGAGCTGGTAGCCGCCGTTCTTCTTGTACTGCTCGAAGCCGATGTGCCGCGTTTCCTCAGGGCCCGTGTTTCCTTGCGAAACCGCCTGTTTCACGGAATCGAGCGTGGCGTTGCCGATGGGACGCTGCCCCACGATCACCGCGGGCGCGACCTCGCAGCGTCCGACGCACGGCGCGGGGATGACGCGCACATCCTTGCCGAAGGACAGTTTTTGCAGAAGCGCCCGGGCGCCGGCGAGCTCGCAGGCAATCGAATCGCACACCCGCACGGTCAGCTTCGGCGGGGCTGCCTCGCCTTCCTTCACCACCTCGAAGTGATGGTAGAAGGTCGCGACTTCGTAGACTTCCGTGAGCGCGAGGCGCATCTCCTGCGCCAGCGCCGCGAGCTGCGCCGCGGGCAGGTGGCCGTAGCGGTCGTTGATCCGGTGCAGGTGCTCGATCAGCAGGTCCGCGCGCCGCGGCGCATCGCCCAGGAGCGCGCGCACGTCCTCCAGCGCCTTCGGGTCTACGGCCCGGCCCTTGGGGATCGCGCGGAATTTGCCTTTCATGAACCGCCTATTATCGGCCAGCGGCGCTCGCGTGCTTCTTGACTGCGGTCAAGCGCCAAACTGAGGCTAAACTGCGGCCCCATGGAATATCGAGCGCTCGGCCGCACCGGCGTGCGGGTCTCCCGCCTGTGCTTCGGCACCATGTCCTTCGGCGGCGATGCCGACGAGACCGAGTCGGCCGGGATGTACCGCGCCTGCCGGGACGCCGGCGTCAACTTCTTCGACTGCGCGGACCAGTACAACAAGGGCCGCAGCGAGGAGATCCTCGGCCAGCTCATGCGCGGGCACCGCGACGAGCTCGTGATCACCACCAAGAGCTTCAACCCGGCGGGGCCGGACATCAACGCGCGCGGCAACTCGCGCCGGCACATTTCGCGCGCCATCGAGGCGAGCCTCAAGCGCCTTGGCACCGACCGGGTGGACGTGTTCTTCCTGCACCAGGCCGACCCGCACACGCCGATCGAGGAATCGCTGCGGGCGCTGGAAGACCTGACGCGCGCGGGCAAGCTGCTCTACTCCGGCCTTTCCAATCACTCGGCCTGGATGATGCAGAATGCGCTGGACGTGCAGGAGAAGAACGGCTGGGGCCGGCTGCAGGTCATCCAGCCGATGTACAACCTGGTGAAGCGCCAGGCAGAGGTCGAGATCCTGCCGATGGCGCAGGCGAACGGCATCGCTGTCATTCCCTACAGCCCGGCGGGCGGCGGGCTGCTCTCGGGCAAGTACGTCCAGAAGGACGCGCAGGGGCGCCTCGCCACCAACAAGATGTACGAAGCGCGCTACGGCGAGCCCTGGATGCACGAGGTCGCGGCGAAGTTCGCGGAGTTCTGCCGCAACAAGAACCTGCACCCTGTAAGCGTCGCGGTCGCCTGGGTCGGCACCCATCCCGGCGTCACCGCGCCGATCATCGGCGCGCGCAACCTCGGGCAGCTGCGCGCCTCGCTCGATTCGCTCAAGGTCGAGATGAACCCGCTCCTGCGCGCGGCGATCGCCGATCTCTCGCGCACGCCCCCGCCGGCCACCGACCGCTCGGAGGAGGCGAAAAAGTAATGTGCCGGGCGCTCCTCTACCTGGGGCAGCCGGTACTGCTGGACAACCTCCTGTTCCAGCCCGACTCGGCGCTGGTGCGCCAGAGCTACATGCCGAAGATGCTGAACCTCCTCAACCTCGCCGGCTTCGGCCTGCGCGCCTGGGACCCCGCCTCGCACGCGCCGCGCGAGCCCTTCTTCTACGGGTCCTCCTCGCTGCCGGTGTTCGACCGCAACCTGAAGAACCTCGCCGAGAAGGTGCGCGCCGGCTGCGTGCTCGGGCACGTGCGCGGGGTCGCCTACTCCACCGCGGTCGACATCTCGCTGCAGAACGTGCACCCGTTCCAGTTCGAGGGCCTGCCCTGGGCGCTCGCGCACAACGGCGACCTCGCCGGCATCAACGAGATGAAGCCGCTGCTCGCGCAGGCGGTCAGGCCGGAATTCCTGCCGCGGATCCGCGGCACCACCGACAGCGAATGGATCTATGCCGTCTTCGTTTCCCAGCTGGAAGACCCCCTCGCCCCGTCGGGCGAGGATCAGGTCTTCTCGGCGATCGAGAAGACCCTGGCGATCATCCGCCGCGCGAGGGAGAAGGCCGGCATCAGCGTCTCCTCCTCGGTCAACCTCTTCATCGCCAACGGCAGCCAGCTCGCCGCGCTGCGCTACTGCTTCGACTTCGGCCGCTACCGCACCGAGGATCCCGCCCGCGTGCACGAGGCGAACCTGACCTTCCTCTCGCTCTGGTACACGCTCGGGCGCGACTACGGCCTGCACGACGAGGAGTGGAAGATGACCGGCGGCGCCGAGCGCGCCGACTCCATCCTCGTCGCCTCCGAGCCGCTCACCCGCGACACCTCCTCGTGGGTCGAGCTCCCCGAGTACGGCGCGCTCTTCGCCGAGCTGCGCAACGGACGCCCGCGCGTCTCGGTGCGCCTGCTCGACTAGCTATTTCCGGTTGACCGCGTAGCGCCCGGGGCCGATCAGCGCCACGGCCACCGCGGTGAAGAGGAAGAAGGCCTGCAGCTCGATCCCCCAGCCGCCGGTCTTGGTGAGCACGACGAGGTCCTTCATGTGCACGAGGCCGATCGCGAAGAGCATGTTCACCACGATCACCAGCGCGCCGATGCGCGCGTAGAAGCCGATGATCACGAGCAGCGGCGCGAGCACCTCGCCGATGTACACGCCGTAGGCGAGCGTGCTCGGCAGCCCGATGCCGGAGAGCATGTTGGCGATGCCGCCGACCCCGTTGGTGAGCTTGGCGAGGCCGTGCAGCAGGATGAGGATGCCCACGGTCAGTCGCAGGACGAGTTTGCCGATGTCTTCCATGCTTTTCTCCCGTTATTGAACGGAAACGACGTCGATCTGGCTGCCGCGCGCGGCTTCGAGCGCGCTGCCCTCCTCGTGCGCGCCGCGCAGGCGCGCGGCGCTGATGAGGCGGGTGAGCTGGTTGTTGGTGCGCGCGAGCGAGCGCAGCAGGCTCGCGTGGATGGCGTGCTGCAGGCTCACCGCGGCGCCCGAGCCGGCGTGGTAGGCCTTCAGGAAGGCCGCCGCCGGGAAGGCGAGCAGGCAGGCCGATTCGCGCACGCGGGCGGCGGCGCCGTGCGCCACGCCCTCGAGCACGGCGAGGTAGCCCACCAGCTCGCCGGGGCCGGCGAGCGCCACGCGCCGCTCGGTGGCACCGCTCGCCGAGATCACTTCGACCGCGCCGCGCACCACGAGATAGCAGGCGCCCGCCGCCTCGTTCTGCACGAACAGCCAGGCGCCGCGCTCCAGCTCGAAGGCGCGCGCCGGGGCGACGAGCTCCTCGATCTCGTAGTCGTCGAAGCCCTCGAAGAAGCGCAGCACCGGAAGGAACGAGCGCCAGGCGAAACCCGGCGTTCTTGAATAGTCCGGCTTGACTTGCGATGGAGACGGCGTCGCCGGACGATCCTCCGCCGCGGGGTGCTCGCGCACGCGCGCGTTGAGCGCGCGCAGTTTCCCGGCCAGCACGCGCGTGATCTCGCGCTGCATCTCGACCGCGGCGGGGTCGCGGCTCGCCACCATGGCGCGGAAGTCGTCGCGGCCGACGAAGCAGCCCTCCACCCGGGTGCGCGCGAAGACGCTCGCGGTGCACACGCCGCGCTCGACGAGCGCCATCTCGCCGAACATGTCGCCGTCGCGGAACTCTGCCACCGTGAGCGTGCCGCCGCCGGGAAGCGCGACCTCGGCCTCGAGCCTGCCGGAGCCGATGAGGAAGGCGCCGCGCGAGGCCTCGCCCTGGCGCACGAGGCGCGCCCCCGCCTCGAAGCGCACCGGGCGCGCAATGGAAAGCAGCTTCTCGTTCGAAAAGGCCAAGCGGTGGCGAGTGTACACTCGGCGCGCTGTGCAGACCGTGGCAACCCCCGCCGTCGATCCCAACAAGCTCCTCGCCGTGGTGTCCGAGGTGGCGCGCGAGGCGCGCCCGCACACCGACGCCTACGTCTCGCTCGACAGCTCGCTCGAGCGCGACCTCGGCCTCGACAGCCTCGCGCGGGTCGAGCTGGTGCTGCGCCTGGAGCGCGAGTTCGCGGCGAGCCTGCCCGAGCAGGCGCTCGCCTCGAGCGAGACGCCGCGCGACCTGCTGCGCTTCCTCCTCGCCGCCGCCGGCGCCGCGCCGCAGCACGCCGAACGCTCGGTGGCGAGCCTCGCGCAGGCCGAAGGGGTGCGCCCGCCCGCCGAGGCGCGCTCCCTCACCGAGGCGCTCGAGTACCACGTCGAGCGCCAGCCCGACCGCCTCAGCGTCTTCCTGTACGAGGGCGAGAAGGAAACCCCGCTCACCTACCGCGACCTGTGGCAGGGCGCGATGGCCTACGCGGCGAAGCTCGCCGACGCCGGCGTGACCCCGGGCAGGACGGTGGCGATCATGCTGCCGACCTCGCGCGAGTACCTCTTCTGTTTCTACGGCACGCTGCTCGCCGGCGGCATCCCGGTGCCGCTCTACCCGCCGGCGCGCCTCGCCACCATCGAGGACCACATGACGCGCCACGTCGGCGTGCTGAAGAGCGCCGGCGCGACCGTGATGGTCACCATCCCGGAGGCGAAGGCGCTCGCGTGGCTGCTGCGCGCGCAGGTCGAGTCGCTGCGCGCGGTGCTCGTGCCCGACGATTTCACGGCGGGCGGCGAATCCTTCGTGCCCGTGAAGTCGACCTCGGGCCAGATCGGCTTCCTGCAGTACACCTCCGGGAGCACCGGCAACCCCAAGGGGGTGGTGCTCACCCACGCCAACCTGCTCGCCAACGTGCGCGCCATGGGCCGCGCGGCGCGCGCCACCAGCGCCGACGTGTTCGTGAGCTGGCTGCCGCTCTACCACGACATGGGGCTCATCGGCGGCTGCTTCGCCACCATGTACCTCGGCTTTCCGGTGGTGCTGATGTCGCCGCTCGCGTTCCTGTCGCGCCCGAGCCAGTGGCTGCGCGCCATCCACCGCCACGGCGGCACCATCTCGGGCGGCCCGAACTTCGCCTACGAGCTGTGCCTGCGGCGCATCCCCGAGCACGAGCTCGAGGGCCTCGACCTCACCTCCTGGCGCTTCGCGTTCAACGGCGCCGAGCCGGTCAGCCCCGACACGATTACCGCCTTCGAGCAGAAGTTCGCGAGATGGAATTTCCGCAAGAACGTGATCTCCCCGGTGTACGGGCTCGCCGAATGCTCGGTCGGCCTCGCGTTCACGCCGCCGGGGGACCCCTGGCAGGTCGACCTCCTCGATCGCGAGCGCTTCTCGAGCTCGGGCGAGGCGGTGCACGCGCGGCCCGGCGACCCCAGGCCGCTCAAGGTGGTGGGCTGCGGCCGGGTGATCCCCGAGCACGACGTGCGCGTCGTCGACGCCGCGGGGCTCGAGCTCCCCGACCGCCACGAGGGGCAGCTGCAGTTCCGCGGCCCATCGGCGACTTCCGGCTACTACCGCAACCCCGAGGCGACGAAAGGCCTTTTCGACGGCGACTGGGTGAATTCCGGCGACCGCGCCTACCTCGCCGAAGGCATGCTCTTCATCACCGGGCGCGAGAAGGACGTCATCATCCGCGGCGGGCGCAACATCAGCCCCTACGAGCTCGAGGAGGCGGTGGGCGACGTCGCCGGCATCCGGCGCGGCTGCGTCGCGGTGTTCGGCTCGCTCGACGAGGCGAGCGGCACCGAGCGCGTGGTGGTGCTCGCCGAGACGCGCGAGCGCGAGACCGGCGCGCACGAGAGCCTGAGGAAGCGCATCAACGAGCTCGCGATCGGCCTGATCGGCGCCCCCGTCGACGACATCGTGCTCGCGCCGCCGCACACCGTGCCCAAGACTTCCAGCGGCAAGATCCGGCGCGTCGCCGCGCGCGAGTACTACGAGCGCGGCCCCTCGGCGGTGCAGCCGCAGGCGGTGTGGTGGCAGCTCGCGCGCCTCGCCCTGGCGAGCGTCGCGCCGCAGATGCGCCGCGGCTGGCGCGTCGCGCGCGGCATGCTCTACGCGCTCTGGGCGTGGCTGCTGTTCGCCGTGCTGTTTCTCGGCATCCTGGTCGTCTCGAAACTCTTTCCCGGCCGCCGCGCGTGGAACTTCAGCGGCGCCTGCTCGCGGATCTTCTTCCGCGCGCTCGGCATTCCCCTCGCGGTGCGCGGCCTGGAGAACATTCCCGCGTCCGGCCCGTTCGTGCTGGCCGCGAACCACACGAGCTACCTCGACGGCGCGGTGCTGCTCGCGGCGCTCGGCTGGCGCAACTACGCCTTCGTCGCCAAGCGCGAGCTCGCCGGCAACGCGCTCACGCGCATCTTCCTCACGGGCATCGGCGTCGAGTTCGTCGAGCGCTTCGACGTGGCGAAGAGCGCCGGGGACGCCGGCGAGCTCGCCGGCGCCGCGAAGCGCGGCGTGTCGCTCATCATCTTCCCCGAGGGGACGCTGTCGCGGCAGACCGGGCTCATGCCTTTTCGCACCGGCGCCTTCCAGGTCGCTGCGCAGGCGGGGATCCCGGTGGTGCCGGCGGCGCTGCGCGGGCTGCGCTCGGTGCTGCGCGACGGCCGGTGGTACCCGCGCCGCGCGCCGGTGGCGGTCACCTTCGGTGCCCCGGTCGCGCCCGAGGGCGAGGACTGGGCCGCGGCGGTCAGGCTGCGCGATCGCGTGCGGGCGGACATCCTGCGCCACTGCGGCGAGCCCGACCTTTCAGGAAACCCTTAGCGTCCCGTCTACGCAGGTCACCGCGCGGCCGCCGATCTGGATGTCGCGCTCGGTGATGCGCACCGAGACGCGCCCGTCGCGCCCGAGCTGCATGCCCTGGCGCGCCAGGTAGGGGCTGCCGAAATCATCGACCTTGCCGAGGAACCGGAGATACGCCGCGACGCTGATGTTGCCGCTGCCGCACACCGGGTCCTCGGGCACGCCGTGCAGGGGCGCGAAGGAGCGCACGTGCAGGGCGCCCAGGCCGTCCTCGGAGCGCGCGAAGAGCGTGACGCCCGTGGCATCGAGCGCGCGCGAGAGCTCGCCGATCGCCGCCATGTCGGGCTCGAGCGCGCCGAGCGCGCGCGCGTCGGCGAGCTCCGCGACGATCCACACCGGCCCGACGTCGACGCGCAGCGCGGCTCCGAACGGCGTCGGCTTGTCGACGCGGGTCACCTTGGGCTGCGGCGCCTTCACGTAGATCCAGCCCTCCTCGACCGAGAGATCGAGCACGCCGGCGCCGCATTCCTGAGTGATCTTCTGTTTCTTCCCGATGAAACCCGACTCCAGGGCAGCATGCGCGCTGCCGATGGTCGGGTGCCCGGCGAAGGGCAGCTCCTGGCGCGGCGTGAAGATGCGCAGGCGGTAGTCGGCCTTCGTCGAGGGCAGGAGGAAGGTGGTCTCGGAGAGGTTGGTCCACGCCGCGATGCGCTGCATCGCCGCCGTGTCGAGGCTCTCGGCGCCGATCACCACGGCGACCGGGTTGCCGAAGAACGGCCGCTCGGTGAAGACGTCGACTTGCTTGAATTTCACCTAAGGACGGATTTCAGGGTCCTGCCCATCTCGGCGGGATTGCGCGTCACCTTGATCCCGCATTCTTCCATCACCGCGAGCTTCTCCTGCGCCGTGCCCTTGCCGCCGGAGATGATCGCCCCGGCGTGGCCCATGCGCTTGCCCGGGGGCGCGGTGATGCCGGCGATGAATCCCACCACGGGCTTCCTCATGTGCTTCTTCACCCACTGCGCCGCGGTCTCCTCGTCGGAGCCGCCGATCTCGCCGACCATGATCACCGCCTCGGTCTTCGGATCGTCGTTGAACATCTTCAGGACGTCGATGTGCTTCAGTCCGTTGACCGGGTCGCCGCCGATGCCGACGCAAGAGGACTGCCCGAGGCCGAGCTCGGAGAGCTGCCCGACCGCCTCGTAGGTGAGCGTCCCGGAGCGCGACACCACGCCCACCGGGCCCCGCTTGTGGATGTGCCCCGGCATGATGCCGATCTTGATCTCCTCGGGCGTGATCACGCCCGGGCAGTTCGGGCCGACCAGCAGCGTGCGCCTGCCCTGCATGCGGTCCTTGGTGCGCACCATGTCGCGCACCGGGATGCCCTCGGTGATGCAGATCACGAGATCGAGGTCGGCCTCGACCGCCTCCTCGATCGCGGCGGCGGCGAAGGGCGGCGGCACGTAGATCACGGAGACATTCGCCCCGGTTTGGGCTTTTGCATCTTTTACACTTCCAAAAATCGGGATGCCCTCGAAGTCCTCGCCCGCTTTCTTGGGATTCACGCCGGCGACGAAGCAGGCGCGTCCGCCCGCGTAGGCGCGGCTCGTCTGCGTGTGGAACATGCCGGTCTTGCCGGTGATGCCCTGCGTCATCACGCGGGTGTTCTTGTCGATGAGGATGCTCATGGGGCTTCCTGCAAATGGGTACGATCGTACCCATTTTGGCCTTCCCCGCGCCTTTCACCATGGCCGGAGGTCATTTCTTCTTCTTCCCTTTGGCCTTCTTCATCTGTTTACGCGGCTTTGTTTTCGGTTTCGACTTGGGCTTTGTCGCCTTCTTCTTCACCGCCGCCACGACCTTCTTCGCCGCGTCGGCCATGTTGTCGGCGGAGATGATCGGCAGCCCGGAGTCCTTGAGGATCTTCTTGCCGAGGTCCTCGTTGGTGCCTTTCATGCGCACCACCAGCGGCACCG
>CBDDRQ010000252.1:0-29229 GCA_965233125.1 uncultured bacterium
CGCGTGCAGCAGCGAGTAGCGCGCCCCGCCCGGCACGAACGAGCTGTCGGTGTGCCACATCTCGTTGGCGAGGCGGAAGGCGCGCCGGCGGTCGTCCTCGGCGAGGATGTTGCCGTCCTCGTCGAGGTTGGAGACGTCGAAGAGCTCGGGGTGGCGCATGCGCACCTTGGCGCCCTTGCCGACGCCGAAGTGCGGCGAGGTCTCGAGCTCGCCGAAGCGCCGGCTGAAGGCGATGTGCTCCTCGTCGGAGATGTGCTGCTCCGGCAGGACGGCGACGGCGTATCGATCCATGATTCTTTCGAACTCATGAGTCTTTTCAAGATCCGCATTGCGAATCTCGCACGCGAACAGCGGATGGAGCTTACGCAGCCCGGGCGTGCTCATGGCCCACGTTGTCCCGTAGCCGCTCGCGCAGCGCCGCGAGGTCGAGCTTGTGGAGGCTCGCGCCGGCGGCGAGGTCGAGGGCGTGCGCGGCCGCGGCGCCCATGGCGATGCACGGGCCCATTACGCGCACGCTCGAGAGCGCGGCCGCGTCGCCGTCGATGCAGCGCCCGGCGGCGACCAGGTTGTCGCAGTCCGCGGGCAGCATGCTGCGCAGCGGCACGGTATGGATGTGCTCGTCGCCGAAGGTCTCCCAGACGTAGCCCTCGACGCGGTCGTGCAGCTCGATTGGCCAGGACGTGCGCGCCACCGCGTCGGGGAAATGCGTGCCCTTGCGCACCTCGTCGACGGTGAGCTGGTGCGCCGACACGATCCAGCGCGTCTGGCGGATGCCGGGCAGCCCGTAGCTCCTCACCTTCGCCCTGGCGAAGACCTCGGGGTACTCCGCGCGCATGAACGCCACCACCTTGTCGGCCTCGTCGCGGCCGATGAGCGCGTTCCTCGAGGCGGCGAGCGGCTCGAGCGGGGTCTCGACGTGCGTCAGGTTCATCACCGCGGTGCCCCGCCCGGGCGAGTAGAACACCACGCCGCGCCGGCGCGGCAGGCCGTACTGCGCGGCCTTCTCCCACAGGCGCTTGTCGAAGTCTTCGCGCTTGGGCACGTGCGCCTCGTCGATCCCCTCGAGCACCACCATCTGCGTGCCGTAGAGCGGCACGTCGGGCTCGCGGCAGGGAAGGCCCGCCGTGTAGGTGAGCGCGGCGTCGCCGCTCGCGTCGACGAAGCCCTGCGCGCGCACGTGCACGTCGCCGTAGCGCGTGGCGAGCTCGAGCGCCGTGATCCTCCGGTTCTCCAGGGAGCAATCGCGAAGAACGGCCCCGAGCACCACGGTGATGCCGGCAGCGCGCACCTTCTGCTCGATCCAGCGCGCGAGCGCGACCTCCTCGTAATACACCACGGTGGTCATCGGCCCGACGTTGTGGTGCAGCGCGCCCTTGGCGCCGAGGTCCTTGAGGATGCCGTCGGCGATGCCGTGGGTGAGCTGGAAGCGCTTCGGGCCGTTCGAGTAGAGGCCGCAGAAGGTGCCGATGATCGAGTTCACCGCCTGCCCGCCGAGCGCCGGCAGGCCGTCGATGAGCACCACTTTCCTGCCCAGCGCGGCCGCTTCCAGCGCCGCCGAGGTGCCGGCGATCCCCGCGCCCAGCACGCAGATATCCGCCGCTACCTCCCAGGAATTTTTCCCCGACCTGCGAACCGTGCGGATGGGGATTTCCTTCTCGTACCTGTCGGCCACGCCTTCAGCTCCTTTTCGTCACTTCGACGATGCCGCGGTCGCCGTCGACCTTCACCCAGTCGCCGGTGGCGATCACCTCGAGCGGGTCCTGGTCGAGGTCGGTGACCGAGGGCGCGTGCGTCACCACGGCGCCCAGCGCGATCTTGGTGGTCATCTCGTTGAACACCATGGCGAGCGGCGCCGCGCCGGCGAGCCGGGCGACGTGGAACTGCGCCGACCAGCCCGAGGACCCCTTCGCCCCCGGGAACACCAGCACCTTCCCGGCGAAGCTCTTGCCCCGCAGCTCGTGGCGCGTCTCGATCACCGTGCCCGTGCGCGGATCGATCCCGCCCCAGCCCGAGATGCGGTCCTTCGTCACCAGCGCCTCGCCCTCGGCGACGCCGCCGACGACCTTGCGGCCGCGCAGGACGATCGTTTTCGCCGACCCCCTGACAAGGGGGTCGTGAGCCTGCCGCGCATCGGCAGGCGAGCGGGGGGTTGGTTTTAGGTCGGCCATGGAAACAGAACGTTGAAGGCCGGAAATGGGTCAAATTTGACCCATTTCAGAATGAATGTCCTCTCCGTCATCCGAGCTCCGAGCTCCATTTGCCGGTCACGGCCGCGTTGATGCAATCCGCGGTCGTGCCGAACCAGCACTGCACGCCCATGATCGCCGGCAGGTAGTGCGCCTGCTTGGCGGAGTCGACCGCCGCAACCTTCGTGCCCTTGGGCAGCACGCGCCCGAGCGCCGAGCAGGTATCGGACATCAGGTGGGCGCCGGCTTCGGTGATGATCTTCGTGTAGCCCTTCTGGTCGGCGAGCTGCTTCGTCGCCCGCGGCGTGAAGATCCACAGGCTGGTGTTGCCGTGCACGCGCCGGCCCTGCAGGAGGCGGCAGGCTTCCTCGATCTGCCCGAGGGTGTAATGCGGGCAGCCGAGCATGATGTAGTCGACGTCGGGGTCCTTCGCGGTCGAGTTGACCTGCTCGTAGGCCTTGCGCAGCTCGGCTCGTCCGATCTTCAAGGATTGAAGCGGCTTTCGATTACCAAAGGCCGCCTCGAGCGTAGGCGCCTCGGGCGTGATGCCGGCGAGGTGGTACATCTCGACGCCGCCGGAGGAGGCGGCGGCCGCGCCGAAGTGCTTGAGCCGCGCGAGGTCGGGGGCTTCGCGCACGCCCGCCAGCACCGGGACGCACTCCTGCACCATCTCGCCCACGTAGTAGCCGAGCAGCCCCCACTCGGCGGTCGATCGCACGTCGACGTCGAGCTCGAGGAGGTGCGTGCCCAGGCGGTTCGCGTCGAGGTGGTAGCCCCAATAAGGGATCTTGCCGGTGAGCATGGCCGCGCCGGCGCTCTCGCGGCCCTCGGCATTGGTGCGCGCCCCGAGCACGGCGTTGATGTAGATGACGGCGGAGGATTCCATCCAGGCGCAGTGCTCGCCCATTTTCGGCACGTTGCCCACGGTGTAGGGCGCGCAGGTATTGAGCGGCTGCACGCCGAGCTTCATCGTGTACGCCTCGCCCTGGCGGTAGACCTTCACCACTTCCGGCGGGATGCCCTGCAGCTCGGCATGATCGGGGTCGAGCCCCTGCTGCAGGTGCGAAGCATGGACCGAGACCTTCGGGATCTCGACCACCTCGGCGCTGTCGAGGCTGAACTCCGAGAACACCGCGTCCATGCCGTGCTTCATGCCGTAGTCGCGCAGGAAGGGCGTCGAGGCACCGACGGTGCCACAGACGTTGTTGGTGGCGACCAGGCGCTCGGCGCCCAGCGCCTCGCCGTAGCGAACGAGCAGGTCCATCGCCTTCTGCCGGGCCGGGCCATCCCTGCCCTCCAGCATGGCCTGCTCCTGCGCCGAGAGCTTCAGTGGGGCTTCTCCTGGAAAGCCGTGAAGTATTCGGCGTCCCGGGTCCGCAGGCAATAAGACGCTGCGCCGCAGCAGCCCCCGGAGTTTTACAATGTGAAACATGCCCCGGTCCGGAACGCAGAGCCTCGAGCGCGGCGCGGTGCTCCTGAAGGAGCTGGCGGCGCGCGGCACGGTCGGCTGGCGGCTCTCCGACCTGGCGCGCCGCTGCGAGCTCGACAAAGGAACCGCGCATCGCATCATGGCCTTCTTCGTGCGCGAGCGGCTGGCGCGCCAGCGCGGCGGCGACCGGCGCTACGTCCCCGGGCCGCTGCTGTTCGAGCTTTCCCTGGCGCTGCCGGGCTACGCCGCGTTCCGGGCGGCGTGCGTGCCGCACCTCGCCCGCGTCGCGGGCAAGCTCGGCGGCGTGTCGTTCCTCTGCCTGAGAAGCGGCACGGACTTCGTCTGCGCCGCCAATGCCGGCGACTCGCCGATCAAGGCGCTCGCGCACGAGGTCGGCCTGCGCCGGCCGCTCGTGGTCTCGGCGGGCGGCGTGGCGATCCTGGTCGCGCTGCCCGGCGAGGAGGCGCGCGCCATCGTCGCCGAGAACATGAAGCGCGTGCGAACCTCGGGCGAGGTGCGCGCCAAGGCGCTCGAGCGCATGCTCCGGCGCTCGGAAGCGCAGGGCTACGGCGTGCACCTCAGCGACATCGTGCCGCGCGTCAATACCTACGGGGTGGCGGTGCGCGACGCGCGCGGCGCGCCTTTCGCCTCCATCAGCGTCGCCGGCGCCTCCGAGGCGTTTCCGCCCGCGCGCGCGCCGCAGGTGCTCGCGGCTCTGGAGGAAGGCGCGCGCGGCGTCGCGCGCGAAGCCGCCGCTCTGTTAGAGTCCCAGGCATGAGGAGACCCGATGGATTTGCGCCGCTTCTCGCCGTCATGGCTGCAGGTCAAGGCCGCCGCGACGGCGCTGAACTACCAGCCCTTCATCATCTCGGACGACATCCGCACCGGCGTCGCCTATAGCTGGCTCTACAGCAGCGACCCGCGCGACGACCCGTTCTACCGGTTCGTCTTCCACCGCGAGAAAGTGCCCCCCGAGGTGTGGGCGAAAGCCGCGGACGCGAACGACCGGCTGGCGGCCATGTACGACGACTTCGTCGCGGAGATCGCGCGCCACTACCCGGGCGGCTCGCTGCTCGACGTCGGCTGCAACAACGGCTACATCCCGGTGCGCGCCGAGCAGCTCGGCATGCGCGGCTGCGCCGGCACCGACCGGCGCTCGCACCAGTGGGCGGCGATCAAGACGCTGAACAACATCACCGGCACCTCGGTGTCGTTCCTCAACCGCGCCTATTCCTCCAGGGCGCACGGCGCGAGGATCCGCAAGCGCTACGACGTGGTCGTGGCAAGCGCGGTCATGTGCCACCTGCCCGATCCGCTGAACTTCCTCGCCTTCCTGGGCTCGCTCGCCAACGAGGCGGTGTTCTTCTGGGGCCAGATGATCGAGAGCGACGAGTACCTCGTCGGCTACAACGAGCCCAACCGCTTCCGCCGCGAGCCCTTCCCCTGGGGCTTCGACGACAACACGCGGCTCTCGACCGGGCTGTTCCGCAAGTCGGTCGAGCTGATGGGCTTCCGCGAGATCGTCGAGCTGCCCTACCGCGAGACGTGGCTGCCGGCGCAGTGGTACGCGCCGCACAGGGCGTGGCTCTGCAAGCGATAGCGATCGCCTAGAAGTTCTCGCGGATGTAGATCACTTCGCCGGTGCCCTTGAAGGTGCCGAAGGTGGTGCGCGCGCTCGGGTCGTCGTCGTACGCCGCGCCGGTCCAGTTGCCCTGCAGGTAGGCCCGGTCGGCGGCCGTCGCCGGCGTCGCGGCGCCGCCGACGACGGTGCAGGTGGTGCCCGCCGCGGCTGCGCCGAGGTTCACGGTCAGCCTCACGGCGCCGTCGTTCCCGTTGCCCGGCGCCGCGAGGATCAGGGCGCGCCGCCCGCCGGTCAGCGCGCCGCCGCCGCCGAGGGCCGTCTCGCAGGCGGCGAGGTTGCCGCTGAAGCCCGCCATCGCCACGTTGGCAGCGTCGATCGACGTGCAGTGATCGGCGGCGTTGGTGACGAAGCCGGCGGCGCCGCTCCAGTACTGCGTCTCCATCGTCACCGGGAGCGCGACGAGCTGCGAGCCATGCGTGGTGCCCAGGCGCAGCCGGCCGTAGCGGAACCCGGCGCCGGAATCGAAGGCGATGCCCGCGCCCACGCCGTTGAAGACGGGTGGCGTGGTGGTGCTGATCGTGCCCTGGTTCGCCCCCGCCTCCGCCGCGTCCGAGACGCTCCAGGTGATCGAGAGGCTCGCGCTGAACGGCGCGCTCGGCGCGGCGGTGTCGCGGGTGAAGGCGAGCTTGTCGCCGGCGCTGGCGTTGAGCGCCCCGGTGCCGGTGTTCGGGATCTGCGTCAGCGTGGGCGTCGACATCTGCGAGGTATCGAGCGGCAGCACCGGCGCGTTGGCGACGGTCTGCGACACGCTCGCGGCGTTCAGCTTCCACAGCACGCCGCGGTAGTTGGTGGTCGTGGCGCCGGCGGCGTTCTGCGCCAGCACCGTCGCGCTCGGCGCCGTGGCGTAGCCGAAGGGCTGGCCGATGTAGGTGAAGCTGCGCTGTGCTCCCGCGGGCGGCACGCTGCAGTCGGCGTCGAGGGCGTCGAAGGTGCGGAACACCGGCGACGTCACCGGCGTCACCGCGAACCGGTCGGGAACGAAGCGCCCCACGGCGAGCGGCGCCGGCGACTGGCAGACGTAGCGCCCGCTAGCGCTGCAGTCCGCCGGCGTGCCGTCGGCCGCGTCGACGGCGGCGAAGGTCTGATCGACGAGCGTCAGGTTGAACGCGCCGGCCTCGCTGTAGCTGGCGGTAGTGCTGGTGCGCGTGCCGGCGCCGCTGAAGGCGCCGACGGTGAGCGCGCCGTTGGCGCACGGCGCGGGCAGGCTGCAGGCGAGCGCGCTGACGGTGGGATCGCCGTTGTAGCTGGTCGCGGTCACGGGTGCGGGCGTCACCGTGAGCGTGAAGGGCCGGCCCGCCTTGTGCACGTTGCCGCCGGCGGCGCCGGTGTTGGCGAGCGCGCGACCGGTGCCGGCCGCCTGCCAGTCGCTGTCGGTCGCCGCCAGCGAGAAGCTCGCCGGCCGGATGGCGAAGTTGTCGGTGGAGCAGCCGCTGACCGCCGGGCTGGCGGCCGGGAAGCTCACGCGCACGCGCGCCTCGCGGTACACGTTCGGGACGGTGAAGCCGATGGTCTTGCGCCCGAGCTCGCCGCCCAGGAAGACCGGGTCCGGCGTCAGGGTCTGGATCACCGTCCAGCTCGAGCGGCAGCCGGTCGTCGGGTCGAGCGCGCCGCTGTTATCGCCGCTGTTGAGGATGTCCACCCGCACCGTGCCGGTAAACGTGGTGAAGACCGCGGTGCGGGCTGGGTTCAGCGCGACGATGTCGATGCTCGCCGCCACGCCACCCACCTTGGTCCGGATGACGCCGGTGATCGCGCCGGCCGCAGTCGAGGTCTCGAAGGCGTTGAAGCCCCCCGGCGTCGACGGCGGCGCCGGGCGCAGCGCCAGCATGTGCACGATGCCCGAATCAGTGCCCGACCCGCCGCTCGCGACCGCGGTCTTGTTGCCCGTCGCGCCCGCGGCCGGCCGCGCCTCCTCGCTCATCTCGAGCGCGACGCCGACCGCGTTGTCGGGCGGCGCCGGCGGCGCGGACTGGTCGACGCGCTCGGTCATGCCCGCGGGCGGGGTCCAGGTGTCGGCCGAGAGGAAGCTGTGGCTCGCCACCAGCATCGTGTTCGCCACCGTCGTAGTGAGGCTGTTGCCGGTGTGGCTGTAACTGTTGCCGGTGGTGTTGCCCCCCTCGACGTCGAGCGGCGTGGTGTTGTCGACGCCGCTGTAGGCGACGATGCCGCCCACGCCGCTCACGAACACGGTCGCCGGGACCACCGAGGGATTGTTGAGCTGGGCGTACCAGGTGTAGCTCGCGGGCTCGGCGCCGGTGGCGACGCGCATGTAGGTCTGCAGCCGCATGCCCGTGCCGCCGGTGGCGCCGCCGGCGTTGTTGGTGGTGTCGCGCACCAGCGTCCAGCCCGTCGGCTCGCACACCTTCTTCGCGTTCTGGTTGGCGGGGTTCGAGTTGCCGGGGCGCGTGGCGATGGTGGCGACCATCACGTCGCCCGCCTGCGTGCCGCCGGGCACGTTGAGCGTGAGCCCCTGCGGGCGCAGGGCGAACTGCGCCGCATGCGAGCGGTCGTTGGCGCTGTACTGGATGTTCACCGACGGCTGCACGCCCGCCGCGGTCACCGTCTCGTACCACAGGCTGATGGCCGCGTCGTTGCCCGTGCCCGTCGAGTTGTAGAAGGACTGGTACCAGCCCGCCGGCGGGCTGGTGATGCTGTCGTTGTCGTTGATGTGCACCGTCGCCACGCGCAGCGAGCACGCGTTGGTGACGTTGATCGCGCCGGTGTCGACCGCGTTGTCGTTGCCCGCCGAGGGATTGAAGCTCAAGCCGTCGAAGGGATTCGCCGGGTCGACGTTGGAGAAGGCGACCACGCGCGCAAGCAGCACGTTGCGCCCGCCCGGCCCGGCGTGGCTGATCGTCGCGGTGTCGGCCGCGGTGTTGGTGGCGATGCGCCAGTAGATCGCCGCCTGGTGGTTGGTCGACTGCGCCCCTGAGAAGAGCAGGGTCCAGCTTGCCGACATGCTGAACGCGTTGTCGTCGCCCACCTCGATGATGGTGAGCAGCAGGTCGCCGGCAACGCGCGCCGGCAGGCCCGGGGTGACGGTTGCACCGCTTCCCGACGCGACCGTGCCCAGAGAGCTGTGCTGCACCCCCAGGCCCTCGTTGAAGCCGCTGGAGGCGCCGCGGAAGGCGATCTGCGCCTGGGCGAGCGCCGGCAGGACGAGCAGCAGCAGGAGCGCGCGGCGCATGCTAGAAGTTCTCGCGCAGGTAGATCACCTCGCCCGCGCCCTGGGAGGCGCCGAACGTAGCGCGCGCGGAAGGATTGTCGTCGAAGGCCGTCCCCGTCCAGTTGCCCTGCACGTAGGTGCGCCCCGCGCCGCCCGCCGGCGTGGCGGCGCCGCCCACGACCGTACAGGTAGTGCCAGCCGCGGCGCCAAGGTTCGCCGTGAGCGTCACCGCGCCTTCGTCGCCGGAGCCCGGCGGCGCGAGGAGCAGCGCGCGCCGCCCCGCGCTGAGGGTACCGCCGCCGCTGATCGCCGTCTCGCAGGCGACAAGGCTGCCGCTGAAGCCCGCCATCGCCACGCTGGTGGCGTCGATCGGCGTGCAATGATCGGCGGCATTGGTGACGAAGCCGGCGACGCCGCTCCAGTATTGGGTCTCCACGGGCACCGGCAGCGGCACGAGCTGCGACCCATGGGCATTGGCAAGGCTCAGCCGCCCGTAGCGGAACTCGCTGCCCGAATCGAAGGCAATCGCATTGAACACGAGGGCGCTCGTCGTCGCAATGGTGCCCTGGCCCGGGCCGGCTTCCGAGGCGTCGGCGACGCTCCAGGTGAGCGCGAGGTCGGCGGTGAAGGGCGCAACCGGCGTCGTGTTGTCGCGCACGAAAGCGATCTTGTCCGCGGCATTGGCGCTCAGCGTGCCGGTGCCGGTGCCGGGCGTTTCCGTGAGCGCCGGCGCGCCGACGAGCGCGGTGTCGATGGGCAGCACCGGAGCGTTGGCGATCGACTGCGAGACGCTCGCCGCATCGAGCTTCCATAGCGCGCCGCGGTAGTTCGTGGTCGTGCCGCCGCCGGCGTTCTGCGCGGTCACGACCGCGGCGGGCACGGTGGCATAGCCGAAGGGCTGGCCGAGGTAGGTGAAGCTGCGCCGCGGGCCGGCGGGCGGCACGCTGCACGCGGCATCGAGCGCATCGAAGGTACGGAACACCGGCGCCGTCGTCGCGGCGAGCGCGAACCGGTCGGGGACGAAGCGGCCGACGGCGAGCGGCGCGGGCGACTGGCAGACGTAGCGCCCCGCCGCGCTGCAGTCGGCGGGCGTGCCGTCGGCCGAATCGACGCTCGCGTAGGTCTGGTCGACCAGGGTGAGGTTGAAGGCGCCGGCCTCGCTGTAGGTCGCGGTATCGCTCGTGCGTATGCCGGCGCCGGCGAACGCGCCCAGGGCGAGCGTGCCGTTGGCGCAGCCCGCGGGCAGGCTGCACGCCAGGGCGCTCACGCTCGGGTCGCCGGCATAGTTGGTGGCCGTCAGGGGCGCCGGCGTCGCCTGCAGGGTGAAGCTGCGCCCGGCCTTGTGCACGACGCCGCCGACGGCCCCGGCGTTGTTGAGCGCGCGCCCCGTGCCCGCGGTCTGCCAGTCGGCGTCGGTGGCGCTGAGCGAGAAGCTCGCCGGCCGGATCGCGAAGTTGTCCGTCGAGCACGAGGTCACGGTCGGTGCGCCCACTGGATAGCGCACACGCACGCGCACGTCGCGCCACACATTCGCCACGGCGGCGAAGTTCACCGTCGAGCGGCCGGTGTTGATGGTGGGATCGGGCGCAACCGTCTGCAGCACGGTGAAGGCGGTCGGGCAGTTCTGCGCGTCCAGCGCGACGCCCAGCGCGGTGTTGCCGAGCAGGTCCACCGTGACCGGATTGGTGAAGCCGGCAAGCTGCGCGCCGCCCGAGATCGCCACCACGTCGAGACTGAACGCGACGCCCGCCACCCTGGTACGGATCACCCCGGTGACCGCGCCCGCCGCCGTGCTCGTCTCGAAGGCGTTGAAGCTGCCGGGGTTCACCACCACCGGCAGGGTGTAGTAGACACTGATCTCCATGTGATCGACCGTGACGGTGTGCGAGGCGCCGGCGCCGCTCGGCTTGGTCGCCGCGAACGTCGCGCCGAAGTTGGCGGCGTTGATCTCCGCGGGCGTCCAGGTGTTGCCCCACAGGTCGCTCGGGCTGCCGTAGGTCGCCACCGCGTCGGTGGTGGTGTAGTTCGTGTCGGTCTCGTAGTCGGTCGGCTGGATGGCGCCGCCCTTGACCAGGCGCACGCCGGCGTCGTCGCTGCCGCCATTGGCGGTGCGGTTCGATTTCCTCTCCACGCGCAGCTCGATGCCGACGATGGTGGCGCCCGCCGGGATGGCGAAGCCATAGTTCAGGCAGCGCAGCCAGTTGCTGGTCTGGCCGTCCACCGCCACGGAGGCGTAGCTGTTGTTGCTGGAGATGGCGTTGCCGGTGTTGCTCCAGGGCCGCGTACCAATGCCGCCCTGGTTGGTGCAGTCGGCCCCCCCGCCCGGGCTGCCGGTCACGTTCACGACCACCGCGGCGTTCACGGTGACGTTGCGCGTGGCGCTCCAGGGGCCCGCGAGGCCGTGCTGGTCTATCGCGCGCACGCGCCAGCAATACGTGGCGTTGGCGAGCCCGGAACCCGGGGTGAAGGTCGCGCTCGCGACGCCGGTCTGGCCCAGCTCAGGCGAGGCGAAGCCGCAGCCGCTGTCGTCGGCCTGGATGTCGTAGGTGACGGTGTCGCCGTCGGGATCGGCCACCGCGCCCCAGGTGAAGGTCGGGTTCGAAGTCGTCACCACGGCCCCGTCGGCCGGCGACACCAGGCCCGGCGCCGGCGGCGCCTGGTTGCTGTAGAAGACCTCGACCTCGATATGGTCGACGAAGACCTGCTCGTTGCCGCCGGCGGTCCCGTCCTTGTACGCCATGAACGCGGCACCGAAGTTCGGATCGTTGATCTCCGCGGGCGTCCAGGTCGTGCCCCACAGGTCGGCCGCGGCGCCATGGTCTTCCACCACGTCGGTCGTCGTGTAGGCCGTGGTGGTGGCGCGCTCGGCGGGCTCGGCGACGCCCCCCTTGAGCACGCGCACCAGGAAATCGCGCCGCGGCGAGCTGCCCGCGCTGGTCGCGCGCTCGATGCGCACGATGATGCCCTGCACGGTGGCCGACGCCGGGACGGTGAACCCGTACTGCAGGCAGACGAGCGCGTCGCTCGCCTGGTTGTCGTTGAGGGTCACGGTCGCATCGGAATTGTTGCTCGTCTCGGCGCGGTCGGGATTGCCCCAGTTGGGGTTGCCGACGTCGAAGGAAATGCAGTTGGCCGGGCTGCGGGCTTGCGACACGGTGGTTTGCGCGTGCGCCGCCAGCGGCAGCAGCAGGCTGCCCGCGATCAGAAGACGTGCTCGCCACGCGCTCATGGGCCCTGCTCATCCTCGCACGGGGGGTTCTTCCCGCCGTGCAAGAAATCATCACGCTGTGCACTTAGCCGCATTCGCAGCGCGGCGCGGCCGCGGTGGGGTCCTTGCACTTGGACAGCGAAGCCTGCAGCTGGCGCTCGACGTAGCCCTCGGCCGGCGCGGGGTTGGGGCAGGCGCCGCCGGAGGGCTGGTTGCAGGCGGTCGCGACGATCGAGAACACGCGCACGCTGCGGTTGCCTTCGGTGGTGTCGGCGGATTGCGCGCAGGTCACGGTGACGGTGAAGGGCGCGAGGGACCCGCCGAGCCCCGCGAGGTTCGTGGGCGAGGCGGGGCAGGCAGGCATCACCGGCGGCGCGCAGGTCCCCGGATTCAGCGTGTGGGCAGGATCGAGCACCGCCCTCGCGCCCCACTCCATGCCGGCGCGCGCGCTGTGGTAGGCGCGCACGCCGAGGATGTCGAGCTGGCTGGTCGCCTGCTGGATTCCGGTGACGGAGGCGATCATCGCGCCCAGCAGCGCGAGCACCACCAGCAGGAAGATCGCCGCGACGGTGCTGAAGCCCGAGTGGCGCTCAGGGAACATTGCTGACGTGGACCTGCTGGAAGATCTGGATCGGCTCGCCATCGCGCTCCACCCGCAGGCTGAGCGTCACGGCGCCGGTGCGCGCGCCCGCGCCCGCGGCATACAGGAGGCTGCAGGCCGTGACGTTGGTGGCGAGCAGCGCATTGTTCGGCGTCGCCGGCGGCGTCGGCTGGGCGGCGGCGATGCCGTAGTTCCAGTAGCGGCGCAGCTCGCCCGTGCCCGGGTTGCAGGAATACGTGACGGCGTACTGCACCACCTGGAAGCGCCGTGCCGGCGACGGAAACGGGAACTGCTTGGGCGCCGACAGCGTGATCGTGCCTCCCGCGTTGCCGGCATAGGCGGCGCGGTTGTCCCCGGCATAGGCATTCGCGACCGCGCCCGAGGCGCTCAGGTTGTAGATCACGATCGACTCGCCGCCGGCAAAGACCGGCATCGCCCCGATCACGTCGAAGGCGGCGTCCGGGGCGGAGAAATCGAGGACGTCCCCGCCCCCGCCGCTGTCGGGCTCCGCCCGGTAGCGGCCGCCGCCGCTGGTCTGCAGGAACTCGAGGTACAGCACGCCGCTCGCCGGCGGGATCTCGGCGATGCGGATGCTGTTGGGCAGCGCCGTGCGCAGGTCGCGCGTCATGCGCCGCAGCGCCGTGTCGGCGATGTCGGTCAGCTCGGCGCGGCGCGCCGCATCGATGTAGCCCTCGACCGGGCGGCTGATGAAGACCGCGACGCCCACGGCGATGATGGCGGTGATGGTGATCACGATGACCAGCTCGATCAGCGTGACGCCGCATTGCGACGATTGCCTACGGCAATGCATTCGGCGCATAGCGGACCCGATAGCCGTGCAGCACCACGGTCGTGTCGCCCGGACCGTTGACGGTCACGCTGATGAGCAGCGAATCGGCGGCGGGCACGACGCCGAGCGCGAGGTTGGCGACGGTCATGCTCGCGGTGTAGGCGTTCAGGCCGGCGATGGCGGCGCCGCTCAGGTCCGTGATGCCGGGCCCCACGACCAGGCCGTGGTAGTCGCTGACGTTGTCGAACGGCGTGGTCGCGCTCGAGCGCGTCTCGCCGGCCTCGGGGCCCAGCGGCAGCCGCCCCTCGTCGTTCGGGCCGCTCGCCCCGCCGGTGCAGTCGGGCGCGCTCAGCGCGGCTGCGGCGTTGGCGTCGTCCGGGTCGCAGTACGTGAAGGGCTGGAGCTGCGCCTCCTCGAGCAGCGCCTCGGCGATCGCCAGCGCCTGCTTGTGGATCATCGGGTCGGCGCTCGAGCGCGTCGAGAGGTCGAGCACGGTGAGCACGCCCACGACCGCGGTGCCGACCACGACGATGAAAACGATCAGCTCGACGAGCGTCGCGCCGCGCTCAGCGCGAATCATGCCCGCTCTCGCGCTCAGCGCGAGACATACCCGGTCTCGGCGGCGACCAGGATCTGCCGCGCGGGATCGTCGGCGATGGTGCTGTTGAGCACGATGGTCACCGCGGCGCTCGGCCGGCCCAGGCCGTCGAACTGGAAGCTGCCCACGGGCGTCAGCGTGACGCCGTCCGGCGCGAGCGAGCGCAGCTCGCCCCCCGTGGCGGGGTGGACGAGGAAGGTCGGCGCGTTGCAGTCGTTGTTCGAGATCGCGCTGATCTCGGCGGCCGAGACGCACACGAAGACGGGGCGGCGCCAGGCGATCGCGGTCTTCTGCGCGAAGCGCACGACCGACTGCGCCTCGTCGTAGAAGCCGCGCGAGGCGAAGCCCCTGGAGGACAGCATGCGCGGCGCGACCAGCGCGGCCAGGATGCCGATGATCACCAGCGTCATGACCAGCTCCGCCAGGGTGAACCCTCGCTGCGCGCACGGGCGCCGGCTACTGCGCACTGGTGGCGGACAGTGCGATCGGCGTGGCGAAGTCCTTCGGGCAGGTGTGCACGCGGCAGGCGCCGCCGGAGTAGCTCACGCGCAAGGGAACGGTGACGCCGGTGCAGTCGGCGGCGCTGCTCGGCGGCGCGCCGCCCAGCAGGCTGCCCACCAGCGTGGCGCAGGTCGCGGCGCTGCTATAGGTCGTGCCGACGTCCGGAAAGCCGGCGGCGTTCATGGTGATCGGCGTGCCGCCGGCGGGGGTCACCGTGCCGGTGCCGCCCTGCGCGAGCCATCGCGAACGCACGACCTGGACCGCCGAGTTCAGCCCGCCCGTCACGCCGGCGCGCGACGCCGCGAGCGCGTCGTCGCTCAGGTTGAGGAATCTCGGCACCGCCACGGCCGCAAGGATGCCGAGGATGACGATCACCATGACCAGCTCGATCAGGGTGAATCCATCGGTTCTGCAAGCGCTCACGCGCGGCAGTTTATCAAATATATCAGGTGCCTGTGACTGGCACTTCGTGCAAAAGATTATTCTGGCTCCAGCGGTACCTTGAGGCGCATGTCCCTGACGACGATGCCGCCGCGATCGCCCGGGGTCACGCTGCCATAGCGCGGCGCGAACACCTCCGGCAAGGGGCGTCCGCTGGCGGGGCAAAGCCACAGCCGCAGCAGATGGCGGTGGCGCTCCGGCTCCGGCCAGTTCTCGAAGTCGGTGCGCGCGTGGAAGATCTGGTGGTTGTGCAGGAATTGCATGTCGCCGGGGTTGAAGCTCATCGCCAGGTGCACCCGGGGGTCGTTCACGATGTCGGACAGCAGCTCGAGCGCCTCGCGCTGCGCAGGCGTCAGGCGCCTCGCTTCGGGAAAATTGCGCTGCGCCGACTCGATGTACTCGCTCGTAAAAGAGCCCGACAGCCTGCCTTCATGCCAGTGGAAGACCGGCATGTCGAACCAGGGCTTCATGCCCTGCGGAATTTCGCCGCGGCGGTCGGTCGGGAAGGCGTCGAAAAGGCTCGGCACCAGGTCCGGCCGGCGCCGGTAGAACTCGTTGTAGCAGGTCGTCGACGAGGCGATGAAGCTTTCCCCGCCGGCCTTGGCGGTCTTGAGGCAAAGCAGGCCGACGATGTCGACCGAGTCGGTGTGATAGTCGAGCTTGCGGCTGGTCTGGTAGTAGCGCACGCCCGGGTCGGCGACGCTGTACCCGAGATCCCGTACGTGACCCAGCAGGTGCCCCTTGGCGTTCTGCGAGCGGGGCCGGCCGAAATAGGAGCCGATGCCCATGTACGCGGCAGCGGCTTGCGCCCGGGAGTAGCGCTCCACCTCGAAGCCGCGCATCAGCACGAAGCCGCGCCCCTCGAGCAGCTCGTGCAGCACCGCCTCGAGGCGCGGCGCCAGCCCGGGCAGCGGAAAGCTGCCCGGCGAGATCGCCGAGAGCTCCAGGCCCGAGGCCGAAAAGGCCTTTATGGCGCCGTCGATCTCCGCGCGATCATTGGCGTCGAGCTGGAAAATCCAGTCGGTTCGCCCGGCGAGCTCGGTGCCGTACCACGCTGCCGGGCCTTCGATCAGCCCGTCAGGGATTTCCACCTTCATAGGCCCATGGCTTCGACCGCGAGCCGCCTGAGCTCCCGCCGCAGCTTTTCGCGCACGGCACGGTACGCCGGGCGCCTGACCACGTTGGTGATCTCGTAGGGGTCCTTGTCGAGGTCGTAGAGCTCGTCGAGCTCGCCGTTGCGCCCGCGGTTCACCCAGCGGATGTACTTGTAGCGCCCGGTGCGCACCGCCCGGTAGCTCATGGCGACCAGCCAGGGATAGGCGTTCTCGGCCCAGTACTCGGAGAGCACCGATTTCCTCCAGCCGGCGCGCTTGCCCCGCAAGAGCGGCAGGAGCGAGCGGCCCTGGATGTGCCCGCCGGGACGCCCCCCGGCGATCTCGATCAGGGTGGGCGCGAGGTCCTGCAGGATCACGAGCTCGCGCAGGCGCGAGCCGGCCTTGATGGCCTTGGGCCAGCGGATCGTCAACGGCGCGCGGATGCCCTCCTCGTAGGCGAAGCGCCGCTCCGGCCCGATGCCGTGCTCGCCGAAGAAGTAGCCGTTGTCGCCGAGGAAGAGGATGACCGTGTTGTCGAGCTCCCCGGTCTCCTCGAGCGCGCGCAGGATCATGCCCACGCCCTCGTCGACCGCGGCCATCATGCAGGCGCGCAGGCGAATCTCCTCCTGCTTGCCGGAATGGATGGCGTCGTGCAGCTCGCGCGACTGCGGCAGCTTCCGCATCTCGACCGCCTCGGCCCAGGCGGGCTTGTTCTTCAGGATCACGTCCGGGCCCACCATGTTGGGCTTCTTCGGAAACACCGCGCCGCGGTAGAGGTCCTTGTGGCGCTCCGCGGGAACGTAGCCGTCCATCCTGAACGTCCCGTCGGCCGCCTGCTCCGCGTCGGGATGCACCGCCTTGTGGGCGAACCACAGGGACCAGGGCTTTTCGTGCTTTCGCCGGATGAAGTCCACGGCCATCGTGTTCATGATGTCGGTGATGTAGCCCTTGCGCTGCACGTAGCTGCCGTGCTCGTTGAGCTTCGGGTCGTTCAGCCGGCCGTGACCGTCGTAGGCGACCCAGAAGTCGTAGCCCGGGCGCGGCTTGCCGTCGTTGCCCATGTGCCACTTGCCGATGTGGGCGGTCTCGTAGCCCAGCCGCTGCAGCTCGAGGTGGTAGTTGGGCAGCCGGTGGCTCGCCGCGTCGCGCGCGACGTTGTCGATGATGCCGTGGCGGCTCGCGTACTGGCCGGTGAGGATCGAGGCGCGGTTGGGCGAGCAGATCGAGGTGGTATGGAAGGCGCGCTCGAACAGCGCGCCTTCGTGCGCGATGCGGTCGATGTGCGGCGTCTGCATGTACGGATGGCCGCCGGCGCCGAACTCGTCGTAGCGCAGGTCGTCGACCAGGATGAGCAGCAGGTTGGGTTTTCTCTTTGGCATGACTATTTCTTTTTGCGGGAAGTTGGACCGACTACGCCGAGACCTACGCGAAGCGCCTCGGTTTCCAGGATGTCCTGCGGCATGACGTTGGCGATGCTGACGTCCGGCCCGAACTCGGCGACCAGGAACTTCTTCATGTCCTCGACCGCCGAGAGCGTCACGCTCTTGATCCACGGCCCGGGCAGCTCGATCAGCACCTTGGTCATGTCGAGCCCGCGGCGGATGTCCTCGATCAGCCGCGTCTTGGGCTTGCCGTTCTCGACCAGCTCCGCGGCCTCGACCAGCACCAGCTCCGCGCCGGCCTTGAAGCAGACCTCGGCCTGCCGGATCAGGAGCCGAGCGTCGTTCTTCATGTCCTTGGAGCCCACCTCGCCGAACACCGCCAGGCCGCAGTCCACCGCGAGCTTGATCTGCCCGAAGCGCTCGGCGTCGGTGAGCGGGACGCAGTTGTCCGAGACCTCGACCACGCCGAAGCCCACGCGCTTCGCCTCGGTGAGGAACCCGCGCAGCGCGCCCGCGCCGTAGGTGGCGAACACGTACTCCTGGAACTGGCCGCCGATGAACGGCCGGATGCGGTGCTTGCGGTAGAGGGCGAGCTTGCGGCGCAGGTACTTCAGGTCGTAGAGCCGCGAGGTACCGACGGCGATCTTCGCCAGGTCGATATAGCGCCCGGCCATCTCCACGACGTCCGCGGCGTAGCGGTAGGGCAGGCCGAAGTCGGCCATCATGGTGAGGCCGCTCGCGCGCGGCTTGCTCTCGCTTCGCTCGCGCGGCAGCTCTACGAAGGCGAACGGCGTTTTTTTCATCTTTGCGCTCATGGTTTCGATAGTACTGTGGAACTCCTGGCCGCAGATGCGCGAGAATCGAACGTCATGAAGGAGCGCATCGAGGAGGAGTACGCGCGCCGCGAGGCTGCGGCGAAGCGCATGGGCGGGCCCGAGAAGCTCGCCCGGCGCGCGGCCGCGGGCGTGCTCGACGCGCGCCAGCGCATCGAGCGGCTGTTCGACCCCGGCACGTTCATCGAGTCGGGGCTCTTCGCCACCTCGGCGAGCCCCGCGGACCGCGAGAAGTCGCCCGGCGACGGCAAGCTCGCCGGCTTCGGCAAGGTGAACGGGCGCGAAGCCGCCGTGGTCTCGAACGACTTCACCGTCCTGGGCGCCTCGAGCGGCGCGACCAACGGCCGCAAGATCGCCCACATGAAGCGCGTGGCCACCCAGCGCGGCATGCCGCTCGTGTTCCTGGGCGAATCCTCGGGCGCGCGCATGCCCGACCACATGGGCTCGCGCGGCATGGGGGCGCTGCTGGGCAACGACGGTCTGCAGTACCAGCGCCTGCGCGAGACAC
Source organism: uncultured bacterium (assembly GCA_965233125.1). GTDB lineage: Bacteria > Pseudomonadota > Gammaproteobacteria > Burkholderiales > SG8-39 > SCGC-AG-212-J23. The sequence continues at coordinate 18,380 of CBDDRQ010000252.1, forward strand.
CGTGGGCTTCGGCCACGCTGGGCCCCTCCTACGGCTCCTCGTCGTGGTACGCCGTCCTCTCGGATTTCTCCGTCATGCGCAAGGGCGCGGTGCTCGCCGTCTCGAGCGCGCTGCTCGCCTCGCTCGCGATCGGCGAGGAGGTCGATCCCGAGGCGCTCGGCGGCTGGCGGCTGCACGCGGAGGTCACCGGCTTCGCGGACCTCGTGGTCGAGTCCGACGAGGAGGCGCTCGACGCCATCCGGCGCTTCCTCGCCTACCTGCCGGGCCACCGCAACGAGGCGCCGCCGGTGGCAGGGGTGGGCGCGGGGTCGGGCGCGCGGATGCGCGACATCCTCTCGCACCTGCCGGCGAGCCGCACGCAGGTCTACGACGTGCGCAAGCTCATCCGCGACATCGTGGACGCGGACAGCCTGTTCGAGCTCAAGGCGCGCTTCGGCAAGGTCGCGGTCACGGCGCTGGCGCGCCTCGACGGCCGCACGGTGGGCATCGTGGCGAACAACCCCCTGTACAAGGGCGGCGCGCTCGACACCGAGGCCTGCGAGAAGATCACCAGCTTCATCGTGCTGTGCGACTCCTTCAACATCCCGCTGGTGATGTTCGTGGACACGCCCGGCTTCGTGATCGGCACCGACGCCGAGCGCAAGCGCGCGCCGGGCAAGATCATGAACTTCATGAACGCGCTCGCGCTCGTCACGGTGCCCAAGCTCTCGGTCATCCTGCGCAAGAGCTACGGGCAGGCCTACCTCAACATGGGCGGCGGGAGGAACTCCGACGAGGTCGCCGCCTGGCCCACCGCGGAAGTGAGCTTCATGGACCCCGGCTTCGCGGTGCGGATCGTCCACGGGCTCGAGCCGGGCCAGCCCGGCCACGCCGAGGCGCTCGAGGCGATGCAGCGCGAGAGCGCGGCCTGGGACATCGCCTCCATCTATGCGGTCCAGTCGGTGATCCGCCCCGAAGAGACGCGCGACTATCTCATCCGCATGCTGGAAGTGCACCGGCTGCGGCTTACCCAGGGCGTCGGGCAGCACCTGATGCGCGCCTGGCCCACGAGCTACTGACCGAAGGAGCGTCCCTTGGCGGCGATCGAAGTGACATCGGTGGTGACCGGATCGGTATCGAGGATCGAGGCGCGCGTGGGCCAGCGCCTCGAGCCGGGCGACACGATCATGATCGTCGAGTCGATGAAGATGGAGATCCCCGTGATCGCCGAGGACGGCGGCGTGCTCAAGGAGCTGCGCGTCGCCGCAGGCGTCGCCGTGACCGAGAAGCAGGTCGTCGCGCTGATCGAGGCGTAAGCGCCGCGGAAAACGCAGTCAGCGCTGCATGCCCCAGCGGCGTACCGTGCGCAGCTCGAGCGTGCGGAAGATCGCGTACTCGACCAGCACGCCGATCACGATGATGATGAACAGGCCCGCGAACACCTGCGAGGTGTTCAGCAGCTCGCTGTGCTCGAAGATGTGCCAGCCCAGGCCGCCGCCGCGCGCGGTGGCGCCGAAAATGAGCTCCGCGCCGATGAGCGTGCGCCAGGCGAAGGCCCAGCCGATCTTCATGCCCGAGAGCACCGTCGCCAGCGCGGCCGGGATGAGGATCTTGACGGCGAAGACGACGCCGCGCAGGCCGTAGTTCCAGCCGACCATGCGCTGCGTCTGGCTCACCCCCTGGAAGCCCACGTAGGTGTTGAGCGCCACCGCCCACAGCACCGCGTGGATCAGGATGAACACCAGGCTGAAGGTGCCCAGGCCGAACCACAGCATCGCGAGCGGCAGCAGCGCGATCGAGGGCAGCGGGTTGAACATCGCGGTGGCGGTGGTGAGGATGTCCGCCCACACGCGCCAGATCGAGGCGAGCGACACCAGCACCGCCGCCGCGAGCAGGCCGACCGCGTAGCCGGTGAGCAGCGAGCTCAGGGTGAACGAGATCTTCGAGAGCATGCGGTGGTCGTTGAACGCCTCGACGATCGCGACGCAGGTATCGGTGAAGGTCGGGAAGAGCAGCGCCGGCACGCCGGCGATGCGCGTATAGGCCTCCCAGGCGGCGACGAACATCACCAGCACCGAGAGGTTGCGCACGATCTGCACGTTCCACAGGCGCTCGACGGCCGACAGCGGGCGCTCGATCTGGCCGATGCGGCTCGCATCCAGCGGCGTGCGCTCGATCTCCGGCCGCGGCACGGGATCCGGGAGCGGGCGCTCGAGCGCGGCGCTCACGACTGCATGCCCCAGCGCACCACGGTGCGCTGCTCGATGTTGCGGAAGATGACGTTCTCGACCAGAAAGCCGATCAGGATCACCGTCAGCAGCCCGGCGAACGCGCCGGGGATGTCCATCTCGTTGCGGCTGGCGAAGATGAACCAGCCCAGGCCGCCGCCTTCGGCCGCCGCGCCGAAGATCAGCTCCGAGGCGATCAGCGTGCGCCACGCGAACGCCCAGCCGAGCTTCAGCCCGGCCAGGATCGACGGGAACGCCGCCGGCACGAGCAGCTTCGCCACGTAGCGGATGTTGCGCAGGCCGTAGTTGCGGCCGACCATGCGCAGCGGCTCGGCCACCGACATGAAGCCGGTGTGCGTGTTGAGGGCGACCGGCCAGACGATCGAATGCAGCAGCACGAAGACCAGGCTCTTCGCGCCCAGGCCGAACCAGATCATCGCCAGGGGCAGGAGCGCCACCGCCGGCAGCGGATTGAGCATCGAGGTGAGCGTTCCCAGCACGTCGCTGCCGAAGCGGCTGGACACCGCGATGAAGCTCAGCGCGGCGCCGATGGCGATGCCGATCGCGTAGCCCGCCATCAGGATGCCCATCGAGGCCCAGATCTGCGAGGCGAGGTCGTACTGGGTGAACCCCTTCCACAGTGCGACGACCGTGTCCTGGAAGGTCGGGAAGATGAGCGACGGCACCTTGGCGAGGCGCGTGTACAGCTCCCAGACGACGATCGCGCCCAGCAGCACGGTGAACTTGCGCACCGGATCGACGTTGGCGAGCTGCTCCGCCATCGACAGCGGCCGCGCCACGTCGGCGGTGCTCGCCTTGCCGACCGCCGCGCGTTCGAACTCCGGCCGATCGAGCGGCGCCGGACGCTCAGCCACGGCGGGCGATCCCGTCCTCGAGCACCCGGTCAGCGAACAGCATGTCGTGGATGCGCGCCTGCAGCGCGATGAACTCCGGGCTGCCCAGGTTGGCGTGCGAGTGCTGGTTGGCGTTGAGCTCGGCCTTCACCTGGCCGGGGTGCGGCGAGAGCACGAGGATCCGGCTGCCCACAAGGAGCGCCTCCTCGATCGAATGCGTGACGAACAGCACCGTGAAGCGCGTGTCGTCCCACAGCCCGAGCAACTCCTCCTGCATCTGCCGGCGCGTCAGCGCATCGAGGGCCGCGAAGGGCTCGTCCATCAGCAGGATGTCGGGCTCCATGGCCATGCCGCGCGCGATCGCCACACGCTGCTTCATGCCGCCGGAGAGCATGTGCGGGAAGGTGTTCTCGAACCCGCTCAGCTTCACCTTGCGGATGTAGCTCATCGCGATCTCGTCGGCGTCGCTCTCGCGCGAGCAGCGCCCGCCGTTCCTGAGCGCGAAGGTGATGTTCTGCCGCACCGTCTTCCACGGCAGCAGCTGGTCGAACTCCTGGAACACCATGACGCGGTCGGGCCCCGGCGAGACGATGCGCCGGCCCTTCAGCCGCATCTCGCCCTCCACCGGCCGCATGAACCCCGCCACGCCCTTCAGCAGCGTCGACTTGCCGCAGCCGCTGGGGCCGAGCAGCACGAAGCGGTCTGCCGGGTAGACGCTGAAGTCCACCCGGTAGGTCGCGGTAATCAGGTGCTCCTTGGTCTTGTACTGGAGCGTGACGCCCTGGACTTCGAGAATCGGCGCCACCGCCGGGGCGGCGCCCGCGGGCGCCGCCCCGGCCGCGGACTGCGACATCCTCAGCTGCCTTCCAGCCCGTGCGCGCTCTCGTGGAAGTAGTCCTTCCAGCTCGCGGGCAGGTTCTTGATCGCGCCCTCCTGGTGCATGAACTTGGCGAACGGCATCGTGTTCTTGGGCGCCGGGCCGTACTCCATCTCGGACTTGTCCGCGATCATCGCCTTCACGTCCTCGACGCTGAGCTTGGACTTGGTGAAGTCCACGTAGACCTTCGCCGCGCGCCCGAGGTCGGCGTCGATGAACTTGAACGCCTCTGCGTACGCGTCGACCACCACTTTGTAGAGCTTCGGGTTCGCCTTCACCCACTTGGTGGTCCCGTACAGCGACACGATGCTGTGCGGGCCGCCGAGCACGTCGAAGGAGTTCAGCACCAGCCTCGTTTTCCCGGACTTCAGCTCCTGGTAGGAGAACGGCAGCGTCGCGAAGTGCGACTTCACCGTCTGCCCGCCCGAAAGCAGGGCCGCCACCGCGGTCGGGTGGTTCATGTTGACCAGCAGGGAATCGAGCTTCTTCGAGTCGCCCCAGGCCCGGGCGGACGCCATGCGCAGCGTGACCGCCTGGATCGAGGAGACCGACGGCGTGGCGATCTTGTGGTCGCTCACCTTCAGGTAGTCCTCGAGCTTCTGCACCTTCGGGTCGTTGGTCAGCAGCTTGAGCGGCATCTTGGACAGGTCGAAGGCCGCCTTCACGTGGTCCTCGGTGCCGTGCGTCCGGTCCCAGATCGTCAGCAGCGGGCCGACGCCGCCCGAGGCGAACTCGACGTTGCCCGAGAGCAAGGCCTGGTTCACCGCGGCGCCGCCGGAGAGCTTGATCATCTTCGCGCTCACGCCCGTGAGCCCGGCCTTCGCCGCGTGCTTCTCGACCAGCTTCTCGTGGATTACCACCTGCATGGGCAGGTAGAGCAGGCCGAACTGCTCGGCGAAGCGGATCTCCTGCGCGGCGAGCGGGCCGCACGCCGTGAATCCGGCGAACGCCAACACCGAGCTCGCGAGCATGCCGCGGCGCCCGCACTGCTTGCGGTCATTCTTCATCATGTCCTCCTCCTCGTTTATCTCCCCGTACTACCTTAGCACGGCACCGCGGCCCGCTCCAGCCTAGCGGAAGGGATCGATGCCGGTGAGCTCGCGGCCCTGGATCAGCGTCAGGATCCCGGGCGTGCCGTCGGGGATCGTCAGCGTGCGCACGTCGCGCGCGAGCTGCTCCAGTCCGAGCTCCCTGCTCAGCCCCATCGCGCCGTGGACGCGCATGGCCAGCGCGACGGCCCGGTCGCAGGCATCCACCGCGTAGCGCTTCGCCATCGCCGAGAGCCCGTTGGCGCGCTCGCCGCGGTCGAGCGCCGCGAGCGCGTGGTAGCACAGCAGCCGGCTGGTGACGACCGCGGTTTCGATCTCCGCCAGGTCGTTCTGCACGAGCTGGAAGCCGCCGATGACGCGGCCGAACTGCTTGCGCACGCCGGCATACTCCCGCGCGGCATCGAGCGCCTTCTGCCCGAGGTTCACCGCCAGCAGCCCCACCAGCGGGCGATTCGCGAGCCAGGTCAGCGTCAGCAGCCGCGCGGTGTCGCCGGTCTCGGGGCACAGGTTGCGCCTGGGCACCCGGCAGCCGTCGAACAGCACCTCGCCCAGCGGCGCCTGGCGCAGGCCGTGCATGAGAACCTCGCGCGTCTCGAAGGGCGACTCGGCCCGCTCGACGATGACTCGGGCGAGGCCCGAAGTGCCGTCCGCGTTCGACTTGCGGCAGGTCACGTTCATCAGGTCGCAGACCGTGGCGTTCGAGATCCACTGCTTGCGTCCCTTGAGCACGAGGTGCTCGCCGTCCTCGGTGACCGTCGTCCTGACCCCGCGCGGGTCGGAGCCCACGTCGGGCTCCGTGCTGGCGGTGCAGGCGATGCGCCGCCCGGACATGAGCTCGCCCAGATAGCGCGCCTTCTGCTCCTCGTTGCAGCCGAAGTACACGCGGGCCGTGGTCGCCTCGTGCGGCTGCAGGATCAGCGCGACCGACGGCGGCATCTGCTCGCCGATGAGGCCGTAGTCGAGCATGCGCAGGCCGGCGCCGCCGCCCGCCTCCGGAATGCGCGCCGAGGTGAGGCCCAGCTCGGCCGACTTCTCCATGATTTTCAGGATCGCCGCTTTGGGCAGCGCGCTGTCCCGGTCGTTGGCGTCGAGGATCGGCTGGATGTGCTTGTCGACCAGCCGCCGCGCGGCCTCGACCATCATGCGCTGCTCTTCGCTGAGCGATAGATCCATGTGTTCGTTTTAACATGTAAGCTCAGCCGTCATGCAAGGTCAGGGACCGCTTTCGAATTACCGCGTGCTCGAGCTCGGCTCGACCGTGGCCGGGCCGTTCTGCGCGCGGCTGCTCGCCGACTTCGGCGCCGACGTGGTGAAGATCGAGGCCGCCGAGGGCGTCCCGGTGCGCCAGCTCGGCGAAGTGGTGGACGGAAAATCCCTCTACGGCGCGAGCATCCTGCGCAACAAGCGCATCGCCTCGTTCGATTTCCGCAGGCCGCAGGCGCGCGAGCTGCTGAAGCGCCTGATCCCGAAGTTCGACATCGTGGTCGAGAACTTCCGTCCCGGGACGCTGGAGAAGTGGGGCCTCGGTTACGAGGATCTGGTTCGCCTCCGGCCTGATCTGATCATGACGCGGGTCAGCGGCTTCGGCCAGACCGGCCCCTACCGCGACCAGCCCGGCTACGGCGTGATCGGCGAGGCCAAGAGCGGCCTGCGGCACATGATCGGGGATCCCGACCGTCCGCCTTCGCGCGTCGGCATCCCGCTCACCGACTACATCACGGGCGTCTACGCCGCGTTCGGGACCGTGATGGCGGTGCTGGTCCGCGAGAAGACGGGCGCCGGCCAGTGCGTGGACGCCACGCTCATCGAGTCGGCCTTCAGCTTCATGGAGGCCTACGTCCCGGCCTACGAGAAGACCGGGAAGATCGGCAAGCGCACGGGGGCGCGTCTTGCCGACAGCGCGCCCAACACGCTTTTCCCCACGCGCGACGGCAAGCACATCCACGTCGCCGCGCTCGCCGACCCGGTCTTCCGGCGCCTGGCCGCCGCCATCGGCCGGCCCGAGCTCGGCACCGATGCGCGCTTCGCCGACCAGCGGGCGCGCTCCGCGAACGAGGCGCTGATCGAGGGCATCATCGCCGAGTGGACATCGGCGCACGACCTCGACGCTATCGAGGCGATCCTGAGGAAGGGCGACGTTCCCGCGAGCCGCATCTACGACATGGCCGACATCTTCCGCGACCCGCACTACAAGGCGCGCGACATGCTGGTGCCCACGCCGGACGACGACCTCGGCAGCGTCACGCTCGCGGGCGTCGTGCCCAAGCTCTCGGGCACGCCGGGCGCCGTGCGCTGGTCCGGGCACCGCGTCGGCCAGGACACGCGCGCGTTCCTCAAGGACACCGCGGGCCTGGACGAGGCCGAGATCGATCGCCTCGTCGCCGAAGGCGTCGTCTACTGCGATCCGAAATCATGACGAAAGCGTTCAAGGCGTTCCGCGTCCATACCATCGACGGCAAGCCGGTCTGCCGCTTCGAGGAGCTGACGCTGGCGGACCTCGACCCCGGCCCGGTGGTGATCAAGACGGCGTATTCCGCGATCACCTACAAGGACGCCATGGCCGCGCGCGGCGTGGGCAAGAACGTGCGCACCGAGCGCCCCTGCGTCACCGGCGTGGACCTCTCCGGCGTCGTCGCGTCCTCGGAGGATCCCCGCTTCGCGGCAGGCGACAAGGTGGTCGTAACCAACTACAAGCTCGGCGTCGAGCAGGACGGCGGCTACGCCGACTACGCGCGCGTGCCCGGCGACTGGATCGTGCCGCTGCCCGCGGGCCTGTCACTGTACGAGGCGATGGGGCTGGGCACCTCCGGGCTGACCGCCGCGCTGGCCGTGGACCGGCTCCAGGCGGCCGGCGTGACGCCGCAGAGCGGTGCCATCGGCATCACCGGCGCGACCGGCGGCGTGGGCAGCCTCGCGGTGAGCATGTTCGCCCAGCTCGGCTACCGCGTCATCGCCATCACCGGCAAGAAGGAGCAGGAAGGGTTCCTGAAATCCATCGGCGCCCAGGCGCTCCTGCTGCGCGAGGAGTTCCTGCGCGAGCGCGCGCCGCTCGCGGCGCCGCTCTTCGCCGGCGCGCTGGACAACGTGGGCGGCGCCTACCTGGACAGGCTCGCGGCGAAGATGCAGCCCTTCGGCAAGCTCGCCGTGGCCGGCATGGCGGTGGGCGCCGAGGTTTCCACCACGGTGCTGCCGCTGATCCTGCGCTCCATCGACATCCTGGGCATCAACGTCTCGCGCCAGCTGCAGATGCAGGAGCGCCGGCGGCTGTGGCAGCGCATGGCCGCCGAGCTCAAGCCCAGGACCCTCGCCGAGATCTCCCGCCCGATCGCCTTCAAGGACCTGGACAGGCACATGGACCGGTTCTTCGATGCGAGCACGGTCGGCCGCGTCGTCGTCGAAGTCGGCGAGCGCGCCCCGTCCTAGCTCAGCGCTCGCGTACCCGCCGCTCGAGCGCCTCGAGGCGGCGGTCGCGGATGCCGAGCTCGCGCAGGTGCGCCACCGTGTCAAACAGGTAGTCGCAGCACGCCCCCAGCGGCCCGGCGCCGCTCGCCAGGTAGCGCGCCGTCTCCTCCGCGCCCAGGCCGCGGACATAGCGCTCGTGGGCGGGGTTGGCGGCGAAAGCGATCGCCGGCTCGCTGCCCTCGCCGGTCGCGTCCCGCGTTCGCGCGCCGACCCACACCGGGCGGTAGGCCATGGTGAGCATCTCGCGTCGCCAGATGACGTCGAGCTCGGAGGCGACGTGCCTTGGCGCGAGGCGGAAGGCGACGCCGTGGCAGCTGCCGCCGCGCTCCAGCGCCAGCATCAGGCCGGGGCGCGCCGGGCTGCCGCGGCCGGCGCGCGCCCAGAGGCAGAACTGGCGGTGATAGCCGTGGATGCGCGCGGCGCGCCGCTCCGCAAAGTGGAAGGCGGGGTTCCACATGAGGGAGCCGTAGCCGAAGATCCAGACCCTGCCGCCGCGCGGGGCGCGCGAGAGCACTTCCGCGATGCTTCCCGCGCGCTCCTCGGGGGTCATGTAGCGCACCCCCGGCCCCAGCAGCGCCCTGACGGACTCGTGCAACGAGCCGTCAAGGAGGCTCTCGCGCGTGATCTTCAGACGAGCTTGCGCAGCACGTGGCGCCGGTTGCGCGTGAAAGGCCGCACCTGCGCCGGCCAGCGCCCGGCCTCGACCGCCCTGGCCCACGCCTCGCTGGTCAGCACTTCCGCGTTCTCGAGCTCGTAGATCGCGGTGTAGCGGGGCTCGCCCTCGGCGACGATGGTCTTCCTCTCGCCGCCGATGGACATGGTGAGCGGCACGCTCACCGCGCGGCGCACCGCGACCACGCCCGGGACCTTGAGCAGCGCGGGCACATGCTCAGTATCGTAGACCTCGTTGAACAGCGCCTCCTTGTCGGGGTCCACGTCCATGCTTGCGGTGAACACGAACTTCGCTTTTCCTGCCATGCCGGCCTCCTTTACCATTTGTTGCGCAACTCCCGGAGCTTGAGGAACACGGTCTTCGCATCGGGCTCGCGCGGCAGCTCCGGAAAGGCCTCGCGCAGCCTGGCGATCACGCTCGGGCTCGCCAGCCGGAAGAAGGTATTGATCTCCTTCTCCTCCCCCAGGGTCGTCACGTACGCGCGTCCCGGGTCCTGTCCTTTCAGCTTGCCGAGCATCCCCGCCGCGCGGGCGTTGTCCGGCTCGCGATCGAGGGTGAAGCGCAGGTTGTTCTCGATGTAGTCGTGCCCCGGATAGATAAGCGCGTCGCCGGGAAGCCTGGACAGCTGCTCGGAAAAGGTCTTGTACAGCTCGGCCGGGTGCCCGCCGTTGTGGCAGTTGCCCGCCCCGGCGTTGAAGAGCGTGTCGCCGCTGAAGAGCGCGGGCTGATCGGTATGCGAGCGCAGGCACACGTGGCTCATGGTGTGTCCGGGAGTGTCCATCACCTCGAGCTCCACCGTGCTTCCGACCTTGATCACGTCGCCCGCGCCGAGGCCCCGGTCCATGTCCGGGATGCGGTTCTTTGCATTCCGGTGCGCGAGGATCTTCGCCCCCGTCTTCGCGACCAGGGGCCCGTTGCCGCCGATATGATCGCCGTGCTCGTGCGTGTTGACGATCTGCGTGATGCGCCAGCCCGCGTCGTTCGCCGCCTTCAGGCACTTCTCGTGGTCGAGGGGGTCGACGGCCAGCGCCTCGCCGGTCTCGGCGCAGGCAATGAGATAGTTGAAGTTGCGGTACGCGTTGGCGGTCCAGATTTGCTTGACGATCACGATGCCTCCAGGGGAAGAAAAAAGGCGCCCGAAGGCGCCTTTCCAAGGACGATGGGCCGTCTTACCCGCCGCCCGCCGTCGTCGCCTCGGTGGGCGGTGCGGCCTCCGGCGCGCTGGCGGGGATCTCCGCCAGCACCGGCTCGGCCGCCTGCGCCTTGCGGATCATGTGGTAGGCGAGGCCGGTCCCCGCCGGGATCAGACGCCCGACGATGACGTTCTCCTTCAGGCCGCGCAGCTCGTCGCGCTTGCCCATGATCGCCGCCTCGGTCAGCACGCGCGTGGTCTCCTGGAAGGAAGCCGCCGAGATGAACGAGTCCGTGGAGAGCGACGCCTTGGTGATCCCAAGCAGCATGTTGCGGAAGGTTGCCGCCTGCTTCCCCGCCTTGAGGGCCTTCTCGTTCTCCTCCAGCAGCTCGGCGCGCTCCACCTGCTCGCCCTGGATGAACGGCGTGTCGCCCGGGCTGTCGACCTCGATGCGCCGCAGCATCTGGCGCACGATCACCTCGATGTGCTTGTCGTTGATCTTCACGCCCTGCAGGCGGTACACGTCCTGCACCTCGTCGATGATGTAGCGCGCCAGCTCCTCGATGCCGAGCAGGCGCAGCAGGTCGTGCGGGTCC
>CBDDRQ010000253.1:0-15576 GCA_965233125.1 uncultured bacterium
ACCGCCACCGTCGAATCGATCCTGGCCAAGCTCGCGCGCTGCCGTCAGACCTTGGAGCAGATCAAGCCCGGTTGCACGGCTCCGAGGACCCGCCGTCAGAAAAAACGAGTGACAAGCTAATTCTTGGACACCACACTAGCGACACACCGACCCGCCTGCCGCCTTCCCTACGGGAACGTCTCCGCCATTCCCAGTTAAGCTTGGGGCATGCTGGTCAGCTACGCGGGCATAGCTAGCGAGGCGCAGTCGCAATTCGGCTGGAAGCTGTTCACGGCGATGCGCTACCTGGAGAGCGGCGAGGTCGAGCGCGTGCACACGAGCGACGCGGCCGCCTATCCGCTCGGCGGGCGCAAGCCGCGGCGCGACACGGTGTGGAGCCGCCAGGTGCTGGTGCGCGGCGAGCCTTACTACGCGAACGACGAAGCGGGCGTGCGCGCCGCCTTCGAGGACGCCGACAAGATCGTCGGCCTCGGCCTCGGCGCGGTGATCAACGTGCCGGTGAAGGAAGGCGCCCGCGTGCTCGGCACGCTGAATTTCCTGCGCGAAGCCGGCGGCTACCGGCCGGAGAGCGTCCTCCAGGCCCTGGCGCTCGCGTCCCGGGCGGGATCGCTCCTCAAATGAGCGCCGGCTACGGGGTGCCGTTCACTACGCGTCCCGAGATCAAGGGCACCTTCGGCGTCGCGGCGTCCACGCACTGGCTCGCCACCGCGGTGGCGATGCGCACGCTCGAGCGCGGCGGCAACGCTTTCGACGCCGCGGTAGCTGGCGCCTTCACGCTGCAGGTGGTCGAGCCGCACCTCAACGGGCCGGGCGGCGAGGTGCCGCTCATCCTGTGGAGCGCGCGCGAGCGGCGCGCGCGCGTGCTGTGCGGGCAGGGCGCGGCGCCGGAGAAGGCGACGATCGCGGCGTTCCGCGCGCTGGATCTGCCGCTCGTGCCGGGGACGGGACTCCTGCCGGCGACGGTTCCGGGCGCCTTCGACGCCTGGATGCAGCTCCTTCGCGACTACGGCTCGCTGCCGCTGCGCGAGGTGCTCGAGCCCGCGATCCACTACGCGGCGCACGGCTATCCGCTCGTGCCGCGCATCTGCCAGGCCATCGCGGCGGTCGAGCCGCTGTTCCGCGATCACTGGCCGAGCTCCGCGGCGATCTACCTGCCGGCGCCGAAACCCGGCGCGCTTTTCCGGAACACGGCCATGGCCGCGACGTATTCGCGCATTCTGGAAGCCGCGGAAACGCAAGGCGGCCGGGAGCGCCAGATCGAGAAGGCGCGCGATGCCTGGTATCGCGGCTTCGTGGCGGAGGAGGTCGGGCGCTTCTACCGCGAGCAGGAGGTCATGGACTGCAGCGGCAGGCCGCACCGCGGCCTGCTCACCGCGCAGGACATGGCGCGCTGGTCGGCGAGCTACGAAGAGCCTCTGGCGCGCGACTACGGCCGCTATACCGTCCTCAAGTGCGGGCCGTGGAGCCAGGGCCTGGTCCTCCTGCAGCAGCTCGCGCTCGCCGAGCATCTCGACCTCGGGGGCCTCGATCCCCTGGGCGCCGATTTCGTCCACCGCGTCGCTGAAGCCGCGAAGCTGTGCTTCGCCGATCGCGACGCCTGGCTGGGCGACCCGAAGTTCGCCGACGTGCCGGCGCAGGCGCTGCTCTCCAGGGAGTACGCCGCGCAGCGCGCGCGCCTCGTCGGCGAGCAGGCCAGCAGGGAGCATCGGCCCGGCAGTCCCGCGGGGAGGCAGCCGCGCCTGCCGGGATTCGCCGCCATATCGGCGAAGCTCGCCGCGGGTGCGGGCGCGGCCGCCCTGGGCCTGGGCGAGCCGGTGTTCGCCGAGCTCGTGGTGGGCGATACCTGCCACATCGACGTCATCGACCGCTGGGGCAACATGGTGTCGGCCACGCCCTCGGGCGGCTGGCTCTCGTCGAGCCCGGTGATCCCGGCGCTCGGGTTCTCGATCAACACGCGGCTGCAGATCAGCTGGCTCGACGAGGCGCTGCCCGGCGCCCTCGCGCCGGGCAAGCGCCCCTCGACGACGCTCTCGCCCGGCATGGCGCTGCGCGACGGCGAGCCCTATCTCGCCTTCGGCACGCCGGGCGGAGACCAGCAGGACCAGTGGCAGGCCATCCTGTTCCTGCGCCACGTGCATCACGGCATGAACCTGCAGCAGGCGATCGACGCGCCGGCGTGGCACATCAACCACTTCGTGCAGTCCTTCTGGCCTCGCACCGTCGACAACAACCGGCTGACGCTCGAGTCCAGGTTCGGCGATGCGGTCATCGAGGAGCTCCGCCGCCGCGGCCACGACGTGAAGGTCGGCGAGCCCTGGTCGGAGGGACGCCTCAGCGCCTGCGCGAAGGAGGGCGGCCTGCTGCTCGCCGCGGCCAATCCCCGCGGCATGCAGGGCTACGCCGCCGGCCGCTGATTCCCTAGGTAAGGATGTCGAGCGTGCTCGTGACGAGCACGCAGGTGCAGCCGGTCTCGCTCCAGACACGCCGGTCGCCGGTGCCGGGCTCGGCCCGGTTGTAGTCCCCGGGATGGAGCTTGCGCTCGTCTATCCACAGCTCGCCGTCGAGCAGGTGCAGCTCTTCGACCCCGGCATGGACATGCGCCGGGTACTCGACGCCGGGCAGCAGGCGCACCAGCATGCTCACGCGGTGCTGCTCGGCGTCGGTCGCGAGCAGCTTGCAGAAGATCCCGGGCGCGACCTCGGTCCAGTCCGGCTCGCGCCAGTCCGTCTGCGGCGGCAACACCGGCTCCCCGCCCGTCTCCTGCGCGATGCGGCGCGCGAGGCGCGTCTGCAGCGATGCCGCCGGCCGCAGCACGTCCGTCGGCCAGGAAACGAATTCGTCGACAATGGGGCGCAGCACCTCCAGCTCGCTCCGGCATTGCGGGCAGGAGGCGATGTGCGCTTCGACCGCGGGCAGGGCGCCCGGCGAGAGCGCCTGCAGCGCGTACGCGGAAACCAGGTCGCTCCGGTCGCAGTCGTTCATGGGCGCGCCGCCTTCGGGTCGAGCGCCCGGCGCAGCTTGTGCAGCCCGGAACGGATGCGCGTCTTGACCGTCCCGAGCGGTATGCGCGAGCGAACGGCGACCTCGGCGTAGTTCAAGCCGGAGAAATACGCAGCCTCGATCGCGTGGCGCTCATCCGGGCTGAGCAGGGGCAGGGCGCCGCGCAGCGCCCGGCCCTGCTCCTCGAGCTCGAGAGCGTCGGGTGCCGCATCGATGGCTTTCGAGCGGGCCTGGTTCATGATCCATCCCAGCACGGTGCCGTTCGCGGCGTCGTAGCGCGCCGCGCGCCGCCACACATCGTGGAAGACGTCGAGGGTCAGCGCCTCGGCCGTCTCGCGGTTGCCGGTGATTCGCACGATCAGGGTAAAGACCACGCGGTGCGCCCGTTCGTAGAGCGCATGCAACGCGAGCTGATCGCCCGCGGCTACGGCTCGAACGAGCTCGGCCCAGTCCTTTTCCGGGACTTGATCGAGAGGCTTGCGAGCGTACAGGACGTCGCCAAGGGTCGCTGCGCCCATTTCGCCATTCTGTGGCCTTTGGCGGGCCGTTGCCATAGCGCCCGAGGGAAAAAGCGCGTCAGGAAATTCCCGACGGCGAGCGAAATCCAGGAATGCCCGCACGACGTGGGCGCACCCGCCGTCCCGTAAGTGATCTAATCGCCGCGAGGGGTCCATGACCAACAAATACCGGGCGCTCGTCGTCGACGACAACGAGGATGGCGCGAAGACATTCGCGGCCGTCCTCGAAGTGATGGGCCACACCGCGGCCGTCGTAACGGATCCGCGGAAGGCGGTAGCGGTCGCGCTGGAAAAGCGGCCGCACATAGCATTCGTCGATCTCAGCATGCCCCACCTGAGCGGCTACGACCTTGCGATCCAGCTGCGGGGTCATTTCCCGCGGGACAGGCTTTGCATAGTGGCCGTGTCGGGCCATGCCGATGAGCGATCTCGCCGGGCGAGCACCAGGGCCGGTATCGACGCGCACCTGGCAAAGCCGGTCGACCCCACCATGGTGGAATACACCATCGACGTGGTGTGCCGGCAGCTTTCTCCCGGATCGAGCTAGGTCCTTGCCGACGCGAGCAGGCGGATCGCGTCGTCGACGTCCGCAGCCGGCACGTAGAGTCCCGCGTAGCGCACTTCGCCGTCCAGCACGAAGCGTCCCGCGCCGTTCTCGAAACGGCCGCGCAGGAGCTCGTCGGAGCTCACCGGGAACAGCAGGTTGGTGAGCGGGTCGGTGGCATGGATGCGCGCCACCGTGCACAGCGAGATGGCGGCGGTGTCGAGGAGAGGGTCCCAGTGGGCGGAGCCCTGCGGCGCGTTTCCGGTGACCGCGCGGTAGACGCGCGCGCAGGCTACGCGCAGGGGGACGAATCCCTCGCGACCTTTCTCGGGCGTGCTTTCAGCCATGCGGGGACCGTACCGCCGCGCGCGGCGCGCGGGCAACCTGTGTACGGTAGCGTTCGTAAAATCTGCACGCCGGAAAAATGTGCTCCACTTGTAGCCGAAATCGCGACGTCTGGGACCCTCCCGCATGAGCGTATATTGGGTCGAGAGATTTCCGACAACAGGCATCGCGATCCCCGCGCCCCTCTTGCCGCCGGCTGCCAGCCGGACGCCGCAAACGAGGAGCCGCCATCCGCGCCACCGCCTTCACCGTACCCCCGAACAAGCTGCTCGCCGCGCTGCCGCGCGGCACCTATCGCCGCATGCTCGCCAGGCTCGAGCGCATTCCCGTCGACCTCGGTACGACGCTCTACGAGGCCGGCACGTCGCCGCGCCATGTCTATTTCCCGAACGACTCGATGGTCTCCCTGATCGGCATGACGCAGGAGCGCAACCCGCTCGAGGTGGGGCTGGTCGGGCGCGAGGGGATGGTCGGCTGCAATCTCGCCCTGGGCGTGGCCCTTTCCCCCACCAGCGCGCTGGTGCAGGGCGCCGGCAGCGCGATGCGCATGAAGGCGGCGGATTTCGCCCGCGAGCTGCAGCGCAATCCCGCGCTGCGGCAGGAAGTCCTGCGCAGCGCCGGGGCGCAGATGGCGACCGCCATGCAGATCGCCGCCTGCAACAACGCGCACATGCTGCAGCCGCGCCTCGCGCGCTGGCTGCTCATGACGCGCGACCGGCTCGCCACCGATCGCTTCGCGATGACCCAGGATTTCCTCGCGAAGATGCTCGGCACGCGCCGCGCCACGGTGAACGCGGCCGCGGGGGCGCTGCAGCGCGCGGCGCTGATCACCTATAAGCGCGGGGTCATCGTCATCACCGACCGCGACCGCCTGCGGGCCGCGGCCTGCAGCTGCTACGAGGGGATCCGGCGCCTGACCGCCGGGTAAGCCCGGGGGCGGTGTAGGAGTTTCCCTGATTGCGCCTCAGGCGCGGCCTCGGAAACAATTCCCTGGTGAAATCGAGCTTCGGCATCGAGACGACGGTCATCCCGCTGCGCGACGGGCGCTCGCACTTCGCCTACCCCAAGACCGCCGGCGCCGTGATCCTGGAAGGGGTCGTGGCCATACTGTGGCTCGTGTCCGTCGCCGTGGCCGCCGCGGTCCTGTTCTGACTAGCGAGCGTCGCCCGGCGCGGGGATGACGTAGAGGTAGGCGATGCACCACGAGCCGCAGTCGCCCTCCGAGTTTCCGACCTCGACCGCCTGCCAGCCCGGGATCTCGTAGCCGTTGCTGACGATGCGCGTGCCGGGCTTCAGGCGCTCGAACTTCGGCCTGAGCACCTCGAGGTTCTGCGGCAGGAGGAAGAGCGCGAGCACGGTCGCCTCCGAGATGTCGGCCTCGTACATGTCGCCCTGCACGAAGCGCGCGCGGGCGGCGACGCCGGCGGCGGCCGCCTTGCTGCGCGAGAGCGCGACCAGCGCCTCGTCGTACTCGACGCCCAGCGCGCGGGCGCCGCGGCGCGCGGCGGCGATGACGTTGCGCCCGTCGCCCGATCCGAGGTCGATCACATAGTCGCCCGGGGTCACCTTCGCCATGTCGAGCATCTTCTCGACCAGCGCCTCGGGCGTGGGCACCCAGACCACGTCCTTGCCCGGCTGGCCCTCGTAGGGCTCCGGCGTGGAAGCGGCAGCGGCAGCCGGGAGCAGGGCGAGCGCACAGGCCGCGGCGCGCAGGATGGCGAGCATGGCCGGCATTACGCCAGATTCCGCCGCGCGGCAAAAGGCGTCGCATGGACTTGCCGGGGAAAACCTGACGACGCCGCCTGACGACGGTGGCGGCGCCGCCCCTCATGGAGTAGCTTCCGGCCGATGCCGACCGAAAAGCTCGAGTTCTACCGCCTGCCGATCCCGCTCGACCGCGACCGCTTCTCGCGCGACCTGGTACGCGATCTCGCCGAGACGCTGGCGAGGCAGCTGGGCCCCGAGAAGGCGGCCGACCTGGTGAGCGAGATCGGCGAGCGAACCGGGGCGACGATCGACATGTACTACCGCGCCGCCCTGAAGACCGTGAACCTCACGCGCACCGAGATCGCCGCCGCGCTGGTCGACCTGAAGCGGCGCATCGAGGGCGACTTCTACGTGATCGAGCAGGACGAGGAGAAGATCGTCCTGGGCAACCGCGCCTGCCCCTTCGGCAACAAGGTGCTCGACCGGCCGGCGCTGTGCATGATGACTTCCAGCGTCTTCGGCGCCATCGCCTCGCAGAACCTCGGCTACGCCAAGGTCGAGCTGAAGGAGACGATCGCCCTGCGCCACAAGGAATGCCGCGTCGTGGTGTACCTGCGGCCCACGGACGAGGCCGAGCGGGCGCCGGGGCGCGAGTACCACGCCGGCGTGGTGCAGGGGGCGCGCGACCCGGCCAAGCCCTAAGGGGTGGTCGGCGCCGGGTGCGCTCGCGCACCAGCGACCTGCCATTCGCGGGTTATATTCCGGGGCATGCCCGAGCTGCGACGCGCCGCCGAGCGCGGACACGCCAACCATGGCTGGCTGGATTCCTGGCACAGCTTCTCCTTCGCCGACTACTACGACCCGCGGCACATGGGCTACGGCCCGCTGCGCGTCATCAACGAGGACCGGGTGCGCCCCGGCGCGGGCTTCGGCACGCACGGCCACCGCGACATGGAGATCATCACCTACGTGCTCGAGGGCGCGCTCGCGCACAAGGACTCGATGGGCAACGCCTCGACCATCGTGCCCGGCGACGTGCAGCGTATGAGCGCCGGCACCGGCGTGCGCCATTCCGAGTACAACCACGACCCGGCGAACGTCACGCACTTCCTGCAGATCTGGATCGAGCCCGACCGCGCCGGAGCCGCGCCCTCCTACGAGCAGAAGCACTTCGACGGCTCCGGCAAGCGCGGCCGGCTGCGCCTGGTCGCCTCGCCCGACGGCCGCGAGGGCTCGGTCAGCGTGCAGCAGGATGTCTTCGTCTACGCCGGGCTGTTCGATTCTTCCGAGAAAGCCAGCCTGGAGATTTCCCGCGGAAGAAAGACCTACGTGCACGTTGCCCGCGGCCGCATCTCCGTCAGCGGCCACCTCCTGGGCGCCGGCGACGCGCTGAAGGCCGACGGCGAGCCGGTCGTGCTGGAAAAGGGCGAAGGCGCCGAAGTGCTGGTGTTCGACCTTCCCGACTAGCGCGGCTCCCGCAGCCAGGCGAGGGCTTCGGCCTCCGCAGTGAAGGCGCGGTAGGCGACCCCGCGCTGCCGGGCGAGGAACTCGATGTACTCGTGCGCCGAGTGCAGCGCGGAATCGTCGGCGACCGCCGCCACGCGCAGCCCGGGAACGGCGGCGATCCTCTGCAGGATCTGCGACAGGCCGTACTCCTCGACCTTGAAGATGGGCCGCGAGTCCTTCACCACCATGAGGATGGCGAGCACCCCGTGCTGCTCGCGCGCGGCGAAGGCGCCTTCGGCGATCTCCCTCGTCTCGGCGGCCGTTTCACGTTGCCGGATCTCCACCCTGAGCACATCGGACAGCACTTCGAATTTCAATTGCATCGCGGGATGATAATGGCGCCCGGCAGTAGTACACTTTGCGACAGGGGAGGGGTAGCTGGATGGCAATGCTGAAAATCCGTTGCGGGAAGTGCAAGGCGCTCATCGCGACCGGATTCGACATGTCCTACGAGGCGTTCAGGTCGGCGACGCTCACGCAGCACAGCACCGAATGCCCGAACTGCGAGCACCTGCAGACCTGGACCTTCGACGACGTCGACCGCTCGAGCATCCCCCAGCCCGCCTCTAAGTAAAGAAGGCCTCGAGCTCACGCAGCACGGCTTCCGGCGCCTCCTCGGCGAGGTAGTGGCCCGAGGCGAGCGCGCCGCCGCTCACCGGGCCCGCGCAGTAGGTGCGCCAGATCGCGAGCGCGTCGTACCAGGCCTCGATCTTCCCCTTCGACCCCCAGAGCACGAGCAGCGGGCAACGCACCTTCTCCCCGGCACTGCGGCTCGCGCGGTCGTGCTCGAGGTCGATGCCCGCAGCGGCGCGGTAGTCCTCGCACATGCCGCGGACCATCTCCGGATCGCGCGCGGCGGCGAGGTAGTCGGCGAGCGCCTCCGCGGCGAAAAAGTCCGCCGGCTTGGGCTCGCGCGAGGTGTGGGCGCGCCACCACGCCTCGGGCGCGGCATTGATGAGCGTCTCGGGAAACGGATGCGGCTGCGCGAACCAGAACCAGTGGTAGTAGCCCAGGCCGAAGGCCATGTCCGCGCGCTCGAAATGCTCCAGCGTCGGGATGATGTCCAGCACCGCGAGCCTGCGCACGCGCTCGGGATGGTCGAGGGCGAGGCGGTGCGCGACGCGCGCGCCGCGGTCGTGCCCGGCGAGGAAGAAGCGCTCGTGGCCGAAATGCGCCATCAGCGCGACCATGTCGCGCGCCATCTCGCGTTTCGCGTACGCGGCGTGGCTCGCGCTCGCCGGCGGCTTGGCCGAGCGGCCGTAGCCGCGCAGGTCCGGGCAGAACACCGAGTACTCGCGCGCGAGCGCGGGCGCGACCTGGTGCCACATCGCGTGGGTCTGCGGGTTTCCGTGCAGGAGGAGCAGCGCCGGCCCCTTGCCGCCGCGGCGCAGGCGGAACCGCCCGGCGGGCAGCTCGACGGACGCTAGCTCGAATCCTTCGAAGAAGGCTCCCACGCGCCGGATTTAACCATGGCGGCCTCGTTGTACCGCGGCAGGCGGCCGTGCTTCTCGAGGAAGGAGCCGAGCAGGTCGCCGGCCCGGGTCTTGGGCGTGACGGTGACTTCCCAGGTGAAATGGCTCACCTGCTCGCCGAGGAACCTGCGCAGCAGGTCGCGCAGGGTGGCATTGCCCTCGGTGCGGCCGATGTAGACCATCTCGCCGCCCGACCAGAGGGTGCATACGCCGGGGCTTTCCGGGACATCGCGCAGGGTCTCGGCATCGAAGCGCCAGCGGAGGCTCGCTATGGACATGGGGTGTTCCAGCCCAGATGCATTCGCCGTGCCTGCTCCCCCCGGGTCCTCCCCCGTGTCGTTGAAACTTGGAACGGCTATAGGGCTCAGGAGGCGCAGCGGCGCAGCGAGCGCGAGACGATCGCGAGCGCGGCGAGGGGGTAGGCGAGCCCCGCCGGAACCCACATCACCAGCCCCGCGAGCTGCTGGTCCTCGAGCCCGTAGCCCGCGTACCAGGTCGAGCGCGAGAAGGTCATGAGCGCGCCGAGCGCGCCGGTGTGCAGCATGGTGGTGAAGACCGCGAGCAGCGCGCCCGCCTGCCGCGCGCCGGGCGCGAGCACGGTCCACCAGAAGAGCGCCGCCGGCAGGAAGAAGCTCGTGTGCTGCGCGAGATGCATCCAGGGATCGCGCACCGCCGCCTCGAAGAGCAGCGGCGCGTGCCACGCCCATACCGTCGCTGCGTGCAGGCTCCAGGCGAATACCGGGTCGGCGAGGAGCCGGGGCACCCGGAAGGCGGCGACATGGCTGAACGCCTCGACCGGCCGGCCGAGCACGAGCAGCGGCGCCGCCAGCGCCATGAGGAGCTCGTGCTGCACCATGTGCGCCCACAGCAGGCGCTCGGCGAGGTGGTGCAGCGGCGAGAGCAACGCCGCGGCGACGGCGAGCCAGCCCAGCGCGAAGCAGGCGACGCTGCCCGCGCCGATGCCCCGCCCCCGCCCGGCGCGCCGCCAGAGCCTCCCCACCCCGAGGGCGTAGAGGCCGGCGGCGAGGCCCAGGACGAGCGCGGTCAGCGCGTGCATGGCCCGGGAAAGTCTACGACGGGCATATGTCTTGCAACACCGCAAGAACCATGCATGCCATCCTGAACCGGCTCTCTCCGTCCGCGACCGACCTGATCCGCGCGGACCACACGCGGGTGCTCGCGGTATTCCACCGCTACCGCATCGACGCCTCCCCGCGCGCGAAGCGCGCCCTGGCGAACGCCATCTGCCTCGCGTTGGAAGTGCACGCGCAGGTGGAGGAGGAGATCTTTTACCCGGCGCTGCGCGCCGCGGACAGCTCGCTCGTCGACGAGCAGCTCGAGCCCGAGCACGAGGAGATGCGCCGCCTGATCGCGGCGCTGCGCGCCATGGCCCCCGAGAGCGAGCAGTACGACGCGGCCTTCATGGAGCTGATGCGCGCGGTGATCCACCACGTCGCCGACGAGGAGACGATCCTGCTCGCGCACGCGGAAAGCGTGATGGGCGATTCGCTGCCGCGCCTGGGCCGGCTCATGGCGACGCGGCGGATGCAGCTCAAGCTGCCGCGGATGGCGGGGAGCCGCAACGCCTGGGTGCTGGGCGGCGCGCTGCTGCTGGGCGCCCTGATCGGCAGCCGCTCCCTGAGGCGGCACGCGTAGCCGGGCTCCCGGCCCCGCCGCGCCGGGGGCCGGACATGGGATATGCTCCGGCGCATGCCGGGCAAAAATCGCGTCCTCATCGCGATCGTCGTTCTCGCGGCGCTCGCCCTCGCCGGCTACTGGGGCTACGCCGAGCAGCAGAGGCGTGCGCAGCAGGCCGCGGTCGCGGCCGCGCTCACCGACACCACCACGCGCCTGCGCGACTCCCTCGCGGTCGCGCCCAACGCCGCGGGCAAGCCGGCGCTGGCGCGCATCGAGGGGCACGTCGCCGCGGTGGATGAGCACCTGAAGACCGTGCGCGGCGCGAGGCGCGTGCCCGAGCTCGCCGACGGCGCCGAGCACTACGTCCTGGGCGCGCGCGAGATCCTGCGCCGGCAGGCCGCGAGCATCCGCCAGTCCGAGCAGTCCCCCGCGAGCCGCGCCGCGCTGGTCGCGCACATGCGCCGCGCCGCGCGCCGCGACGGCGCCTGGATCCGCGACGCCATGGCGCAGAAGAAAGCCGTCGAGGCACAGTACTTCGACTACGGCCTCACGCTGAAGGCGCTCGCCGAGCTGCTCGGGACCTTCCCCGACTCGAAGACCCGCCTCGCGCCGCACGTCCCCGGGCAGGCGCTGCTCGACGACGCCCCCGCCGCGGAAGCGCGCACCCTGGTGCTCAAGGAATCGCGGCGCGCCGCCGACGAGCTCGCCTCCGTGCGCCGCCTCGCCCCCCGTTAAAAGGGTCAGAGCATTTTTCTTCTCATCGCGCTTTCCAGCGCGCCCAGCCCCACAGGACGAGATAGGCGAGCGCCGGCACGGCGACACCCAGCGCGATCGGCCGCCAGACTTTGTCGGTTTCTTCGGAGAAGGCCAGGATGGTCACCGCGTTGAGGCCGGAGACGACGACCCAGATGACGCTGAGCAGGAGCCAGAACTTCTTCCAGAGGGGATAGGTCCCCATTCAGGAAAAATGCTCTGACCCTATTTAAGCCGCGCGGGCGGCGGCAAGGGAGACGATCAGGCGCTCGAGCTTCTGCGCGTCGGCGTGGAAGCGGCGGATGCCCTCGGCGAGCTTGTCGGTCGCCATCGCGTCCTCGTTGTGCATCCAGCGGAACGCGGCTTCGTCCAGGGCGATCTTTTCCATCGAAGAAGCTTTCGCCTTCTCGGGCGAGAGCGCCCTGGGCACGTCGCCTTCGGCCTTCGAGAGCTTCTCAAGGAGATCGGGCGCGATGGTGAGCAGATCGCAGCCGGCGAGGGCGAGGATCTGGCCGGTCTTGCGGAAGCTCGCGCCCATCACCTGGGTCGCGTAGCCGTGCTTCTTGTAGTAGGTGTAAATCTTTGTCACGGAGGCGACGCCGGGATCGTCCTCGATCGCGATGTCGTCGACCTTGCGGCTCTGCTTGTGCCAGTCGTAGATGCGCCCGACGAAGGGCGAGATCAGGGTCACGCCGGCGTCGGGGCAGGCCACCGCCTGCGCGAACGAGAAGAGCAGCGTCATGTTGCAGTGGATGCCCTCGCGCTCGAGCTGCTCCGCGGCGCGGACTCCTTCCCACGTGCTGGCGAGCTTGATGAGGATGCGCTCGCGTCCCGCGCCCAGGCGCTCGTATAAGCCGATGATTCTGCGGGCGCGCTCCATGGAGCGCTGCGTTTCAAACGACAGGCGCGCGTCGACCTCGGTAGAGACCCTCCCACGCACGTGCTTGAGGATCTCGCGCCCGAACTGCACCGCGAGCCAATCCATGGCGAGCGCCGCGTCGCCGCGCGCTTCTTTTATCGCGTTGTCCACCAGCGGGCGGAAGCGCGGGTCTTCCGAAGCGGCGAGGAGCAGCGACGGATTGGTGGTCGCGTCCTGCGGCTTCCAGCGCGCGACGGCTTCGATGTCGCCGGTGTCGGCGACCACGAGGGAATGCTGGCTTAGGGAATCGAGTTGCGACATGATTCGTATGGGGAGTCGGGGGGAATTATAAAAGCATCAGTCCATGTGCCGAAGCTCGTGCGCACGAATCATCTGGTGCGCAGCTTCTCCTTTGCCTACACGGCAGCGACCATCGGCCTGCACGTGTACCCGGGCCACCCCGGGGCGGTGGCCTGGGCGCTCCTCGTCCTGCAGTTCCTGGCGTACCCGCAGCTCCTTTACGCACGCGCCCGCTTCTCGGCGCGCCCGGCGCGCGCCGAGCTCGACAACCTCTACCTCGACGCGGTGCTCCTGGGTGTCTGGTCGGCGTACCTCGCCTTTCCGACCTGGATCACCTTCACGCTGGTCGGCGCCACCACGCTCAACGCCGCGGTGAACCGCGGTCCCGCCGGCACCGGCATCGCGCTCCTGTGCAGCGCCGCCGGCGCGGGGATCTGGGTTCTCCTCGCGGGCTGGGAATACCGGCCGCACACGAGCGACCTCGTGACCGCGCTCGCAGCGATGGGCGCGCTTTTCTACGGCGGCTCGGTGGGATGCGTGGTCTACCGGCAGACCCGGCGCCTTGCCGCGGCGCGCGACGCGCTGCGCGCGAGCGAGGAGCGCTACCGCCTGATCGCCGAGAACGCCGCCGACCTGATCGCGCTGGTCGACCACGAGAGCCGCTGGCTCTACACCAGCCCTTCCTACGATCGCCTCCTCGCCGAGGAGGACCTCGCCCCGGGCGCCGACGCGTGGGGGCGCGCGCATCCCGACGACGCCGAGCACGCGCGCGTCGCGGTGCTGCGCGCCGCGGCCACCGGCAAGCCGCGCGAGATCGCGCTGCGCCTGGTCGACCGCGACGGGCGCATCCGCCAGTACCGCTGCCGCGCGCAGGCGGTGGGCGAGGGCGAGCGCGCGCGCGTGCTGCTCGTCTCGCACGACGTCACCGCGCTGCGCGAGAGCGAGGAGCGGCTGCTGCTCGCCGCGCACGCGCTCGAGGGCATGACCGAGGCGATCATGATCACCGCCGCCGACGGCACCGTGGTCACGGTGAACCGCGCCTTCACCGAGATCACCGGCTACACGCGCGACGACGTCCTCGGCCAGTCCGAGAAGGTGGTGCGCAATGCCCTGCAGCCCCCGGAGTTCTACGACGAGCTGCACGCCATCGTGCAGCGCGAGGGCTACTGGTCGGGCACCACCTGGAGCCGGCGCAAGAACGGCTCGGTGTACCGCGAATGGCGCAGCGTGCGCGCGGTGCGCGATGCCTCGGAGGCGGTGACCCACTACGTCAACGTCTTCTACGAGGTGAACGCCTCCAAGGGCGGCGGCGAGCCCTCCGCCAGCGCCACCATGCCGCCGCGCTGAAATCGCTCGTCAGGCTGCTGTAGGGTTTTGAAAGTTCTCGCGTTTCCCGGTTATCCGGGAGTACACTTATGGGGCCATTATCCGAAACAAGTCGGCGTGCCAACGCCGCCTAAGGAGCCTGGAGTTTTGCAGCCCACCGACATCCGTAACCCGGACTACTTCCACAAAGTCGTCGATTGCCAGTGGGCCTGCCCGGCCCACACCCCGGTTCCCGAGTACATCCGCATGATCGCCGCCGGGCGCTACTCCGACGCGTACATGGTGAACTGGAAATCGAACGTGTTCCCGGGGATCCTCGGGCGCACCTGCGACCGCCCCTGCGAGCCCGCCTGCCGGCGCGGCCGCGTCGAGGAAGAGAACGCGCCCAGGCCCGAGCCGGTCGCCATCTGCCGCCTGAAGCGCGTGACCGCGGATTACAAGGACGACGAAGAAATCCGCAAAGAGATCCAGAAGAACAAGAAAGTAAATTCCAACGGCAAGAAGATCGCCTGTGTCGGCGCCGGCCCCGCCTCCCTCACCGTCGCGCGCGACCTCGCGCCGCTGGGCTACGAGGTCACCGTGTTCGACCAGGACCCGCGTGCCGGCGGCATGATCTGGTCGCAGATCCCGCGCTTCCGCCTGCCGCTGGAAGTCATCGACGAGGAAGTCAATTACATCCTCGATCTCGGGGTGACGTTCAAGCAGCGGAAGATCGATTCCATGAAAGCCCTGATGGCCGAGGGCTGGGACGCCATCTTCGTCGGCTCCGGCGCGCCGCGCGGGCGCGACCTCGATATTCCGGGGCGCAAGGAAGGCGCGAAGAACATCCACATCGGCATCGACTGGCTGTCCAGCGTGTCCTTCGGGCACACCACGAGCATCGGCAAGCGCGTCATCGTCCTGGGCGGCGGCAACACCGCGATGGACTGCTGCCGCACCTCCAAGCGCATCGGCGGCGAGGACGTGAAGGTGATCGTGCGCTCGGGCTTCGAGGAGATGAAGGCGAGCCCCTGGGAGAAGGAAGACGCCCAGCACGAGGGCATTCCCATCCTGAACTTCCTCGTGCCGACAGCCTTCGTCGTCAAGAACGGAAAGCTGGGCGGCATGACCTTCGAGAAGGTGAAGGCCGTCTACGACGACAAGGGCAAGAGATCGCTGGTACCGACGGGCGAGCCCGAGCAGTTCTTCGAATGCGACGACGTGCTGGTGGCGGTCGGCCAGGAGAACTCGTTCCCGTGGATCGAGCGCGACAGCGGCATCGAGTTCGAGAAGGGGATGCCGAAAGTAAACCCGCAAACCATGCAAGCTTCCGCCCCCCACGTTTTCTTCGGCGGCGACGCGGCCTTCGGCCCGAAGAACATCATCTGGGCGGTGGCGCACGGCCATGACGCCGCAGTATCGATCGACAAATATATCCATGGCGAAAAGGTCGAAGAAAGGCCCGCGCCGGGCGTCACCCTCATGTCCCAGAAGATGGGCATCCACGAGTGGAGCTACGACAACGAGATCGTCGGCGACCAGCGCTACAAGGTGCCCTGGCGCGACATCAAGGAGACGCTGAAGAACGTCAAGGCCGAGGTCGAGCTCGGCTTCGACGTCGCCACCGCC
>CBDDRQ010000254.1:0-16168 GCA_965233125.1 uncultured bacterium
GTAGAGCGCGGCGTTGGCGACGTCCTGCGGCTCGATCAGGCCGAGAAGGTGCGCCTGCGCCATCTTCTCGATCGCCGGGTTGCCGGCCATCAGCTTCTTCACCCGCTCGGTCATGGTGGCCGAGGGCGCGAGCGCGTTGACGCGCACCTTCTGCGCTGCGAACTCGACCGCCATCGAGCGCGTGAGCGCCGCCACCGCGCCTTTCGCCGCGGTGTAGCAATCGCGCCCCTGGATGCCCATCAGCGCGAGGTTCGACGACATGTTGATCACCGCCCCGCCGCCGGAGCGCGCGATGGCCGGGATGCCGTGGCGGCAGCCTAGGAAGGTGCCGAAGAGATCGAGCTTGATGACACGCCAGAACTCCTCCAGCGGCGCCTCTACCACCGAGCCGTCCTGCGGCGTCGACCCCCCGGCGTTGTTGTGCAGCACGTCGAGCCGCCCGAAGCGCTCGACAGTGGCGCGGATCGCCTCGCGGACGCTGGTCTCGTCGGTAACGTCGGCGCGCAGCGCGAAGGCCTCGTTACCCGCGAGCCGCGCTGTTTCTCCGGCCGCAGCGGCATCGATGTCCGCCGCCACCACGCGCGCGCCCTGGCGCGCGAAGAGCACCGCCGTCGCGCGGCCGATCCCCGCGCCCGCGCCGGTAATGAACGCCACCTTGCCCTGCAGCCTTCCCATGTTTTCCTCCGGTTACCGCATATCGAGCGCGAAGCGCTCCAGCACTTTGTAACGGGAAAGGTCCGAATTGACCAGCGTGAACTCGCGCACGGGCCACTCGACCTTGGGCAGCGGCGCGATCGCCGCCGGCTTGCGCGCCTTGCGCACGAGCGTCACGTGCGCGGCGAAGGCCCGGCGCTCGAGGATGAACTCCGCGCGGTAGAGCGCGAAGTGCAGCCGCTCCACCAGCACCCGCAGCCCTTCCGGCATCTCGCGCGGCCCGACCCACACGATATGGTTGTCGCGCCAGTACTTCGCGGTGTCGACCGGCAGCTCAAACGCCTGCGCCTGCACTTTCTTCGCCGCCGCGACGAGCTTCGCCGGCTCCACCCCGCCGAGGAACGCAAGGGTCAGGTGGATCTTCTCCGCCGGCGTCGCCCGGCCCTCGAGCCCCTTCGCCCATTCATGCAGCGCGAACGCCGTCTCGCGCGGCGGCCACAGGGCGAAGAAGAGCCGCGTGCTCAGCGACCGAACTCCGCCCGGATCTGGCGCGAGACCAGCCGCTTGATGATCCAGCCGAACAGCCCGGCGAACGCAAGCCCCATGAGGATCGTGACGACCATCATGATTTTCCAGATGACGTCGAATGCATCCAGGAAGTCCGGCGGCGCCTGCTCAGGGACCGGCATCCAGCTCGTCATGAAGAACGGCATCGCCAAGCTGCCCAGGTTCCAGAGAACCCCGAGGGTCATGACGCCGATGAAGGCCAGCCTCGCCCAGTTCCGGCGCTTCAGGAGCCCGATCGCCGAAACGAGCGTCGTCGCGCTGACGACCAGAAAGAACACGAAGAACAGCCACATGTACTCGAACATGAAGCCGAACCCCGCCGGCACGCCATGAGCCTCGTTCACCTCCCTCGCCGCGGCGCGCATCTCCTCGATCGGAAATACCAGGAAGAGCATGAGGTTCTGCAGCACCGCGATGAGCGTCGCAAACCCCGCCAACCCGATGAACGTCCACGCCAGCCCGGTGACGAACGCCGATCGTGGAACGGCGCTCACGGGCCGCTCATCCGGCACGTCATTCCCCGGCGAGGTGCTTGCGGGTGAGCGCGGCGAGCGCGCGCTCGACGCTGTCGGCCGACTTGTCCAGCGCGGCGGCGATGAGCTCCTGCTCGCGCCGGCCGCGGTTCTGCGAGAGCTTCCAGCGCGTCTCGATGCGCGTGACGGGAATCTCGAAGTTGACGATGCCCTCGAGCATGGACGAGACGTACTCGGGGGGGAGCGCGTCGAACTTCGGCAGCCATTCGGGATCGAGCGAGGCGATGAGCCGGCGCTGCGAGGCGTGCTTGGCCTCTCTCTCCGAGATGACCCTGGGGATTCCGTAGGCGTGCACGGCGGCGTAGTTCCAGGTCGGCACGCGCGGCTTCTGCTCGTACCAGCGCGGCGAGACGTAGGCGTGCGGGCCGGAAAAGACGACCAGCACTTCCTCGTCGAAGAACTCCTGCCACTGCGGGTTGTTGCGCGCCATGTGCATGTCGATCGCGATCGCATCTCCCCTCTCGTGCACCGTGGCGGGCAGATGCGAGGCATGCAGGGCGCCGCCGGTTCCCGTGGCGAGGAGCACGAAGCTGTTGGCGCGCATGAACGCGAGGAGCTCGGCGCGATTCTCGATCTGGTTGTAGGGGGGCGAGTACATCGCTACTCCAGCAGCGCCACGGCCTGCGCGGCGATGCCCTCGACGCGGCCGAGGAAGCCGAGGCTTTCGGTGGTGGTCGCCTTGACGTTGATCGCGGCCGGCGCGACCTCGAGGTCGGCGGCGATGTTGCCGATCATGCGCGGGATGTGCGGCGCCATGCGTGGCTCCTGCGCGAGGATGGTGGCGTCGACGTTGACGATCCGGAAGCCGGTTTCCTTCACCTTCTTAGCCGTCTGCCGGAGAAGGCGCCGGCTGTCGATACCGGTAAAGCTCGGGTCGCTGTCGGGGTAGTGCTGGCCGATGTCGCCCAGGCCCGCGGCGCCGAGGAGCGCGTCGCAGATCGCGTGCAGCAGCACGTCGGCGTCGGAGTGGCCCTGCAGGCCGCGCGCGTAGGGGATCTCGACGCCGCCGATCACCAGCTTGCGCCCCGCCACGAGGGCGTGGACGTCGAAGCCCTGGCCGATCCTCATGCGCGCCCCGCGAGGATGGCCTCGGCGATCGCCAGGTCCTCGGGCCAGGTGACTTTCAGGTTCTCGCGGCTGCCCGCGACCAGGCGCGGCTTGAGGCCGAGGCCTTCGATCGCCTGCGCCTCGTCGGTGACGCGTCCGCTCGCCTGGCGCAGCGCCTGCGCGAGCAACCCGGCGCGGAACATCTGCGGCGTCTGCGCGAGCCAGAGCTGCGCGCGGTCCTCCGTGCCGTCGACGCGCTGGGTCCCCGCCTCGTCCTTCGCCGCGCGCTTGACCGTATCGGAGACCGGCAGGGCAAGAAGGCCGCCGATCTGATCGCTTTTCACTTCATTGATCAAGTTCTGCAAGTCAGCGTTCGAAAGGCAGGGCCGCGCGGCGTCGTGCACCAGCACCCAGTCGTCGTGGCTCATGTGCGCCATCGCCGCCACCAGTCCGTTGAACACCGAATCGCGGCGCGACTCGCCGCCGCAGTAGAGCGGCTCGAGCTTGCCCGGGAACGCGCTCCAGTCGCACTCGGCGAAGCCGCGGTCGTCGTCCGCCAGCACGACGAACACCGTCTCGACCGGCGGCACGCAAACTGCTCTTACCGCGTGCCAGAGCATCGGCTTGCCGGCGAGCGCCGCGTACTGCTTCGGCGCGCCGCCGGCGAAGCGCGAGCCGCTTCCGGCGGCGGGAATCAGGGCGAACACGGGCAAGGGCGAAGTTCTTGTAAATTCAGGACGATATAATTGCATGCTTTTTCGCTAGATGCATCGAGACTCGCTTCCCGCTCGCAGGCGCTACACGCGGCTCGCTGGCTCCGCCGACGCGCTCGCCGTCGCGCGCGCCGCGCAGGCGGAGAAGCCGCTGGGCGTCGTCACCGCAACCGCGCACGACGCGCAGCGCCTGGTCGAGGAGATCGCCTGGCTCGCGCCGCAGCTGCGCGTTTGCCTGCTGCCCGACTGGGAGACGCTCCCCTACGACCAGTTCTCGCCGCACCAGGACCTGGTGTCCGAGCGGCTGGCCACCCTCTACCGCATCCAGCGCGGCGATTTCGACGTGGCGGTCGTGCCCGCGCCCACGGCGCTGGTGCGCGTGTGCCCGCCCGCCTACATCGCTGCGCGGACGTTCCTGCTGAAGACCAGAGAGCGGATTTCCCTTGATCAACTGAAAACCCAGCTGGCGATCGCCGGCTACCAGCACGTGACGCAGGTCGTGGCCCCGGGCGAGGTGTGCTTCCGCGGCGGCATCATCGACCTTTTCCCGACGGGCAGCACGCTGCCCTACCGCATCGACCTCGACGACGACGTGCTCGACAGCATCAAGACCTTCGACGTCGACTCGCAGCGCACGCTCTACGCGGTGAGCGAGGTGCGCATGCTGCCCGCGCGCGAGTTTCCGCTCGACGAGGCGGGGCGCCTGCGCTTTCGCAGCCGCTGGCGCGAGATCTTCGAGGGCGACCCGTCGAAGAAGCGGCTCTACCGCGACGTCTCCAACGGCGTCCCGGCCGCCGGGGTCGAGTACTACCTGCCGCTGTTCTTCGAGTCGACCGCGACGCTGTTCGACTACCTGCCGTCCGGCTGCACCGTCGGGCTGCACCGCGACGTATCGGGCGCGATCCAGGATTTCTGGCGCGAGGCGCTCTCGCGCTACAAGATGCAGGGCGGCGACCCCGACCGGCCGCTGCTCGCGCCCGCGCAGCTTTTCGTCGCGGCGGAGGAGTTCTACCTGCGGCTCAGGGAGCATCCGCGCATCGACTTCCAGGAAGGCGGCGACGCCCAGGAAGGCGATGTGATCGCCGCCCCCCTGCCCGCGGTGGCGGTCGAGCGCCGCGCGCAGGACCCGCTCGCCGCCTTCAAGGGCTTCCTCGGGTCTTCCGGCCTGCGCGTGCTGGTCGCGGCCGAGTCGCCGGGGCGGCGCGAGACGATGCAGACCTACTTCGCCGAGCACGGCCTCGTGCCGGCGGCGTGCGGAAGCTTCGAGGCATTTCAGAAGAGCACTTCACCGTTCCAGCTCGGCATCGCCCCCATCGCGCACGGCTTTGCCGTCCCCGCCGAAGGCTGGGCGATCGTCACCGAGGCGGAGCTCTACGCGGGCGTGGTGCGCCGGCGCGCCCGCGCCGCGGAGAAGCGCAGCTCGGTGGAAGGGATGCTGCGCGACCTCTCCGAGCTCAAGGTCAGCGACCCGGTGGTGCACGAGCAGCACGGCATCGGCAGGTATCAGGGCTTGTTCACGCTCGACCTCGAAGACGGAAGCAACGAGTTTCTGCTGCTCGAATACGAGGGCGGCGACAAGCTCTACGTGCCGGTGGCGCAGCTCGGCGTGATCGGCCGCTACAGCGGCGCGCAGCCCGAGGAGGCGCCGCTGCACAAGCTGGGCAGCGGGCAGTGGGACAAGGCGAAGGCGCGCGCCGCGAGGCAGGTGCGCGACACGGCCGCGGAATTGCTGGCGCTGTACGCGAAGCGCGCCGCCAGGCAGGGACATGCCTTTGGCATGCGCCAGCACGACCTCGAGGCCTTCGCGGCGGGCTTCGGCTTCGAGGAGACCCCCGACCAGGCCGCGGCGATCGAGGCGGTGACCGCCGACATGGCCTCGGGCAAGCCGATGGACCGCCTGGTGTGCGGCGACGTGGGCTTCGGCAAGACCGAGGTGGCGCTGCGCGCGGCGTTCGTCGCCATCGCCGACCGCAAGCAGGTCGTGGTGCTCTGCCCCACGACGCTCCTCGCCGAGCAGCACCTGCAGACCTTCAACGACCGCTTCGCCGACTGGCCGGTGAAGATCGCGGAGCTCTCGAGGTTCAGAAGCTCCAGGGAATCCTCTGCCATTCTCGAAGGCATCGCATCCGGGGATATCGACATCGTCATCGGCACGCACAAGCTGCTCGGCAGGCAGGCGCAGTTCAAGCGCCTGGGGCTGGTGATCATCGACGAGGAGCACCGCTTCGGCGTGCGCCAGAAGGAGGCGCTGAAGCGCCTGCGCGCCGAGGTCGACGTCCTCACGCTCACCGCCACGCCGATCCCGCGCACCCTCGCCATGTCGCTGGAGGGAATCCGCGACTTCTCGGTGATCGCCACCGCGCCGGAGCGGCGCCTCGCCATCAAGACCTTCGTCGCGCCCTGGTCCGAGGGCCTGATCCGCGAGGCGGTGATGCGCGAGCTGAAGCGCGGCGGGCAGGTGTACTTCCTGCACAACGAGGTCGAGTCGATCGAGCGGATGGGAGAGCGGCTGGCGCGCCTGCTCCCGGAGGCGCGCCTCGCGATCGCCCACGGGCAGCTGCGCGAGCGCGAGCTCGAGCGCGTGATGCGCGACTTCACCGCGCAGCGCTCCAACCTGCTGCTGTGCTCGACCATCATCGAGACCGGCATCGACATCCCGACCGCCAACACCATCGTCATCAACCGCGCCGACAAGTTCGGCCTGGCGCAGCTCCACCAGCTGCGCGGGCGCGTCGGGCGCTCGCACCACCAGGCCTACGCCTACCTGCTCGTCCCCACCGAGGAATCCCTGCGCGGCAAGGCGGCCAAGCGCCTGGAGGCGATCCAGGCGATGGAGGAGCTCGGCTCCGGGTTCTACCTCGCCATGCACGACCTGGAGATCCGCGGCGCCGGCGAGATCCTCGGCGAGTCGCAGTCGGGCGAGATCCAGGAGATCGGGTTCTCCCTCTACGCCCGCATGCTCGAACGCGCCGTGCGCAAGCTCAAGGCGGGCAAGGCGCCGGAGCTCGAAGGCGTCGAGGACGTCTCCACGGAGGTCAATCTCCACGTGCCCGCCCTGCTCCCCGCCACCTACTGCAGCGACGTGCACGAGCGGCTCTCGCTCTACAAGCGCCTCGCCGACGCCGACGCGGTCGAGGCGCTGGTCGCGCTGCGCGAGGAGCTGGTCGACCGCTTCGGCGACCTGCCCGAGCCCGCGCGCGCGCTCATCGCCTGCCACGAGGTGCGCATCGCCGCGCGCCCCCTCGGCGTGTCGCGCGTCGACGCCACGCACGAGGCGGTGCAGCTCACCTTCGTGAAGAACCCCCCGCTCGAGGGCGCGAAAGTCATCGACTTCATCCGCCGCAAGGGCCGCGCCGCGCGCCTCGCCGGCCCCGAGCGCCTGCGCGTCGACATGAAGCTCCCCGCCTGGCAGGAGCGCGCCCAGGCCGTGAAGGACATCCTTCAGCAGCTTGGCGTTTGATGAACCTCGTCGCCCAGGGCCCGGCGATGACGGCCGGGCACGCGCAAGAGCTGGCGAAGCTCGTCGGGGCATCGCCTGTCGCCATTTCCGGCAATGCTTTCCGCTTCGAAGGCGCCAGGCCTCTTCCTTCTCTTGCTTCCTGGTGTGAAGAACGGCACATCGACCACGCCTTAGTGCCCGAAGGCCGGCGCTTCGCCGACCTGAGGCTCCTCGCGATGGACATGGACTCGACGCTGATCACCATCGAGTGCATCGACGAGCTGGGAGCCCTGGCGGGCAGGAAAGCGGAGGTCGCCGCGGTCACGGCGCAGGCGATGCGCGGCGAGATCGACTACCCGGAGAGCCTGCGCCGGCGGGTGGCGGCGATTGCCGGGCTTGCAGAGTCTTCGCTGCTGGAAGTCTATGAAGAGCGCCTGCGGCTCACCCCGGGCGCCGAAGCCCTGCTCGCGAAATGCAAGGAGCATGGCGTCCAGGTGCTGCTGGTCTCGGGCGGCTTCACGTACTTCACCGAGCGCCTGAAGGCGCGGCTCGGCCTCGATCACACCATCTCGAACGTGCTGGAAGTGAAAGGCGGAAAGCTCACCGGCGCCCTCGTCGGCGACATCGTCGATGCCGATGCGAAGGCCGGGAAATTCCTTCAGGTGAAGAAGCAGCTCAATGCACGAAAAGAAGAAACCGTGGCCATCGGAGACGGTGCCAACGACCTGAAGATGATGGCGCAGGCGGGCCTCTCGGTCGCTTTCCGCGCGAAGCCGCTGGTGCGCGCCCAGGCCGGCTGCGCGCTCGACTGGTGCGGCCTCGACGCTGTCGTCAACCTGTTCGAGTAGGCAGCACCTCGTCGAGCAGGCCGGCGATGAGCGAGCGGTAAGCCTGCCATTGGCGCGGCCGCTCGTGCACCTCGCGCACGCCGGCGGCGAGCGCCTGCCGGCGCACCGCGTCGGGCATGTTGACCCCGACGCCCACTACCGGCACCCCGCCGCTCACGAAGGCCCGCAGGCTCCTGCCGTCGGCCGAACCGAGCGCCTGCTTGCCCAGGATGGCGAGGGCCACGGGCGCGTCCCCCAGCATGTCGCCCGCCTCGCGCAGGTCCTCGGCCTGCAGCACCAGCACCCCGGGGCGCAGGGCGAGCGCCGCGCAGGCGAGGATCGCCTCGACCGGCGAGCTTTCCACGAGGATCACGGCCGTCTGTGCCATGGCGAAAAGCATAGGCACGGCCGCGCGACGCGGCTGTCAGACTTTGTCCGGCGCCGTTACTTTTCCGCCGATGCTCACCTCATCGGGCGGCGACCACCATGATCTCGACCAGCGCCCTGGGGTCGGCCAGCTTGGCTTCGACGCACGCCCGGGCGGGCAGGTTCTTCGCGTCCACCCAGGCGCTCCACACCTCGTTCATCGGCGCACGGTTGCGGATGTCGGTCACCCAGATGGTGGCCGAGAGCACCTTCGACTTTCCCGAGCCGCACTTGGCGAGCAGCCGGTCGATCTCGTCCACGATCTGCTTGGTCTGCCCCTTGACGTCCTGGTCGAGGTTCTTCGCCACCACGCCGGCGAGGTACACCGTTTCGCCGTGCACCACGGCGTTCGAGAGGATGGCGGTCGGATCGTGCCGGGCAATGCTCATCGCTTGTCTCCTTTGTCGATTTTGCGGTCTTCGCGCTTCGCCTGCTGCATCGCCTCGGGCTCGAGCTCCTCGGCGCTGCGGTTGAGGTGGACGAACAGGCCCCACGCGGCGAGCAGCACCGCCGCGGTGAGGCCGATCATCGCCACGTAGGGCAGGTTCTCGGGCGCCTCGGCGCCGAAGCGGAAGGTCAGCACCAGCGTCTCGATGGTGAGCGCCACCGTGAGCACGATCATGAAGCGCGAGAGGAAGCGGCGCACTCGCGTGGGCGCGCTCATGTGGGCTTCGCGCACCACCTCCTCCTCGAGGATGGTCTGGCCGAGCTCGAGCGCGGCGAGCGCGACGGTGAGGATGGCGATGCTCTCGAGCAGCGCGTGCAGGCGCTCGATGATGCCCGCCGCGCCGAAGGGCTGGATTCCCTGCCAGAGCTGCAGCGCGGCCAGCACGATCAGCCCGATGGAGGCGCACACGAACAGCAGCGCGATGGCGAAATGGCCGGCCGGGAAGAGCTTGAGCAGGACCTTCATGCGGCGAGCTCCAGCAGGATGCGGGCGAGCGCTTCCGGGACGAGGATCATGGCGTCGTGCCCGGTGGCGAGCTCGTAGAAGCGCCACGCCGGGTCCTTCCGGCAGCGCTCGGCGAACGGGTCGAACGAGCCGGTCGCGGGCGACGAGCAGTAGATGAAGGCTTTCGGGATGCGCGCGAGGGCCGCCTCATTCTGCAGGCGCACCGGCTGGCGCATGCAGGCGTAGGGATGCGGCGACTCCCGGCGCGTGAGCCAGGCCGCGTCCTCGGGGCGCGTGATGCCCCAGAGCGAGGGCGGCGGCGGCGTCACCGACCCGGTGCGCTCGCCCTCCTCCCGGAAGCGCGCGCCGCGCTCGGGCACCACGTAGTCCATGAGGCTCCTGCCGTTCTCCGGCACGAAGGCGTCGAGGTACACGAGGCGCGCGATGCGCTGCGCCACCCGGTCCGCGGCCCCGGTGACCACCATGCCGCCGTAGCTGTGGCCCAGGAGCAGCACGTCGTCGAGCTCCTCCGCCTCGAGCACGCCCACGACGTCGCGGACGTGCGTCTCGAGGTCGACGCCGTTTCCGGCGAGGTGCGCACGCTCCCCCAGGCCGGTAAGCGTCGGGGTGAACACCTCGTGCCCGGCCCGGCGCAGGAGCGGCGTGAGCCGCTTCCATCCCCACCCGCCGTGCCACGCGCCATGGACCAGGACGATATTCATGGGCGCAAAGCGGCCTTGTCGTAGCCGGCCACCTTCTTGTACCGGTCGGTCAGCGCGCGCAGCTCTTCGGTGCTGATCACGTCGTCGATCTTCGCGAACGGCCGGTCCCCGGTGCGCTCGTACACCTCGCGCAGGATCGCATCCGGCGGGTTGCTCCGGTTCTCGAGCACGATGGTCGAGGTCGGCTGCAGTCTCCGGGATTCGTAGCTTTTCAAAGCGATTACGGGATCGGACTGCTGCAAAAGACAATCTCCCAGAACCTTTGCATCCAGGATCGCCTGCCCGGCGCCGTTGGAGCCCCGCGGCACCATCGGGTGCGCCGCGTCGCCGAGCAGCGTGACGCGGCCGAAGCTCCAGCCGGGCAGCGGATCCTTGTCGACCATCGGGTACTCGAGCACGATCTCGGCGGCGCGGAAGAAGGCCGGCACGTCGAGCCAGTCGAAGCGCCAGCCTTCCACGTCGGCGATGAAGTCCTCGACCTTCGCGGCGCGGTTCCAGTCCCAGCGCTTGTACTGCGGCGTCTCGATTTCCCACAGCCAGTTCACGAGCTGGCGGCCTTCGGCGTCTATATTGCTCCGAATCGGGTAATGCACGAGCTTGCCGGTGCGCAGCCAGCCCGCGCGGATCATCGTCGCGCCGGTGAGGATCGGCTTCCAGCGCGTCACCCCGCGCCACATGTTCACGCCCGAGTAGCGCGGCTCGCCCTCGTCGGGATAGAGCTGCCTGCGGATGGCGGAGTGGATGCCGTCGCAGGCAATGGCGGCTTTGCCTTTCACGGCATCATGACCTTTGAACAGGACCTTCACTTCCCGATCGTTCTGCTCGAACCCCGTGCAATGCCATCCCAGGTGCAGGCGCTCCTCGCCGAGGCGGGAGTTCACGGCATCGAGCAGCACCGCCTGCAGGTCGCCGCGGTGGATCGAGAGCTGCGGCCACTCGTAGCCCGCGCGACGGCCGAGCGGCTCGCGGTAGATGAGCTGCCCGAAGCGGTTGAAGAACGCCGCCTCCGCCGTCTGCACCGCGACCCTCTCCAGCGCCGGCACGAGCCCGAGCTCGCCCATCACCTTCGTCGCATGCGGCAGCAGGTTCACGCCCACGCCGACCGCCTTGATCTCGGGCGCCGACTCGAACACGCGGCAGGCGATGCCCAGGCGATGCAGCTCCAGCGCGAGCGTCAGTCCGCCGATGCCGCCGCCGACGATGAGGACTTCAGCGGACGGCGAAGGGCTCAGTCGCGACCTCCGGCGGCTGGCCGTCGATGCGCGCCCTCGCCCGGTACTCGCCCGGCGGGAGATCGCCCAGGGGAACGCCGTAGCGCGCCTCCCCGCCGGGCGCGAGGCTGCGCAGCTCCATCGTGCACATTCGCTGCGATGCGACCGGCTGCCATCCGTCCCCGCTCCTCCGCTCAAGGCTGCTCGCGCAAAGATTGTAGCCAATGGGCTGCGCCGAGCCGTTGCGCAGGCGCAGCTCTAGCGAGCGTTCCTGCGAAACTGCGGCCGTCAGCGTCACCGCAGAGGAGGCGCACGCGGTGCAACATAGCGCGAGAAAGACCAGCCGCTTCAAGCCGGATGCCGGTAGCTCGCCGCGTAGACAAGCGCGGCCGTAAACGTTCCCGCCATGCCGATCCAGGCTACCGCGATGCCTTCGCTGCCGATCGGCCAGCCGGGCAGCGTGGGGAAGATGGCAAGCAGGATGGCGGCGACCGCAGCTCCCGCCACCGCGATGCGCGGCGACGGCATCACGGCCAGGCGGCGGCGAAGCACGATGGCGGCGGCCAGGCAGCCGAGGAAGGTAGCGACGAAGCCGAGGATGGCGAACACCCACGAAAGGTCGATCTCGTGGCCGGAGAGTGCCGGCACGACGAAACGGGCGGCGACGAGCGCGGCCGGCAGAAGCGCCGCTAGGGCGATCTTCGCGGCGCTCACAGCACCCGGGTCATGAAAAAGCTGTTCGGATCCTCGGCATAGGCTCCGAACGGTCCGCAGGGCAGGAAGCCGAAGCGGGTATACAGGGCGCGCGCCGGCGCGAAGGCCGGCTGCGAGCCCGTCTCGAGGCTGAGGCGCAGATAGGCGCGGCGGCGGGCCTCGTCCATGATGGTCGCGAGGATGCGGCTGCCGACGCCTTTGCGCAAATGCGCCGCCACGGTACGCATGGACTTGACCTCGCCATGGCCGGGGTCGAGCTCCTTGAGCGCGCCGCAACCCAGCAGCTCCATCCCGCGCCAGGCGCTCCACATCGTGATCCCGGGCCCGCGCAGCGCGTCGAGCGGCAGCGCGTGCACGCTCTCCGGCGGCGACAGCCGGTACATGCCGCGCAGGTGCTCCTGCAGCAGCCCCGCGATCTCGGGGCCGCTCAGGTCGTCGAGGCGGATATCCAAGGCCTGATCAATCGCTTCGGAGCACCCACCCGACCGAGAGCACGTAGCGGCTTCCGCCGATGACGCGCGAGACGCTGTGAGCGCACTTGTCGGGACGGAAGAGCTTGATGCGCCTGGATTCGTAGATGGGGGCGGAGCACGCAAAGTCTCCGCCCGATCTCGGTGCCTTGAGGATCACGTTCAGGCGATAGTGCCGCCCCTTCGCGACCGGGTCGGTGTGCGAGGGGACCTCCGAGCCTTCGGGGTAGCGCAGCAGATAGCTGTCGAAGGGCACCGGCCAGGGCGCGGTGAGCAGGAGCATCTTGTCGTAGCCGGTGCCCTGCCGGCCCTTCTGCCATCGAAAAGCGGTGGCGAAATATGCCCGGATGGCGTTCATCGCCACGACCTTACGTCCGCGAATGCGCGGATGCGATCCACGCTGCATACCGGCCATGGTGGCTGGGCGCGGAAAGGCGCAAATGGGTACGATCGTACCCATTTCGGAGAATCGGGTTCTGACCCCCATCTCAGCCCGGTGGACGTCATCGCTGCAACCTGGCGTCCGCGTCAACCGGCGCGCGACGCCTTATCGCGCGTCCGTGTTGAACGCGCTGTTGGACGCCGCGGGCGCTTGCTCTTAAGCACGGACCGCAGTGCCTTGTTAACGGAGGCCGAGTCAGGAAAGGCCTTCGCGACGTCGCGATCGAGTATTACGACGTTCGAGCCTTCCTTCAGGAGCCGTTTGTAGTACTTTCCCCTGACGGCCTTGGAATAGTCAAAGTCGTATTCGGCCCGCATCTGAGCCACCTCGTTGGTGCGTTTAGCCTTCATGCCGTTTGCGCTCATGCGCTGTAGCCAGCCGTGCACTGATAGACGGATTGTCTCATCTTGCTCCGTGTGGACTACAACCAGCAATCTATCCTGCGATGACTGGCCGACGGTGACCAGGCGCTGCTCGGTGCTCGGGGAATCCGGATCCGGGAAAGTTGCTGACAACGGGTCGTAGAAGACGCTCACTGCTTCGTCGAACGTGACCTTGTGCTTCCTCCGATTGCTTTCGGCCTTCGCACGGCGCCATTCGAAGTGCATCGTCGGCTATCGGCACCCGGTCATGTGGCGTCTAACGTCCCCACTCACCGGCGCGCGTCTCTTTCGCGCGTCCGGTGCACTGCGCTGTTATGCGGACTAAAGTGTCGCTGTACATCGCGCTGTTAGGGCTCAGTCGACACCTCTCCGATAGTCCCTATACGTCGAACAAACCATACACAGCATACCGCCTCGACCAGCATTCGAAGAATGTGCCACAGCGATCGTTCCGCCTTCGGTCGAAGGTGCTCCACCACCTCAGGTAGGTACGCGCCAAGCAACTCTCTCGCGGTCTCCGCCGCTGACGGTGGAACCATTATCGTGGGCACGTTTAGTAGATCTATTTGAATCCCTGGATAGAGGCTCGCGTATCCCCCGTTGTGCACGAAATACGGTATGTCGTGGGCCGCCAGAATGCTCCGCGCCATGGCGACCTCGATCAACGTCTGCGGTTTGTGGACTGCGATCACTGAGCTCTAACGTCCACGCCCACCGGCGCGCGCGCCCAGCGAGCTGTGCAAAAGCACGGTGCTCATGCGCGCGTCCGTGTGCGGCGTGCTGTTAGGTGGCTATGCATCGGTTTCTCCTGGAAAGAACGTAAATCCTCCGACGAGCTTATCCTGCACGGTCTCAGGGTCGACTTCCACATACTCGTCGACGAATACTGTGGGTGGAGCATCGGGAGGATTCAAGACAGCATTCCTAAGGTGGGCATCACCGCGGATGTGATCGACGGCGCAGCGTTCGATGTCTGCCGCGCTCGGCGCCTCAATGTAGCGAGTAGTGTAGAAGCCTAGGCGTTTCACTCCGCTCTCACCGCGGATGAAGAAGTTCTCGCCCCGGATCATGACTTGGAACCACGGCATGTTCTATCTAGCCACCTAACGTCCTCAATCAGCCGCCGGCGGCTTCTCGCCGGTCGGCTGCATTGAGTTGTTAGGCGTCACGACCTTCAACCCCGGCTTCGCCTTTGACTTCGCTAGCTCCTGCTCCACATGTGAGATGAATGGACCGGTGTACGGTGACTCCCAGTCAGGCTGAAGCTGTTGCGCTTTCTTAGCGTAGGTTAGAGCTTCGCTGTAGTTGCCGAGACGCAAGTGAGCTTGCGCCACTAGCCACTGGGCAGGTGCATCGCCCGGAAATGACGCCAAGTGTTTGGTTCCTAGGTCGACCACTTCTCGATACTTCTCGCGATGAAGCATTTCTTGACCCGTTCTTGAGAAGTCGCCACGTATCTGGCGCGACATGTTGCGACTCACCATCACGAGTAGCACAACAAACGCAATGCCGACGCCGATCAGCGCCTGAAGATGAAGCCGGATCCAGCCTAGTTGATCCAGGATCTGGGACAGCAGCAGAGAATCGGTGGCGGCCATTTCCGTGACGCCTAACGTCCACGCCCACCGGCGCGCGCGCCCAGTGAGCTGTGCAAGAGCGCGGCGCTCGCGCGCGCGTCCGTGTGCGGCGTGCTGTTAGGCAGATGCCCTGTCACGCAAGTCCGCAAGCTTGCGAATATCGCTGCCGTTGTAGTCATCGCCCTGGACCTCCTCACCGAAGACCTCTTGGTGCAGCTTGCGCATCGTGTTCCACAAACCGCGGACGGTCCGATCTATTTGATCGTAGGTGATACCAGCTGCATCGTAGTAGGACTGGGGGTCAAAGACGCCATCCTTGTCAATGTGCACGAATGTCTTGTTGCGTATCCCGACCAGGGCGTCTGCGACCTTCTTCATTTCAACCAGGTCTAAGCCCCGTTCCTTTGCGGCGTTCGTAACTAGGCGTCCGTTACTCTTCAGTAGATACCAGAAAGATGCGGTTTGTGAGTCGTCCTCGAGCGCGCGCATCAGCCGGATTAGCCGCGCATCCTTTAGCGCGTTAAGGGACACGCGAAAGAAGTCGAGACCGATAGCGTCGACTCCTTTCATGCCCGCCATCGCGTTCTGATACGTGTTCAACCAGAAGGCCTCCGCGGCGATGCGCTTAACGGTTCGTTTGAACCGTTCGTCTGAGTGGGAGGATGCGGCCGCGGAGTTTGCCATCTGCCTAACGTCCGCGTTTTGCCGCGCCGTATGCGCAGCGCAGCGAGCTGAAGGCGTCGGTCAACAACGCGCTGTTAGGTGTCATGACGGCCCGTCAGCCGACAAGGAGATCGAGTACGGATTGGAGTTTGCCCAGTTCGGCACGGTAGAACTCAGTGTATTTACAACGCTTGCACGACACATAGGAGAAGCGCTTGTTCTGCAGTTCAAACAGTGCGGACAGGAAGCCACCGGACGCCCGTATTTCTCCGGCATCGAAGTCCGTGCCCTTGCACTTAGGGCAGATGTACCGAACGGCGCTCGAGCTCATGACACCTAACGTTCACGGTGAACCGCGCGCGCGGCTTTCGCGCGCGTCGGTTTCGACCGTGCTGTTAGAGGGCATGATTGCCCGCGCCAATGCCCAAATACCGAAGCCGATGGAACCGCAAACTCCGAATATGTGGACCGCGGCTGAAACCCAGTACCGCGCTCCATCGCTCACCGTCACCCATCCCGTCTTGCCGGCGCCAAGCCGGCCTACGTCCAAACCATCGATGGTCATTGCGGCGAACCATGCCCCGAAACTCAGGAAAAGCAGAGAAAACGCAAACATCGTCGCCCGGCTGCTCTTCTTGCTGAATCGCAGCACCATCAGCGCGGGCACGATTAAGAACAAAATTCCGATTGGTGTAAAGACAAGTAACCAGTCAGCTAACGCGCGCATATCGTTGCCGTTCATGCCCTCTAACGTCCACGCCCACCGGCGCGCGCGCCCGGTGAGCTCTGGGAAAGCACGGCGCTCATGCGCGCGTCCGCGTGCGGCGTGCTGTTAGGCGACCTCACTTGGCGGAACACGTTTCTTTGTAGCGCTTGGGTACGAACTCG
>CBDDRQ010000255.1:0-17183 GCA_965233125.1 uncultured bacterium
ATGTGGCCGATCCACACCTTCGACTGATTTGGCGGTCTACACCCCAGTCTCGGACGCCGAGCTGCGCGACTGGCTGCGCCGCTACTCCGTGGGCGCGCTGGTCGGCTTCGAGCCGGTGGCGACGGGCATCGAGAACAGCAATTACTTCGTCGTCACCACCCAGGGCCGCTACTTCCTGACGCTGTTCGAGCGGTTGCCGGCCGAGGAGCTGCCCTTTTACCTCGAGCTGATGGCGCATCTCGCCCGTCACGGCATCCCCTGCCCAGCCCCGATCGCCGACCTCTCGGACCACTACCTGCAGGCGCTCAACGGCAAGCCGGCGGTGCTCGTCACGCGCCTGCCGGGGCGCTCGCTCGAGGCGCCCGCCGTCGAGCATTGCGCCGAGCTCGGCGCGCTCCTCGGGCGCATGCACCTCGCCGGCCGCTCCTTCCCGGCGTACCTCGAGAACCCGCGCGGGCCGAAGTGGTGGCGCTTCGCCGCGAAGGAGGTCTTGCCCTTTCTCGATGAACGGAAAAAGGTTCTTTTAGAGGACGAGCTGGCCTTCCAGGCCGGCCATCGCTTCCCGGACCTGCCGCGCGGGGCGGTGCACGCGGATCTCTTTCGCGACAACGCGCTGTTCGAGGGCGGCCGCATCTCGGGCGTGATCGACTTCTACTTCGCCGGCATCGAGTGCCTGCTCTACGACCTTGCCGTATGCGCGAACGACTGGTGCCTGGGCGCGCAGCGCGCCCTGGACGCCGTCCGGGTCGGCGCGCTGCTTTCCGCCTACCACGCGGTGCGGCCCCTGGCGTCCCTCGAGCGCGAAGCCTGGTCACCGATGCTGCGCGCGGCGGCGCTGCGCTTCTGGCTATCGCGGCTGTACGACTACCATCTGCCGCGGCCCGGCATGCTCGTGCACGCGCACGACCCGGAGCAGTTCCGCGAGATCCTCGAGTCGCGTCGCGCGGCCGCCGCGCCCTGGGGTGTCGAGATGCAGGCGCCCTGAGATGCAGGCGCGCATCGTCGCAGCGCCCCGCGGCGCGCGCTGGCTTGCCGAGGGCTGGCGGCTGTTCCGCGTTGCGCCGCTCTCCTGGCTCGCGCTGGTATTCGCCTACTGGCTGATCATGACGCTCGCGTCGCTCGTGCCGCTGCTCGGGGTGGTGGCGGCCTCGGTGCTGGTGCCGCCTTTCGCGGTCGGCTTCATGGCGGCCGCGCGCGCGGCCGACCGGGGCGGGACGGTCGAGCTCGGGCTGCTCTTCGACGGCTTCCGCCACTCGCCGGCGAGCCAGCTCGCGCTGGGGGTGGTTTACCTGGCGTGCCTGGCGCTGGTGCTGGGCACGACCGCGCTCGCCGACGGCGGCGCGCTCATGCGCTGGATGCTCACCGGCGAGCGGCCCGATGAGGCGGTGCTGCGCTCCGGGGAGTTCCTGGCGGCGCTGGGCTGCGCCGCCGCGCTGTACGTGCCGGTGATGATGATGTTCTGGTTCGCGCCGCCGCTCGCCGCCTGGCATTC
Organism: uncultured bacterium; assembly: GCA_965233125.1. GTDB lineage: Bacteria > Pseudomonadota > Gammaproteobacteria > Burkholderiales > SG8-39 > SCGC-AG-212-J23. The sequence goes on from CBDDRQ010000255.1 coordinate 1,493, forward strand.
GAGCGGGGCGGTGAAGGCGCTGTTCTTCAGCTTCTTCGCCTGCCTGCTCAACTGGCGCGCCTTCCTCGCCTACGCGGCGGTGACCGCGGCGCTGACGCTGGTCGCGCCTTTCGCCGCGCTCTCCTTCCTGATGCTCGCCTCGGGCGGCGCGCTGCGCGCCTCGGCGATGGCGCTCGTCTTCCCGCTGCTGATCGCGCTGCTGCCGACGCTCTTCGCGAGCTTCTACGCCAGCTACCGCGACGTGTTCGGGCTAGAGGCAAAGGCAGGTGCAAAACCATGAAATGCGAACTGTGCGAGCAGGCGGGCGGCGTGGTCCTCTGGCGCGACGACTTCTGCCGCGTCGTGCTCGTCGCGAGCGAGGAGTTTCCCGCGTTCTGCCGCGTCATCCTGGCGCACCACGTGCGCGAGATGACCGACCTCGCGGCGCCCGAGCGCGAGCGCCTGATGCGCGTCGTTTTCGCCTGCGAGCAGGCGCTGCGCGAGCTGGTGCGCCCGGACAAGGTGAACCTCGCGAGCCTTGGCAACCAGGTGCCGCACCTGCACTGGCACGTGAGCGCGCGCTTCGCCGACGACTCGCGCTTTCCCGACGCGGTCTGGGCGCCGCCGCGGCGCCCCGGCGCGCGCCGCGCCGCGCCCGACGAGGGCGCGCTCGGCGCCGCGCTGGCGCGGCTGCTCGCGTGACGCAGGCCGGGCTTTCCGCCGAGGCGGCCCCGGAGTTCGCCGACCCGGCCTCGTGCAAGTCCTGGCTCGACAACGTGCCCCTCGCCAACGTCGCCGCGGCGCAGGCCGAGCTCGCCGCGCAGATCGGCGAGTTCAACCGCCTTCCCACCACGCCGGCGAACCGCCTCGCGGTGATGGAGCGGCTGCGCGAGGCGGTGAACTTCGTGCAGGTGGAGCAGGCCAGGCGCTTTTCCAACCGCGCACTGCCGATGCTCGATGCCGAGGCGGCCACCTTCGACGCCACCAGCGCGCTGTGGCAGGCCATGCAGGCGGGCTATCGGCGCTGCCTGAAGTCCGACGGGCGCGCGGGCGACGAGCACACGGACGCACTCGTCTGCCAGCGGATGCTCGCGTACATGGGCCTGAAGATGTTCCACCACCATCGCGCCTACCGCGAGGTCCCCGCCGCCGACTGGCGCGCGCTCCACCAGACCTACGCCCGCGCCGAGCAGCTCGGCGTCGCCGAGGAGCCGGTGAAGGACTTCCTCAATCGCGACGTGCACGACACCTCGCCGCGCATCGCCTATGCGCGCGCGGTGCTGATGGGCACCTGCAACCCGAACGAGCTCGCGCAGCGCCAGCTCACCTTCGTCGCCTACCTTCTCGAGCGCTGGGCCGCCAAGCTCGAGGTGGCGCGGGTGCCGCCCGACGAAGGCGAGGGCATGGCGCCGCTCATGGTCGACCTCGCCTCCGACCGCGCACCCGTGCGGGAAGCGCTCGCGGGCCCGGAACTTCGCTATCTCGACGCCCGCAAGCTTGCCAAGAGCCTCAGGAACCGCGTCGCGCTGCTGCGCAAGGGCGAATCCCCGGCGAGGCTCGGCCTGGGAGAGGACTGCGTGCAACCCTCGTGCGAGCAGCTGATGGTGTTCCTGTACCGGCAGTGGTGCCAGGCGAAGCCGCCGCGCGGCGCGGAGCGGCGCAAGGTCTCGGCCGGCGCCGATGCCTGCAACGAGTTCAAAGCGGTGCACTACTGCATTTCGGGCAGCCGGTTCCGCCAGCCCGGCGGCGATCCGGCGTACGGCGAGCCCGAAGGCTTCGCGCTCGAGCACTGGCGCATCGACGACGAGAGCGCGCAGGGCCTGCGCCTCGCGCGGCCGGCCGGGACGGGCGAGCGGCGCTACGCGCACGGCCAGCTCCTCGCCGTGCGGCCCGACGACGCCAGGGCTTTCAGGCTCGGGCAGGTGCGCTGGCTCGCGGCGAGCGCCGAGGGTGAGCTGCAGGCCGGAGTGCAGCTCCTGCCCGGCCTCCCGGCCGGCGTTGCCGCGCGGGCGACGGGCCTCAATGCGCGCAACGAAAAGTACGTTCCGGCGCTCGCGCTAGGCGCGGTCCCGGCGCTGGGCGCGCCGGCCTCGCTCGTGCTGCCCTCCGGGTGGTTCAAGCCCAGAAGGGTGGTGGAGCTGTTCGCCGATGCCCCGCAGAGCGTGCGTTTCTCGGAGCTGCTCGAGCGCGGCAGCGACTTCGAGCGTATCGTGTACGAGAAAGCGTGACGCCGTGAGCTCCCCCACCGAGATCAAGCTCCACCAGAAATCCCGCCTGCTGGAGATCCAGTACGCCGACGGCCGCAGCTTCCGGCTGCCCTACGAGTTCCTGCGCGTGTACTCGCCTTCCGCCGAGGTGCGCGGGCACGGCCCGGGCCAGGAGGTGCTGCAGACCGGCAAGCGCGAGGTGGAAATCCGCGCCCTGGAGCCGGTCGGCTCCTATGCGGTGCAGCCCGTGTTCTCGGACGGCCACAGCACCGGGATCTATTCCTGGGAGTATCTGTACGAGCTGGGGCAGCGGCAGGAGGCGCTGTGGAGCGAGTATCTAGCGAAGCTTTCCGCTGCCGGGGCGAGCCGTGACGGATAAGGTCGACTTCGGCTACGAGCGCGTGGCGCCGGACGAGAAAGCCGCGCGCGTGCGCTCGGTGTTCGACCGTGTCGCGCCGAGCTATGACCGGATGAACGACCTCATGTCGCTCGGCCTGCACCGGGTCTGGAAAGCGACCGCCGTGGCGATCGCGCGCCCGCGCCCCGGGGAGCGCATCCTCGACCTTGCCGCCGGAAGCGGCGACCTCGCGGCGCTCCTCGCCCGGCGGGTGGGGCCTTCGGGCGAGGTCTGGCTTACCGACCTCAACCGGCGCATGCTCGAGCGCGGCCGCGACCGCCTGCTCGACGCGGGAGCCCTCGCGCCCGCGGTGCAATGCGACGCCGAGAAGCTGCCCTTCCCGGCGGCTTACTTCGATTGCGCTACCGTGGGCTTCGGCCTGCGCAACATGACGCGCAAGGAAGACGCGCTCGCCGAGATGGCGCGCGTGCTCAAGCCCGGCGGGCGTCTCGTGGTGCTCGAGTTCTCCAGGGTCTGGGCGCCGCTCGCGCCCGCCTACGACTGGTACTCGTTCCGCGTGCTGCCCTGGCTGGGGGCGCGGGTCGCGGGGGACGCCGATGCCTATCGCTATCTCGCCGAGTCCATCCGCGTGCACCCGGACCAGCCCGCGCTCAAGGCGATGCTCGAGGCCGCGGGCTTCGGGCAGGTCGAGTTCTTCAACCTCGCGGCGGGAGCAGTGGCGGTACATCGGGGGTATCGAATTTGATAGCATCGTCGCCTGGAGGTCAGAACCATGAGTAAGTGGCTACTTGCAGGTCTCGTCCTGGTGTTGGGAACCGTGCTCGCCGTGCCCGATGCCGAAGCGCGGCGCTTCGGCGGCGCACGCTCCCTCGGTGCGCAGCGCAATGTGACGCCGCCGCCGGCGCGGCCCGCGCAGCAGCAGTCAGCGCCGGCAAAGCAGGGGCAACAGCAGACCGCCCCCGCCGGCAGCAAATGGGCCCCGGTCCTTGGTGGCCTCGCCCTGGGCGGGCTGCTCGGCTATCTCTTCGCCGGCAACGGGCTGGGCGGAATCCTTCTCCTCGCGCTGCTGGCGATGGGCGGGGTGATGCTCTTCCGCGCGCTCGCGCGCAGGCAGGCGCAGGCGCCGGTGCAATTCGCCGGCATGCGCGAGCAGGCCAGGATCGACCTGCCTGCATCGGAAAACTCCTTCTCCAGGCAGCCTTCGGGATTCGACGCCGGCGCATTCCTGCGCGGCGCGAAGCGCAATTTCGTCAAGCTGCAGCTCGCGAACGACGCGGGCGATCTCGCCGAGATCCGGGAGTTCACCACCGACGAGCTGTTCGAGGCGCTCAAGCCCGAGGTCCTGTCGCGCGGCGCGGGGCGTCAGCGGACCGAGGTCGCCGGACTGGAAGCCGAACTGCTCGAGCTCGCCACGGAGGGCGACCGGTACTGGGCGTCGGTGCGCTTTTCCGGCGTGGAGCGTGATTCGGCGGCCGGCGCGCCGGCGCCTTTCGAGGAGGTCTGGAACCTCGTGAAGCCGGTCGACGGCTCGAGCGGCTGGCTCCTCGCCGGCATCCAGCAGATGCATTGAGCGAGCCGCTGCCCGAAGAAAAGGCCACCCCCGCGGTGGCCTTTTGTTTTGCCCTGAACCATCTGCTGCGCGCCGAGCCGTGGGCGCGCGAGCGGCTCGCGCCCTTTGCGGGAGAGGCGCTCGAGCTCGCCGCGCCGCCGCTGCCGCCGCTGCGCTTCATGATCCAGCCCGAAGGGACGGTCGCGGCGGGCGGCGGACAACCAAGTCTCGTCATCAAGATGAGTCCTTCCATGCTCGCCGGCCTGGCGCGCGGCGAGGAGCACGCGCTGCGCGCCGTCAACGTCTCGGGTAATGCGCGGCTCGCCGCCGAAGTGATGCTGCTCGCGCGGCACCTGCGCTGGGATTTCGAGGAGGATCTCGCGCAGCTTCTCGGCGACGTCGCGGCGCACCGGCTCGCCGGCGCGCTGCGCGGGTTCGCGCTCTGGCACGCGGATGCGGCGCGTCGCCTTGCCGCGGCGCTCGCCGACTATGCCGCCGACGAGCGCGGCCTGCTCCTGCGCCGCGGCGAGCTCGCTGCGCTCGCCGCGGACGTGGTGCGCCTGCGCGATGCGCTCGAGCGCCTGGACAAGCGGGTCGGCCGCCTTGGCTAGGCTTGCCAGGCTGGCGCGGATCTTCTGGATCGCCCTGCGCTTCGGGCTGCACGAGTTCGCCCCGGGCATGCCCGGGGCCTGGTTCTTCCGCATCGGCGCCGGCCGGCGCGGGGAGCCGAGGGCGCAACGCCTGCGCGAGGCGCTCGAAACCCTGGGCCCGATCTTCGTCAAGTTCGGGCAGGTGCTCTCGACGCGGCGCGACCTGCTGCCCCTCGAGCTCGCCGACGAGCTGGCGAAGCTGCAGGACCGGGTCCCGCCGTTTCCTTCCGAGGCGGCCATCGCGGAGATCGAGAGATCGCTGGGCAAGCCGGTTTCACAACTGTTCTCTTCCTTTGAAAAGACTCCCGCGGCAAGCGCCTCCATCGCGCAGGTGCACCTCGCGACGCTGCACGACGGGCGCGAGGTGGCGGTCAAGGTGCTGCGCCCCGGCGTCGAGGAGGCGATCGCCAAGGACGTGGCGCTGCTCGAGACCGCGGCCGCGCTCGTCGAGCGGCGCTGGGCGGAGGGCCGGCGCCTCAAGCCGCGCGAGGTGGTGGCCGAGTTTGCGCGCCACCTGGAAGAGGAGCTCGATCTCATGCGCGAGGCCGGCAACGCGAGCCAGCTGCGGCGCAACTTCGAAGCCTCGCCGCTGCTCGTGGTGCCCGAGGTGCACTGGGAGCTCTGCGCCCAGCGGGTCATGGTGATGGAGCGCATGCACGGCACGCCGATCTCGCAGGTGCGCACGCTGCGGGAAAAGGGCGTCGATATCCCGGCGCTCGCCCGCGCCGGCGTGGAGATCTTCTTCACCCAGGTGTTCCGCGACGGCTTCTTCCACGCCGACATGCACCCGGGCAACATCCTGGTGACCGACGACGGGAAGTACGTGGCGCTCGACTTCGGCATCATGGGCACGCTCACCGACGTCGACAAGAGCTACCTCGCGCAGAACTTCCTCGCCTTCTTCAACCGCGACTACCGCCGCGTCGCGCAGGCGCACCTCGACGCCGGCTGGGCGCCGGCCGGCACGCGCGTAGACGCCTTCGAGGCCGCGATCCGCTCGGTGTGCGAGCCGATCTTCGCCCGGCCGTTGAAGGACATCTATTTCGGCAAGCTGCTGCTGCGCCTGTTCCAGACCTCGCGGCGCTTCAACATCGAGATCCAGCCGCAGCTCGTGCTGCTGCAGAAGACGCTGCTCAACATCGAGGGATTGGGACGCGAGCTCGACCCGGAGCTCGACCTGTGGCGCACCGCCAAGCCCTATCTCGAGCGCTGGATGGACGAGCAGGTGGGGTGGCGCGCGCTCGAGCGCGCCGTGCGCCTCGAGGCGCCGGGCTGGGCGAAGACCCTGCCGCAGCTGCCGCGGCTCGTGCACCGCGCGCTTTCCGAGGACCGCATCGGCGCGCTCGGGCGCGCGCTCGAGCGCCTCGCCGAGGAGAACGCACGGCGCAACCGCCTCCTCGCCGCCCTGGTTGCGGTGCTCGCGGCGGCGCTGGGCGCGGCGCTCGCGGTGCTGGCGGCGGGCCTCGTCTGAACTTATGATCGGCCTCGCGCGATGCTGATCGCCTTCGTCGCCCTCTACCTTGCCGTCACCGTGGCCATCGGGCTGTGGGCGGCGCGGCGCGTGCACAACGCCAAGGACTACGTGGTCGCCGGGCGCAGCCTGCCGCTCTATATGAGCACCGCTCTGGTGTTCGCCACCTGGTTCGGCGCCGAGACGGTGCTCGGCGTGTCGGCCACCTACCTCAAGGAAGGCATGCGCGGCATCGTCGCCGACCCGTTCGGGTTCTCGTTCTGCCTGGTGCTGATCGCGCTGTTCTTTGCCCGCGCGTTCTACCGGATGAACCTGCTGACGATCGGCGACTTCTACCGGCAGCGCTACAACAAGCCGGTGGAAGTGGCGACGAGCGTGTGCATCACGCTGTCGTACCTGGGATGGGTATCGGCGCAGCTTACGGCCCTCGGGGTGGTGTTCCATACCCTCTCGGGCGGGGCCATCTCGCTGCCCTGGGGCATCGTGCTCGGCACGGGCGTGGTGCTGCTCTATACGCTCTACGGCGGCATGTGGTCGGTCGCCTACACCGACCTCTTCCAGAGCGTGGTCATCATCGCCGGCCTGGTCTATCTCGCCTTCTTCCTCGGCGGCCTGGCGGGCGGCTTCGAGCGCGTGGTGGCGCACGCCGCCGAGGCGGACAAGTTCCAGTTCTGGCCGGCGCCCGAGGCGCGCGAGGTGCTGGCGTTCGTCGCCGCCTTCCTGACCGCAGCGCTGGGCTCGATCCCGCAGCAGGACGTCTTCCAGCGCACCACCGCGGCCAAGAATGCCGATACCGCCGTACGCGGCGCGTTGCTCGGCGGCTTCCTGTACTTCTGCATGGCCTTCGTGCCGATCTACCTCGCATATTCAGCCCTGCTCATCGACCCGAAGATGGTCGAGCCGCTGCTCGCCGGCGACCAGAACGAGAACCAGCTCATCCTGCCCAACCTCATCCTCGGGCATACGCCGATCTTCGCCCAGGTGATGTTCTTCGGCGCGCTGCTCTCGGCGATCATGTCCTCCGCGTCGGGCGCGCTGCTCGCGCCGACGTCGCTGTTCACCGAGAACGTGCTGCGCCCGTTCGTGCCGCACATGAGCGACCGGCAGTTCCTGCTGGTGATGCGCCTGGTGCTGGTCATCTTCGGCCTGGCCGTCATGGGGTTCGCGCTGGCGAGCGAGGCGAGCATCTACCAGATGGTGCAGAACGCCTACAAGGTGACGCTGGTCTCGGCGTTCGCGCCGCTGGTGCTCGGCCTTTACTGGAAGCGCTCGAGCACCGCCGGCGCCCTGCTCGCGGTGGTGCTGGGCATCTCGACCTGGGCGCTGATGGAGCTGATCGCGCCCGAGGCGCTCGTTCCGCCGCAGCTCGTCGGCCTCGCCTTCTCCTTCCTCGGCATGGTGGTCGGGTCCCTGTACGCGCGGCCGGCGCCGCATCCCCATGCGGAGCACGGCCGGAATCACTGACCCGGGACAGGCGCCGCGGCCCTCGCCGCTCGCGCGCTTCCTGCTCGGCATCTACGGCGGCCTCGTGGTCTACGCGTCGCTCTACCCCTGGTCAGGGTGGCGGGCGCACGGCCTGGCGCCCTTTGCCTACCTCGAGGCGCCGTGGCCGCGCTACATCACCAGCTTCGACGTGACGGTGAACGTGCTCGCCTACCTGCCGCTGGGCTTTCTGGCGGTGGCGGCGCTCCATCCGCGCCTGCGCGGCGCTACTGCCTTCCTTGCCGCCGCAGCGGGCGGCCTCGCGCTCTCGCTGCTCATGGAGGCGGCGCAGAGCTACCTGCCTTCGCGCGTGGAGAACAACCTCGACGTACTGTGCAACGTTGCCGGCGCCGCGGCCGGGGCGGCGCTCGGCATCGGCCTGCTGCCGCGGCTGTACACCAGCGGACGGCTTGCCCGCGCGCGCCTGTTCACTCCCGGCGCCGACATCGATCTGGGGCTGGTGCTCGTGGGGCTGTGGCTGTTCACGCAGCTCAACCCCGCGATGCTGCTCTTCGGGGCCGGCGACCTGCGCGACCTTCTGGCGCCGCCCGGCGGCCCGCCGCGCGCGCCGGCGTTCTTCGCCGGCATCGAGGCGACCACGGCGGCGGCGAACCTCGCCGCGGTGGCCCTGGTCGTCTCGGCGCTCGCCGCGCCGGGCCAGCCGGTGCGGCGCATGTTCCTCGCGCTCCTGGGCGCGGCGCTCGCTACCAAGACCGCGGCCTTCGCCATCCTGATGCGCGCGGAGGACGTGCTCGCCTGGCTCACGCCCGGGGCTCAGCTGGGCCTCGCTACCGGCCTCGCGCTCGCGCTCGCCGCCCTGTCGCTGCCGCGCCTCGCCAGGCTCGCGCTCGCCGCGATGCTCCTGATGGCCGCCACGGTGCTCGTCAACCTCGCGCCGCCCAATCCCTACCTCGCGGCGACGCTGAAGGTCTGGCAGCAGGGCCACTTCCTGAACTTCAACGGGGTGACCCGCGTGGTGAGCGTGATCTGGCCGTTCGCCGCGCTCGGCTATCTCGTCCTGCTCGCTTCGCGGCGGCGCGAAACGCTCGGCTAGAATGGCGGGCTGCATGGCGTACTACGAGAGACACGTCTTCTTCTGCTGCAACCAGCGCGACGGCGGGCGCACCTGCTGCAACGACAAGGGCGCGGCGGAGCTGCGCGACTACGCCAAGGGCCGCGTCAAGGCGCTCGGGCTCTCCGGACCGGGCAAGGTGCGCATCAACCAGGCCGGCTGCCTCGACCGCTGCGAGGAAGGCCCTTGCGCCGTCGTGTACCCGGAGGCGGTCTGGTACACCTACGTGGATCGCGCCGACATCGACGAGATCATCGAGGAGCACCTGCAGAACGGCCGGGTCGTCGAGCGCCTGCGGATGTAATGCGGGCGAGCACCCGCCGGGAGTTCATCGCCGGCCCCGCCGGCCGCATCGAATGCGCGGTCGATTCGCCCGGGGCCGCGGCGAAGGGCAAGGCCCTCATCGCCCACCCGCACCCGCTTTTCGGCGGCACCCTCGACAACAAGGTGGTGCAAACGCTCGCGCGCGCTTTCGTCGAGCTCGGCTACGAGGCCTGGCGGCCGAATTTCCGCGGCGTCGGACAGAGCGAGGGCAGCTTCGACGAGGGTCGGGGCGAGGTCGACGACCTGGCCGCCGTCCTTGAATTCATGAGTACGGGTTCCTTCGTTCTCGCGGGCTTCTCGTTCGGTGCCGCGATGCAGGCGATCCTGGCAACGCGGGTGAAGCCCGCGCGCGTGGTGCTCGTCGGCGTGGCAGTGACGAGCTTCCCGGTGCCGCCGGTGCCCGCCGGCACGCTCGTCATCCACGGCGAGAACGACGAGACCATCGCGCTCGCCGCCGTGCTCGACTGGGCGCGGCCGCAGGAGCTGCCGGTGGTGCTGGTACCGGGCGCGGACCACTTCTTCCACCGCAAGCTGCAGGTGCTTCGCGGCATCGTCGCCGCAAACGTTCGATGAGCGTGCTTTCGGCGCGGGGCTTGCGCAAGTCGTACGGCGCGCTCGAGGTGGTCGCCGGCGTCGACCTCGAGGTCGCGCCCGGCGAATGCTTCGGCCTGCTCGGCCCGAACGGTGCCGGCAAGACCACGACGCTCAAGCTCTGCCTGGGGCTCATCGAGCCCGACGCCGGAGCGATCCGCCTGCTGGGCGAGCCGGTGCCGCGACGCGCGCGCGAGGCGCGCAGCCGCGTCGGCGTGGTACCGCAGTTCGACAACCTGGACCCGGATTTCACCGCCACCGAGAATCTGGTCGTCTACGCGCGCTATTTCGGACTGTCGGGCGAGCGCGTGCGCGGGCGCGTACCGCAGCTGCTCGAGTTCGCCGGCCTCGCCGGCCGCGGCGAGGCGCGCATCAACACGCTTTCGGGCGGCATGAAGCGGCGCCTCACGCTCGCGCGCGCGCTCGTCAACGATCCGCAGCTGGTGGTGATGGATGAGCCCACGACCGGGCTCGACCCGCAGGCGCGCCACCTCATCTGGGAGCGCCTGCGCCGCCTTACAGCCGAGGGCAAGACCCTGCTCCTCACCACGCACTTCATGGAGGAGGCGGAGCGGCTGTGCCACCGCCTCGCGATCATGGACCGGGGGCGCATCATCGTGCAGGGCACGCCGCGCGCGCTCATCGCCGAGCACATCGAGCCGCAGGTGGTGGAGGTGCATGGTCCGGGCAGCGAGGCGTGGATGGCCTCCGCGCGCGCGCACTGCGCGCGCGTCGAGCGCGCCGGGGACACCGTGTTCTGCTACGCCGAAGACGTCGAGCCGGTACTGAGAAGCCTCGCCGGGCAGAGCGAGCTCGCCTATTTGCATCGGCCGGCGAGCCTCGAGGACGTTTTCCTCAAGCTTACCGGTCGCGACCTCAGGGACTGATGAACGCTTCCCGCTTCGCGTTGCCGCAGCCGAGCCTGCGCTGGGTCGCGCTGTGGCGGCGCAACTGGCTGGTGTGGCGGCGCCTCGCCGTTCCCTCGATCCTGGGCAACCTCGCCGATCCGCTGATCATGCTGTTCGGCCTGGGCTACGGGCTGGGCGCGCTGCTGGGAGAGATGGGCGGCACGTCGTACTTCGCCTTCCTCGCCGCCGGCTTCGCCGCCTCGGCGACGATGTACGCCGCGACCTTCGAGTCGCTGTTCTCCGCGTTCTCGCGCATGCACGTGCAGCGCACCTGGGAGGCGATCGTCAACACGCCCATGACGCTCGACGACGTGCTCGCCGGGGAATGGGCCTGGGCGGCGACCAAGGCGCTTGCCGCGGGGGCGTGCATCCTCTTCATCGTCGCGGCGTTCGGCTACACCACGCCGGGGCGCGCGATCGGCGCGCTGCCGGTGATCGTGCTGGTCGGCCTTGCCTTCGCGGCGCTCGGGCTCGCGGTGAACGCGCTCGCCAGCGGCTACGATTTCTTCAGCTACTACATGACCATCGTGCTCACGCCGATGCTGATGCTCTCGGGCGTGTTCTTTCCCATCGACCAGTTCCCCGGCGCGGTGCAGGCGGCGGCCAAGGCGCTGCCGCTCTACCACGGCGTCGCGCTGGTGCGGCCGCTGCTCGCGGGCGAGCTCGCGCCGGGCTTCTGGCTGCACCTCGCCGTGCTCGGCGGCTATGCTATCGTCGGCTTCTACCTGGCTCTCATCCTCACGCGGCGGCGGCTGCTCAAGTAATGCTCTGGGTCAAGAGCTTCCACATCATCTTCATGGTGACCTGGTTCGCGGGGCTGTTCTACCTGCCGCGCCTGTTCGTCTACCACGCCATGGCGAGCGACGCGACCTCGATCGAGCGCTTCAAGGTGATGGAGCGCAAGCTCTACTGGGGCATCATGACCCCGGGCGCGGTGCTGACCATCGTGCTGGGCGTCTGGCTGTGGCTGGGCTGGTTCCGCGGCTCCTCGAGCTGGCTGCACGCCAAGATCGCGATCGTCGCCATCCTCGTCGGCTACCACCTCTGGTGCGGCATGCTCCTGCGCGAGTTCGCCGCCGGCCGCAACGCCAGGAGCCACGTCTGGTTCCGCTGGTTCAACGAGTTTCCGGTCCTCGTGCTCATCGTCACGGTGCTGCTGGTTGTCTTCAAGCCCTTCTGAGTCCTTCTTCGCGACCTGCCCGCGGGGTCTCGAGAAGCTGCTGCTGGGGGAAATCGAATCCCTGAAAGGGCGGGAGGCTGCCGTCGTCCCGGGCGGCGTCGCGTTCTCCGGCGACTGGAGCGCCTGCTATGCCGTCAACCTCTGGTCGCGCATCGCCTCGCGCGTGCTATGGAAAGTCTCGCAGTTCGACTACCGCGACGAGAAGCATCTCTATGAGGCCGCACGCGCCGTGGATTGGCAGAAGTACTTCCCGGTGGAGCGCACGCTGCGCGTGAACGTCACCGCGCAGAAGAGCCCGCTGAAGAGCCTGGAGTTCGCCACGCTGCGCATCAAGGACGCGGTGTGCGACCGCTTCCGGGACGACGCCGGCCGGCGGCCGGATGTCGATCGCGCCCATCCCGACGTGCGCATCCACGCGTTCCTCGAGGGCGCCCGGGCCACGCTCTACCTCGACACCTCCGGCGAGCCGCTCTTCAAGCGCGGCTGGCGCAGCGGCGCGGGCGAGGCGCCCCTGCGCGAGAACCTCGCCGCCGGCATCGTCATGCTGAGCGGCTGGCAGGCCGGCGAGGCGCTCCTCGACCCGATGTGCGGCGCCGGCACGCTGCTTGTCGAGGCCGCCGCGATGGCGCGCGGCCGCGCCCCCGGCGCGAAGCGCAGCTTCGGCTTCGAAAAGCTGTCTGTTTTCGACAAGGCGCTGTGGGATCGCCTGCGACACGAGAAAAAGGACGGCTTGGCAAGCCCTGTCATTCACGGCAGCGACAATGACCCGAGAGCCATCGACGCGGCGCGCCGCAATCTTGCCGAGGCGGGCGTCGAGCGCTGGGTGAAGCTCGAGCAGGCCGACGTGCTCGAGCGCCGGGCGCCCGCGCCGGGGGGCGTGATGCTCGCCAACCCCCCCTACGGCGAGCGCATGGGCAGCCCCGAGGAGCTGGCGCGCTTCTATCCCAGGCTGGGCGACGCGCTGAAGAAGCGCTTCGCCGGCTGGCGCTGCTTCATCTTTACCGCCGACCTGCGCCTGCCGAAGCTGATCCGGCTCGAGCCTTCGGCGCGTACGCCGCTCTGGAACGGCGCGCTCGAGTGCCGGCTATACCGCTTCGACATCGTGTCGGGCAGCCACCGCAAGCCCCCCCAGGCGGGGTTGCCGTCGGCGGGCGGGCCGTAGGCGGGTTTCGCGGCCGAGCTTGCTCATCAGCGCCAGCGCATCGAACGGCGCTTTCACCTTCGCGTCGTTGTCGAAGTACACGTAGACGTCCAGGCCCGAGCGGTCCCAGGCGCGGATGCGCCGCGCCCATGCGTCGAGCGCCCGAGACCCGTAGCCGCTGGCATAGATCTTCACGTCGCCGTGCAGACGCACGTAGACGAAATCCGCCGTGAGGTCGAAGAGCTTCGGCCACTTGCCGGCAGTATCGGCGACGACGAGCCCGATGCCCGTCCTCTTCAGCAAGAAAACGAAGTCATCGGTGACGAAGCTGGGATGGCGGATCTCGATCGCGTGGCGCAGCGGGCGATCGGCGCCGATAGCGAGGCGCGAACGGCCGGTCATGCGGGCATCGCGCCGACGCGCCAGCGCGAGGGCCTGCGCGCTGGTGCGCGGCAGCAGCCGGAAGAAGGTCTCCAGCCGCTGCGCGTCGAAGCGGAACGTCTCGGGGAACTGCCACAGGAACGGCCCCAGCTTGTCCTCGAGGGCGAGGACGCCCGAGGCGAAGAAGTTGGCGAGCGGCTTCTCGATATTCGTCAACCTCAGCAGGTGCGTGATGTAGCGCGAGCCCTTGACCGCGAAGACGAAGCCCGCGGGCGTCTCGCGGTACCACTGCTCGTAGTACTGCGGCCGCTGCAGCGAGTAGAAGGAGCCGTTGATCTCGACGGTGGGGAAATGCCGGCCGCAGTACTCGAGCTCGCGCCGCTGCGCCAGGCCCTCGGGATAGAACACCCCGCGCCAGGGCGGATAGCGCCAGCCCGAGATCCCTATCCTGATCAAGCGAACTTGAGCTTCTTCCAGGACTCGAGCTTCCTCACCTCCTCGAGCTGCGCGTGGTCGGTGAGGTCGAGGCGCAGCGGCGTCATCGACACGTAGCCCTGCTCGGCCGCCCAGCGGTCGGTGCCCTCCTCGGTGCCTTCCACCGGCACTACCGTGAACCAGTAGTGCGTGCGGCCCATCGGGTCCTTGGCGGGCACCACCTTGCCGTCGTAGTGCCGCATCGACTGGCGGGTCCAGCGCGTGCCGCGGGGCGCACGGGCGGGAAAGTTAACGTTCACGAGCGGCAGTTCGGGCGCGTCGAGCAGCGCCTCGAGCACGGTGGCCACCCAAGGCTTGAGCAGCTCGAAATCGGGCTGCTCGCGGTCGGTGGCCGGCGCGCTGAAAGCGATGCCGCGCAGGCCCAGGAGCGCGGCTTGCTTGGCGCCCGCGAGCGTTCCGGAGTGCCAGATGGCGTTGCCGAGATTGGCGCCGATGTTGATCCCGGAGAGGACGAGATCGATCTCCTCCCAGAGCGTGAAGCCGAGCATGACGCAGTCGCCCGGGGTGCCGTTGACGCGGTAGGCGTCCAGGCCGGGCAGCGGGGTGCGCTTGTAGGTGACCGGCCGCGAGGCGGTGATGGAGTGGCCGGCCGAGGACATCTCGACGTCGGGGGCGACGATGCGCACCTCGCCGAACCGGGAAGCCACCTGCGCCAACGCGGCTATGCCCGGACTATAGACGCCGTCGTCGTTCGTGATGAGGATGCGCATGATGACCGTCTCCAGCAATTAGCGTGCGCGTCACCCTCATCCACAACCCCGGGGCCGGGCGCACCGACAAGCGCGGCGCCAAGGAGCTGGTGGCGCTGCTCGAGGCAGCCGGCCACGCGGTGCGCTATCAGTCGTCCAAGGAGGACGACTGGGCGAAGGCGCTGGAGAAGCGCGCCGACCTGGTCGTCGCCGCCGGCGGCGACGGCACCGTCGGGCGCGTCGCCCGGCGCATGGTCGGCCGCAACGTACCGATGGCGGCGCTGCCCGCCGGCACCGCCAACAACATCTCGCGCACGCTCGGCCTGGTCGAGCGCTCTCCCGAGGAGCTGGTGCGCAGCTGGGACGACCCGCGCCGCGTGAAGCTTGACATCGGCGCGGCCGGGGGCCCGTGGGGAGAGCGTTCCTTCGTCGAAAGCGTCGGCGTGGGAGTTTTTGCCGGCCTTCTAGGGCGCTCGGACGAGAAGCCGCCGGCCAAGAGGCCGAAGAGGCAGAAAGGCAAGCACGCCGGCGAAGCGGTGGATGGCGCCTTGCGGCGGCTGAGCGAGTACGCGGGGGAATGCGAGGCGCTCGAGCTCGCGGCGCGGCTGGACGGCAAGGACATCTCCGGGCATTACCTGCTGCTCGAGGCGGTCAACCTGCGCTACGTCGGCCCGAGCCTGTTCCTCGCCCCGGATGCCGAGCCCGGAGATGGGTTGCTCGACGTGGTGCTGGTCAGCGAGGCGGAGCGGCCGCGGCTCCTTCAGTACCTTGAGCTCTGGCAGGAGAACCGCGAGCGCCTTGCGGTCTTGCCTACCCTGCGCGGCAAGAAGCTGGAGATCGAGTGGACGGGCGTGCCACTGCACATCGACGACAAGCTGCGGCCTAAGAAGAGCGCCGGCCCCCACGAGGTCGCCGGCATGGTGGACGTGCAGATGACCAAGGCGGCCGTCGAGTTCCTCGTTCCGGCCGCGAAACCGCGCGCTTGACGGGCCCTCAGACGATGTCGAGGTGCTCGATGCCCTTGCTGAGGTCCTTGTCCTTCGACTCCTTGCCGTGCAGCTTGATGTTGAGGCGCACCTCGTTGGTCGAGTCGGCGAAGCGCAGCGCGTCCTCGTAGCTGATGCGCCCGGCCTCGTAGAGGTCGAACAGCGCCTGGTCGAAGGTCTGCATGCCCATCTCGCGCGACTTCTTCATGATCTCCTTGATCTCGTGGA
>CBDDRQ010000256.1:0-10759 GCA_965233125.1 uncultured bacterium
GGTCGGCGTCGAACTTCGCCATCGCCTCGGGGATGCCGCGCCACATGGCGTCGTTGATGGCGTTCTTCTTCGCCGGCTGGTTGAAGACGATCCAGCCCACGGCGCCCTTCTTCTCGACGATCAGGCTCAAGGCTTGCCTCCCGGCCCGTAGACCGAGGCGACCGGGCTGCGCGCATCGCGCGGCGCCCAGCGCCCGGCTTCGACCTGGTAGAAGAAGTCCTCGAGGGTGCGGTTGAAGAGCGCGGGCTCCTCGAGGTTCATCGCGTGGCCGGTTTTTGGGAACACCGCCAGCCCGGCGGTGGCGATGGCGCGCTTGAGCATGAGCGAAGTCTCGATGGTGATGTCGTCCTCGTCGCCCGCGACGATCAGTGCCGGAACGGAAATTCTCTTGATCTCTTCCACGAGAGCATAGAGCGATGGACGCCTTCCCTGATAGCCCTGCATGGTGTTGGCCGAGCCCTGCGCCGAGTGCTCCGAGAGCTGGCGGATGAACTCGTCGAAGCCGCGCGGATCCTTCGCCTGCAGCTGCACGCGCGCCGGGCCGTGGCCGTAGCGCGCGGCAAAGGCGGCCATGCCCTTCGCGCGCATCTCCTCGGCGTTGGCCCTGGAGTCCTGCTGGAACTTCTCGTACTGCGCGGGATGGGCGCCGCTGCCCACGCCCGCCATCGTGATCGAGAGCGCGCGCTTCGGATAAGCCATGCCGAAGTGCAGCGTGGCGAAAGCCCCCATGGAGAGCCCGACCACGTGGGCGCGCTCGAGCTTGAGCGCGTCGAGCACCGCGCGCACGTCGTCGCGGGAGCGCTCCTGCGAGTAGCGCTCGAAGCTCTCGGGCACGTCGGAGGGCGGATAGCCGCGCGCGCTGTAGGCGACGCAGCGGTAGCGGCGGGAGAAATAGCGCAGCTGCGGCTCCCAGCTGCGATGGTCGCCCGCGAACTCGTGCACGAACACGATCGGGGTTCCGGCGCCCGCCTCCTCGTAGTGGAGCGCGACGCCGTCGTCGGTTTTCAGTTTCGGCATGTGTGGCATTCTAATGGCCATGAAAGCCATCCTCTGCAAGCAGTTCGGCCCGCCCGAAACCCTGGTGTTCGAAGAGCTGCCCTCGCCCCTGCCGGGGCCCGGGGAAGTGGTGGTGTCGGTGAAGGCGGCGAGCGTCAACTTTCCCGATGTCCTCATCATCCAGAACAAGTACCAGTTCAAGCCGCCGCTGCCGTTCTCGCCGGGGAGCGAGCTCGCCGGCGTGGTGAAGGAGGTCGGCGAGGGCGTGCAAGCCTTCCGGCCCGGCGACAAGGTGATCGCGTTCACGACCTACGGCGCGTTCGCCGAGGAGGTGAAGACCGACGCCGCGCGCCTGCTGCCCCTTCCCGAGGGCATGGATTTCCCGAGCGGCGCAGCGTTCCTCCTCACCTACGGCACCTCCGACCATGCGCTGCGCGACCGCGGCGCGCTCGAAGCCGGCGAGACGCTCCTCGTCCTGGGCGCCGCGGGCGGCGTCGGCCTCGCCGCCGTGGAGATCGGCAAGGCGCTCGGCGCGCGCGTCATCGCCTGCGCCTCCACCGACGACAAGCTCGCCGTGTGCAGGGGGCACGGCGCCGACGCGACGATCAACTACGCGGACGAGGACCTGCGCGAGCGCATCAAGGCGCTCACCGACGGGCGCGGCGTCGACGTCGTCTACGACGCGGTCGGCGGCGCGTACACCGAGGCCGCGTTCCGCTCCATCGCCTGGCGCGGGCGCCTCCTGGTCGTGGGCTTCGCCGCCGGGGAAATCCCCAAGCTGCCGCTCAACCTCGCCCTCCTCAAGGGCGCAGCCGTGGTCGGCGTCTTCTGGGGCGACTTCGCGCGCCGCGAGCCCAGGCAGTTCGCCGAGAGCGTGCGGCAGCTGGGCGCCTGGTACCGCGAGGGCAAGCTCCGCCCGCACGTCTCGCAGACCCTGCCCCTCGCGCAGGCCGCCGAGGCCCTGCAGCTCATGGCTGCGCGCAAGGTCAAGGGCAAGCTCGTCTTGACCGTGGGCTAGCTTTCCAAATGGGTACGATCGTACCCATTTTGGCCTCTCCGGCCCGTCTTTCCATGGCCGGCATCCGTCCAGCCCCTATCGCCGATTCAGCACGGGGTTCGTGTCCTTCGTGCAGCGGTAATACGTTTCGCGGTCTCCGGAGCGGGCGATCTCTATCAGCTCGGCCTCGCTGACGACTTCATACCTCTTGTCCCCTGTGATGAACGTGGGGCGACTCTCCGAGGGGTCGCCGCAACCGCCGGGTCCGCAGAAAACAATCGAGTACTTGCCCTCGTCCCCATAGGGCTTGATCTGGAGGCCGAAAGGTTCGTCGCACTTCTTCTTCCAGAAGCCCGTGAAATCCTTGGTTGCATCCCTGACGCCAGGGTGGTTCTCCGCAGCGATGAAGGCCCGGACGTCCCCTATGGTCCTGTAGCGCGTAGCTTCCTGCGGCTTTGCGCCGTAGTCCAGGATAGTGCTGCTCCCCTGCTTGGTTTGCTGCGGCCCGAGCCCATAGGTCGTCCATCCCTCCAGGGAATCGGTGTCCCGGAAGACAGGCCGGCCGAGCATCGCCAGCTCGCCCTTCATGTTGATGGTGAGGCTGCCGCGTTGCTTGTCTTGCCGCTGCAATGGAAAGGAAAGCGCCAGCTCGAAGGGAAGCGTGCCGTCGGCGAGCCGGCTCACTTTCCCTTTCACATGCCATGGCGCAGGGATGTAGCCGCTCGCGCTCGGCGTTGCGTACTTGATGCCGACTCGGCCCGCCTGGTCGACGTCCGTCGGCCCCACGATCTCGCCGGGGCCCTTCGGAAAAGCTCGTTTCAGCAGGATCATCACCAACCGCATGCTGAGGACGGGCGCATCGAGAGCATCGATCTCACGGCCGGGCTGGAGACTGAGTCCCCTGGTCAGCATGACCTGGCCGCCGACCAGGCCGACGGTTCCCGCCATCGGCTCCTTGGCGCCGTGCGTGGCTATGTCGATGGACACATCAAGGGTCTCGTGGTCGAACGAACCCAGCCACTCTATGGCCTTGTCGGATCCCGAGACCGATTGCCGCAGAGCAACCCGCGTGAAAACGGCCCATGCGGAAACATCATCACACTCCGGGTCCTTGTCGCACGAAGCTGAAACTGAGATCGGTGTCGCCATGAGTGCAGCGACACAAAGCCCTCTTGCAAAGCGGAGAAGGCAGCCTATCAGCCAGCGCATCGGTGGCGGTCAATGCTCGACAGAATCATTGCCGTATATCACACGGGCGGACGTCGTAGATCCCGATCGAGTACACCTCGTTGCCGCTGCGGTCGCGCTGCGCGCCCCAGTTGAACGCGAAGTGCTTTGCCCGGCGCGCGCCCGGCGGGTCCGGGACCAGGCTCGTCCGGTACTGCGGGAAATCGCTCGCGATGGCCCGGCGCGCGGCGTCCTCGACGGCGTTCAGCTCGTCGAGGCCGACGTAGGCATAGGATTGCGCGGCCGCTTTTCCCATGGGGAGCTCGACCTCGCGCGCGGCCGGCAGGTAGCCGCGGCCGAGGAGCAGGAGCTGCCTGGGCGCGTACGGGGGATGATCGGCTTCAGTGGTGCGCAGGGTTCCCGGCTGCTCGCTGCAGGGGTAAGCGGCACGATAGACCCGGGCGCGCAGCTTCGCGCGCGACGGGCGCGGTGCGCGGGGCGTCGCGAGCTGCCCGGGCTTTAGGAGATTCTTGCACACGCCTTCCACGCCGGAAGCGCTCTTGCGGGTGAGGTAGAAAGCCTTGATGTCGCCGAACTCGAGCTGCAGCGGCGTGGTAGAGCCTTGCACGTCGAACTTCAGCTCGACCTCGGCGGCATGCTCGGACTGCACGTGGCGCAGGCCGCCGGCGGGAAGCCATTGCGCGAGCGCCTTGCTGCCGCTGCGCCACACGAGGCTCTTCGGCAGGTAAGGCCTGCCCTTGCCGTCGACGAGCCGGCTGACGGGCGCCTCGACCAGGCCCTTCGGCCCGGTGTAGGCGATCCTCGCCCCGAGCACGAGCACCGCTCCGGCGCTTTCGCATTCGATGCTCTCGATGGCGATGCGCCAGTGCCTGCCCGACGCGGCGGGCGCCGCGTCGGCGGCGGCAGCATGGCCGATCAGCATCGCCGCCAGGAGCAATCGCAGCTTCGTGCCCTCCCCGCCCCCTTCTCAGGCGCCCGGCGCAGGCGGGGTGCCGTCGCCGCTGCCGAGCGGGCGCTGCATGAGCACGCTGTCCACCCAGCGCTCGAACTTGTAGCCGACCGAGCGCAGGGTGCCCACGCGCAGGAACCCGAAGGCGGCGTGCAGGTTGATCGAGGCGGCGTTGGCGCTGTCGCCGATCACGGCGACGATCTGGCGGTAGCCGAGCCCCTCGCACTGGCGGATGAGCTCGGCGAGGAGCGCGCTGCCCACGCCCTTACCGAGCATGTCTTCGCGCACATAGACCGAATCCTCGAGGGCGTAGCGGTAGGCCGAGCGCGCGCGGTAGGGGGCGCAGTAGCCGTAGCCGGCGACGGCGCCGCCGAAATCGGCGACCAGCCAGGGCAGCCCGCGGCTCACGACGTCGTCGTGGCGGCGGCGCAGCTCGTCGGTCGGGGGCGGCGCCTCCTCGAACGAGGCGAGGCCCTGCAGCACGTGGTGCGCGTAGATCGCCTGCATGGCGGGGAAGTCTCCCGCCGCGGCGGGCCGCAACTTCACCGCTTCAGCGAGAATAACCCGGCTCCTCGCGCTCGAGGAGGCGCTTCAGCGCGCCGAAATGCGCCCCGGCATACTTCGGCGCATCGACCCTCATGAGCTCGTAAGTTCTTCGAACGACCTCCGGTGCGACGGTGCGCAGCTTCCCCCCCATCGAGCGCGCGAGCACCTGCAGGCGGCAGGCGCGCTCGAGGTAGTACATGGCGTCGAAGGCGTCCGCCACCGTCTCCCCCACCACGATGACGCCGTGGCTGGCAAGGAACATCACCCGCTTCGTGCCGAGCGCGCGCGCGAGGCGGTCGCCTTCGGTGTCGTCGACCACCAGGCCGTTGTAGAGGTCGTCGTAAGCGATGTCGTCGTGGAAACGCAGCGCGTTCTGCTCGGCCATCGCGAGCCGCCCGCCTTCGAGCAGCGTGAGCGCGGTGGCGTACGGCATGTGGGTATGCAGCACGCACGCCGCGCGCGGATGCGCGAGATGGATGCGCGAATGGATGTAGAAGGCGGTCTTCTCGAACTCGCCTTCGCCCTCCAGCACCTGGCCCTGCGCATCGAGGGTGAGCAGGTTCGAGGCGGTGACCTCGCTCCAGTGCAGCCCGTAGCGGTTCAGCAGGAACCGCCCGCCGTCGAGCATCACGCTGAAGTGGTTGCAGACCCCTTCGTGCAGGTCCAGGCGCACCGCCAGCCGGAAGGCGGCGGCGAGGTCGACGCGCGCCGCGCGCTCGGCGGTGGTCGCGTCCTTCAGCTCGCGCAGGTTGCCCATGCGCGGCATTATAGAAAGAGAAAGGGGCGCCGCGGCGGCGCCCCTCCCCGGGCTGCGAAAACCGCGCTAGCGGTCCTTGCGCTCCTCGTACTCCTTGCCCGCCTCGCGGCCCAGGAAGCCGCCGCCGACCGCGCCGCCGATGGTGCCGATGGTGCTGCCGCCGGTCGCCGCCGAGCCGACCGCGCCGCCCACCACCGCGCCGCCCACCGTGCCTTTTTCCTCGCTCGACATGCTCTCGCAGCCCGCAAGGCCGATGGCGCCCGCGAGGACGCCCGCCGCTATCAGGAATTTGCTCATGTGCTTGCCTCCAATGTAAAAAGGGAAAATCGCGCCGGTCAGGTGCAGCCGCGCATCAGGAACAGCAAGAACAGCACCGGGATTGGCACGCCGATCGCCCACAGCAGGATCCAGCCGAGCTTGCCTTCCTGCCTGCGACGCCACTGCTGCAGCTTCTCCATACGACCTCCAGAGACCATGTGCGGGGAGTGGCAGCAAGCGTCGTGCCGACCGGCTTGTCGGATTTTCACTACAGAAAGAGAGGGTTGCCGATGGAAAGCGCCGTGCTGCGGAACGTGGACGAGCGGGGGATCGCGACGGTTACCCTCAACCGCCCCGAGGTCAACAACGCCTACGACGGGGCGCTCATCGCGGGGCTGCACGAGGCGATGGACGAGCTCGGCGCGCATCCCGGCCTGCGCGCGCTCGTGCTGCGCGGCGCGGGCAGGCATTTCCAGGCCGGGGCGGACCTGAAATGGATCATGCAGGTGGCGGCGCAGTCCGCGCAGGAGAACGAGCGCGCCTCGCGCGCCACCGCGCTCGCCGTGCACCGGCTCAACACCCTGCCCGTGCCGACGCTCGCGCTGGTGCAGGGCGCGTGCTTCGGCGGGGGCACCGGCATCGTCGCCGCCTGCGACATCGTCGTCGCCGCGGAAGACGCGGTGTTCTCGATCAGCGAGACGCGCTGGGGGCTGACGGCGGCGATCATCCTGCCGCAGCTCGCCGACGCGATCGGCGCGCGCCAGGTGCGCCGCTACGCGCTCTCGGGCGAGCGCTTCGGCGCGCAGGAGGCGCGCCGCATCGGCCTCGCGCACGAAGTGGTGCCCGTGGCGGAGCTGGCCGCGGCAGGCGAGCGCATCGTTGGCGAGCTGCTGAAGAACGCCCCCGAGGCGAACGCGCAGACCAAGGCGGCGGCGCTAGAGCTCGCCTGGGGCGCCGTGAGCGAGCAGGCGCTCGAGCGGCTCGTCGTGCAGCACGCCGCGAAGCGCCGCAGCCGCGAGGCGGCCGAGGGACTGGCTTCGTTCGTGGAAAAGCGCGCGGCGCGCTGGCCCGCCTAGAGGCGCTCGGCGGCGGCGTTCAGGTCGTTGCGGCGGAACTGGCTGGTGACCACGCCCTTCTGGTCGATGCCCACATGCAGCATCCAGGGCATCTGCGCCCAGCGGTAGGGGTAGTCCCAGATGATTTCCCAGCCGTTCACCCCGATCCACTCCTGCACCGGCGGCCCGAGCATCAGGCGCAGCTCCTCGCGCGTGGTCTTGCCGTCGAGGATGCGGTCGAAGTTCTTCTCGTCGAGCACCTGCTCCACCTCGCGCACCAGCTTGCCGTCGGGCCCGATCTCGGCGCGCCAGGTTTCGCGGCCGACCCGGCCGCGCGGATAGAACCAGACCTCGCCCCCGTGCGGCGCCTTCAGCACCTCGGCCGGGGCGCCCATCTCGGCGCGCACCGCGGCGGCGTCGTGGACGCTGGGCGCCAGGCTGCGGCCGTCGCTCACGCAGCCCGCAAGGAAGAGGAGGAGTACGAGGGCGGCAGCTCTCATGTGGAGTAGGACACTTCCAGTCACAGGTTAATTCCCCTCACCATGTCCTGCCAAGGTAGACCCCGTCGCGCTCGAGCGCTTCCTGGAGGCCTTTGATCTCCAGCGCCCTGGGCAAGACGCCCTTCTGCAGCGCGAGCGCCGCGGCGGTGCCGGCCGCCTGCCCCATCACGAAGCAGGGCCCTGTGACGCGGGCGGAGGACTGGCCTTCGTGCGTCATGGAGGCGCAGCGCCCGGCGACCAGCAGGTTCTCGACGCCGAGGGGCACGACCATGCGGTAGGGAAGCTGGTTGAAGCCGCGCGGCTTGCGCGCGAAGACGAACTTCACGTCCCCGGCGATGTGCGCCTCCACCGGCCAGCCCTGCACGCCGATCGCATCGGGGAAGTCGCGGCATTCGAGGATGTCGTCCTCGCTCACCATGGCCTCGCCTTTCACGCGCCGGGTCTCGCGGATGCCGATCTGCGGCGCGATCTCGACGATGTAGGACTTCTCGAACCCCGGCGTCACTGCGCGGATGAACTCGAACACGTCCCAGCACTGGCGCCGGCCCTCGACCTCGCCCGCGGAGAGCTGCCCGGCGTCGATGCCGCTCACTGCCGTGCCGTCGGCGTTCCTGATCTGCGTGAGGTTGGCGCGCCACTCGATCGGGTCGCGCTGCGGACGCACGATCGGCTTCTTGCGCGGGAAGCGCCGGCCCTTCGCCTCGGCCTCGTCCATGAGCTTGGGGATCAGCTCCCAGGCGCGGCCCGCCTTCTCCGGGTCGACCGCGTTGATGCGGAACATGGTCGAGGGATAGAGCATGTTGCCCTTGCCGTCGCCGACCTCGTAGGGCGCGCCCGCCCACGCGGCGAGGTCGCCGTCGCCCGAGCAGTCGATGAACGTCCTGCCGAGGATCGCCTGGCGCCCCGACTTGGTCTCGACGATCACCGCCTCGATCTCGCGCTCGCTCTTCATCACCGCGGCGACGGCAAAGGCGTGGAAGAGCAGCTTCGCGCCGGCCGCGAGCAGCATCTCGTCGGCGGCGATCTTGTAGGCGGAGATGTCGTAGGCCTGCGCCTGGATGCGGTTCTGCACCGAGAGGTGCGGCGGGGTGAGCGCGTCCATCTTCTCCAGGCGCTCGATCACCTCGTCGCACAGGCCGCGCACCACGCGGCGATGCTCGCCCTCGACGTTGGCGTGCAGGCCGCAGAAAGTCGAGAGCCCCGCCGCGGTGCCGGCGCCGCCCAGGAACCCGTAGCGCTCGACGAGGATCGTCGAGCGCCCGGCGCGCGCGGCGGCCGTGGCCGCGACGATGCCCGCCGGCCCGCCGCCGACCACCACCACGTCGAACTCGCCGAAGACCGGCGTGGCGCGCGGCTTTTCCTGGATGGTCCTGCTCATTTCTTCATCAGCACGGCGCCCTCGTGCACGGGCCGCACCGTCCGCTGGTACACCGAAAGCCAGCCGCGCTCGTTCTGCGCGCCGAACTTGCCCATGCGCGCGCCGCGCGCCTCGAGCTCCGCGGCGGGAACCTCCAGGTTGACCTCGCGCTTCTCCACGTCGATCGAGACGATGTCGCCTTTCTCGAGCAGCGCGAGCGGCCCGCCGGCCGCCGCCTCGGGCGAGGCCTCGCCCACCACCAGGCCCATGTTCACCAGGCCCGAGAGCTGGCCCTCGGTGATCACCGCCACATCGTTCACGATGCCCGCGCCGTCGAGCGCGAACACCACCGCGGAGGTCATCGCCATGCCCGGACCGCCGACCACGCCCAGGCCCCGGAGGATGACGACTTCTCCCTTTTTGATCTCGTTCTTCTTTATCGCCTGCAAGGCCTCTTCGCGCGAATGGAAGATGTTCGCCGGCCCGCGGTGCGAGAGCTTGCGCTCGCCCACGCCGCCGATGCGCACGATGCCGCCGCCGGGCAGCAGGCTGCCGCGCACGATGTTGAGCGTCGGGCGGGTGGAGAGCGGCCGGTCCAGCGGGCGGATGACTTTCTCGTCGACCTTCACGCCGTTGAGAATCTCGCCCAGCGTCTCGCCGCTGACGTTGAGGACTTTCTTGTGGAGAACAGACTCCAGTTGCTTCATCACCGCGCGGCAGCCGCCGGCGGCCTCGAGCTCCTCGATGAGGCCCGCGCCGTTGGGACGGATTGCCGCGAGCAGCGGCACCTTGGGGCCGTACTTCTCGAGCAGCGCATAGACATCGATGTCGAGCCCGGCCTCGCTCGCGACGCCCTGGATGTGCTTCGCGCAGTTGATGGAGGCCGAGAGCGCGAGCACCACCATGACCGCGTTCTCGATCGCCTCGCGCGTGAGGATGTCGCGCGGCTTCAGGTCCTGCCACACCATCTCGACGATGCGCGACCCGGCGGCGCGCACGTCGTCCATCATCTTCGGGCTGAGCGCCGCCACCGGCGCCGCGCCGGGAAGCGTCATGCCCAGCGCCTCGGCGACGATGTGCATCGAGTTCGCCGTTCCCATGCCCGCGCACACGCCCGGCGAGCGCACCGCGACGTCTGCCATTTCCGTGACTTCTCTTAGATCGACTGATCCTGAAGACACATATGCGGACTTCAGGAAGACTTCCTCGATGTCGACGTGCTGGCCCTTGTACTCGCCGCTCTGCTGGTAGCCGCAGGGCACGACGATGGTCGGCACGTTGAGCCGCCCCGCCGCCATCATCTGGCCCGGCGCGGTCTTGTCGCAGGAGGCGAGGCAGAGCATGCCGTCGAGGAGCGCCCCTTCGACCTGCACCTCGATGTCGGCGGCGATCAGCTCCCGCGTGGGCAGGATGTAGGCGCCGCCGCGCCCGGCGCAGGTGACGAAGTCGCTGGAAGCCGCGGTGCGGATCTCGAAGGGCAGGCCGCCGGCGGCGCGGATCGCCTTCTTCGCTTCCGCGGCGACGCCGTCGAGGTGGCTGAAGCAGCTCGAGAGCTCGGAGGAGGAGTTGACCACCGCGATCTTGGGCTTCTCCATGTCCGCGTCGGTGAGGCCGAGGGCGCGCCACTGGGCGCGCCGCCCGGCCCACACCGGGGTGCCCGGCGCGAGGTTGCTGCGCAGCTTCCGGCGCATTATTTGTCGAGGCTGATGTTGGCGGCCTTGGCGACCTTGGTCCAGCGCGCGATCTCGTCGCGGATGAATTTCGCGAATTCGTCGGGCGAGTTGCCGACCACGGTGATGCCGAAGCCCTCCATGCGCTTCGCCACGTCGGGCTGGGTGAGCAGCTTGCGGAAGTCGGCGTTCAGCCGGTCCACGAGCGCGCGCGGCGTCTTGCCGGCGACCACGATGCCGTTGATGGAGAGCACCTCGAAGCCCGGGATGGTCTCCGCCACCGCCTGCACGCTGGGGGCCTGCGGGTCGCGCTTGCTGCTGGTGACCGCGATGCCCTTCATCTTACCCGCCTGCACGTGGCGGTTGATGCCGAAGGTGGGGTCGAGCTGCAGCTCGACGCGCCCCGACATCACCTCCGGATAGGCCTGGGCGCCGCCCTTGAACGGCACGTGCAGGATGTCGATGCCGGCCTGCTGCTTGAGCAGC
>CBDDRQ010000257.1:0-2841 GCA_965233125.1 uncultured bacterium
GGCTTCAAGCACGCGCCGATCCCGAAGCTCGAAGTCTGGCGCGCCGAGACCGGCGAGGGCCTGCTGCACCCGAACGATCCGCACATCGTCGGCGTCGCGAGCGACGGGAAGGTCGACACCAAGCTGCCGCTCCTCGACCTGAACGATGCAGATTCAATTTCCGAATTCATTCTGAAAAAACTGGAATCGGCGTGAATCAGGGGCTGCTTTCCGTCGATGCCGCGCTCGAGCAGCTCCTCGCCGGCGCGAGGCCGGTGCAGGAGATCGAGGAAGTGCCCACGCTCGAGGCGACGAACCGCGTGCTCGCGCGTCCGCAGCGCTCCACCATGGACGTGCCGCCCATGGACAACAGTGCGATGGACGGCTATGCGGTTCGAATCTCCGACGGGAACAAGCTGCGCGTAGCCCAGAAAATCATGGCTGGCAGCGTCGG
This sequence comes from uncultured bacterium, assembly GCA_965233125.1. Lineage (GTDB taxonomy): Bacteria > Pseudomonadota > Gammaproteobacteria > Burkholderiales > SG8-39 > SCGC-AG-212-J23. Next base: position 434 of record CBDDRQ010000257.1, read on the forward strand.
GAAGCCGCTGGAGCCTGGTACCGCTGCTCGCATCTTCACCGGCGCGCCGATACCGCCGGGTGCGGACGCGGTGGTGATGCAGGAACACTGCGAAATCCAGGGTGATCAGGTCATTCTGAAAAGGCAACCAAGAAAGGGCGAGTGGATCCGTCTCACCGGCAGCGACGTGAAAGAGGGCGGCGAGATCCTGCCGGCGGGCAAGCGCCTGCTGCCGCAGGACACCGGCCTCGCGGCGTCCGTGGGCATCAAGACGCTTCCCGTGTTCCGCAAGGTGCGGCTCGGGCTTTTCTTCACCGGCGACGAGCTGGTGATGCCCGGCGAGCCGCTGCCGCCGGGGCGCATCTACAACTCCAACCGCTTCACGCTGCGGGGCCTCGCGGAGGTGTTCGGCTGCGAGCTCGAGGACTACGGCATCGTTCCCGACACGCTGGAGGCGACGCGCGAGGTGCTGCGCCGCGCCGCGGCGGAATGCGATGTGATCGTGACTTCCGGCGGCGTCTCCGTGGGCGACGCGGATTTCGTCAAGCCGGCGGTGGAGGCCGAGGGGAAGCTCCTGATGTGGAAGATCGCCATGAAGCCGGGGCGTCCGCTTGCATTCGGCGTCGTGCAAAAGGCATCGTTCATCGGCCTGCCGGGCAACCCGGTCTCGAGCTTCGTCACGTTCCTGATCTTCGTGCGGCCCTTTCTCCTCAGGACCCAGGGGATGAAAGAGGTGGCACCCAGGGCCATCGATGCCCGCGCGGACTTCGACTGGCCGGAGCCCGACGCGCGGCGCGAGTTCCTGCGCGTAAAATGGAACGCGCAGGGTGGGCTCGAGCTCTACCCGACGCAGGACTCGGCGGTGCTGACCTCGACCGCCTGGGCGGACGGGCTGGTCGACAACCCCGCCGGAGGCGCGATCCGGAAGGGCGAGCTGGTGCGCTTCCTGCCTTACTCGGAGCTTTACTGGTGAAAGTGAAAGTGCTTTTCTTCGCCGGGCTGCGCGAGCAGCTCGGCACCTCGGCCGAGGAGATCGAGCTGCCCGCGGGCGTGAGCACCGTGGCGGGCCTGCGCTCGCACCTCAGGTCGCGAGGCGGCCCTTATGAGAAAGCGTTCGCCGACAGGGCGCTGGTGCGCATCGCGGTCAACCAGGACATGGTCGCGCCAACGGCCGGCATCAAGGGCGGCGACGAAGTGGCATTCTTCCCCCCGGTGACCGGCGGATGAAGGTCTCGGTGCAGGAGAAGGATTTCGATGCCGGGGCCGAAATGCGCGCCCTGGTCGGGAACTCACAGGTGGGGGCAATCGCAAGCTTTGTCGGCGTGGTGCGCGAGGTGGCGATGACGCTCGAGCACTATCCGGCGATGACGGAAGCGGCGATACGCAAGATCGTCGAGGAGGCGCAATCCCGCTGGCAGGTGATGGACTGCACGGTCATCCACCGCTACGGCGAGCTGAAGCCCTCCGACCAGATTGTGCTGGTGGCGGTGGCGAGCGCGCATCGCGGCGACGCCTTCGCCGCCTGCGAGTTCGTCATGGACTACCTCAAGACGCGCGCGCCGTTCTGGAAGAAGGAACACCGGCCCGAGGGCGCGCGCTGGGTGGAGGCACGCGCCTCCGACGACGACGCGGCGCAGCGCTGGCAGGGCGCGGCGAAGAAAGCCGTTTGAGCGCATTCGTCGCCGTGGGCGTCGGCGCGATGCTGGGCGCCTGGCTGCGCTGGGGCCTGACGACCTGGCTGAATCCCGTCGTCCCGAGCCTGCCGCTCGGCACGCTGGCGGCCAACATCGGCGGCGGCTACGCGGTCGGCATCGCCGTCGCCTTCTTCTCTTCCTCGGAAATCAACCCCGAGTGGCGCCTCGCCGTCATCACCGGCTTCCTCGGCGCGCTCACCACCTTCTCGACCTTCTCGGCCGAGTCCGTCCAGCTGCTGCAGGCGGCGCGCTACGGGGCGGCGCTGGTGCACTCCGCCACGCATCTCTTCGGCGCCATCGCCGCCACGGCGCTCGGCGTCCTTACGTGGCGGGTGCTATCGAGCGGCTGAGCTCGGCGAGCTCGGCCTCGACCAGCGTCTCCTTCTCGAGCAGCCTGCGCGCCCAGCGCTCCAGCACTTCCTTTTCTCTCGTCAGGATCGCGAGCGCCTTGTCGTAGGCGAGCTTGACGATCTCGCGCACCGCGACGTCGATCTCGCGCGCGGTCTGCTCGCTGTATTCGCGGCTTTTCTGAAACATCTGATTCGCAAGAAACGGCGACCTTTCCTCCTCGTAGGCAACGTTGCCGAGGGCGGGCACCATGCCGTAGCGCATCACCATGCTGCGCGCGATGTCGGTCACCTTGGCGAGGTCGTCCGCCGCGCCGGTGGAGAGGTGCCCGAACACCACCTGCTCGGCGGCGCGGCCGCCGAGCAGCACGGCCATCTTGTTCTCGAG
>CBDDRQ010000258.1:0-3506 GCA_965233125.1 uncultured bacterium
CAGCCCGCGCAGCCGTCCTGCGATTGGAAACGACCACGAAAGCTCGGTGTTGTAGCGCCGCTCGAGCGCGTTGCGCAGCATCACGCCGAAGAGGTGTCCGCCGCGCTCGTAGGACGCGCGCAGCTCGTAGCGCCCGAGGTAGTCCTCGATGTCGGGATTGTCGTCGGTGCCGCCGCGCTCGATCCTCACCCACGGCTTCACGCTCAGCCCGAAGGCACCGCGCACGAACTGCAGCTCGCCGTAAAGCCGGTTCCAGCTCCTCGACAGCGGCTGCGAGCGGCCGTTCGACTGGTGCACGATACCCGCGCTAACGGCGCGAAGCTTGAAGCCGAGCACGCGGTAGTCGGTGAGGAAAGACACGAAGGCCTCAGGCTCGTGGTTGCTTTCGCGGAACGGCGACGACGCCTCCTCGCTGAAGGCCTGCCAGTACGACACCTGGGTATAGGCGAACCAGAGATCGCCGTTGCCGCCGAGCAGGTTGTCGGCCGCCTTGGTCTGGAGGCTGAACTGCAGCTTGAGCTCCTCGTTCGAGATCGCCTCGCCGCCCCCGGAGAATGCGTAGGGCGCCCGGTTGACCGAGCTCAGCCTGCTGTACGTGAGGTAGGTCGGCCGGCGACCGGTGAGGGTAAACGGATGCGCGCTTCCCACGCCGAAAGAGCAGCGCGCGAGAAAGGCACTTCGGGGGCGGCGCGCCCCGCGGCGCGGTCGTAGCAGCCCAGGCGCTCGGCGTCCTCTTCGATGCCCACGCATTCGGCGGAAGCGGCACCGGAAGCGCCGAGCGCGATGGCGACAAGCAGGCAGGCCCCGGCCCGCGCAGGCTGGGAGCTCATCACCGCCGGAGCCGTCCCCTGGCGCGCCGCGACAGGCAGTCGCCGCGGCGCAGCGGCAGGAGCAGCGCGTCGACGACCCGCTCGGCGTCGGTGGCGATATCGAAGGCGGCGGGCTCGAACGACCAGCTCCAGATCGCGCCGTTGATGCCCGTGGCGACGAAGCGCGTCGCGAGCGCGATATCGAGATCCGGCCTGACGCGCCGCTGCTTTGCGGCGAGGGCGAGCAGTTGCCCGATGCTTCGATCACCCTCCTCCTTCGCGGCCCTGAGCCGGCGCACGAGGCGCGCGTTTTCGCCCGACAGCTCCACTTTGTGGAAGAGGAGGTTCAGAGTGCGAACGCGTTTGGGCGTGGCGCTCACGTAGCGCAGCAGCTCGACCAGCGCGCTGCGCAGCGCCTGCAACGCGTCGCGGCCAACCGCCTCGCTCTCCGACGCGCCGATCGCGTGCCAGGGAAAACGCTCGCGCTCGAAGAGCGCGATCAGCACGTCGGCCTTGTTGCGGAAGTGCACGTAAACCGCGCCGCGCGTCATCCCGATGCGCGTGCCGAGCTCGCTCAGCGAGGGCCGCGCCACGCCGTGTGCGCTGAACACCGCGATGGCCGCGTCGAGCAGCCGCTCGCGCGTGCGCCGCGCTTCCTCTTGGGTGTTTCTGGCCATGCGCGCGCCTAGCGCGGCGCGTCGTCCTCGCGCCGCCAGCCGCCGCCCAGCGCCTTGTAGAGGTCGACGAGGCTGGTGAGCCGCAGCAGCCGGGTCTGCAGCAGCCCCAGCTCCGCCGCATAGAGCGAGCGCTGCGCGTCGAGCAGGTTGAAGTTGCTCTCGACGCCGCTCTTGTAGCGCAGCTCGCTCAGCCTGTAGCGCTGTGCCGACGCCTCCACCAGCGCGAGCTGCGCGGCGATCTGCTGGTCGAGGGTCGAGCGCGCGGCAAGACCGTCCGCCACTTCGCGGAACGCCGCCTGGATCGCCTGCTCGTACTGCGCCACCGCGGCGTCGCGGCGCACCTGGATGAAGTCCAGCCCGGCGGCGCTGCGCCCGCCGTCGAAGATGGGCAGCGCGATCTGCGGCCCGAAGCTCCAGAACCGGCTGCCGGCCTCGAACAGCCCCGAGAGCTCGCCGCTCGCCGTGCCGAGCACGCCGGTCAGCGTGATGCGCGGGAAGAACGCCGCCCGGGCGGCGCCGATGTCGGCGTTCGCGGCGCGCAGCGACTGCTCGGCCGAGAGGATGTCGGGACGCCGCTCGATCAGCGCCGAGGGCAGCCCGGCGGGAATGTCGGCGAGCAGCCCCTGCTCGCCGAGCGCCTGCGGCGCCGGCAGGTCCGCGGGTAGGGACCTGCCGACGAGGAAGGCGAGCAGGTTGCGCGCGCGCGCGCGCTCGCGGTGCGCCGCGGCGAGATCTGCGCGCGCGGTCTCGACCAGCGTGCGCGACTGCGCGAGATCCAGCGCCGAGCCGACGCCCGACTCGTAGCGAAGCTGGGACAGGCGCCAGGTGTCCTCCCAGGTGCGCGCCGAAGCGTCGACGATGGCGAGGCGCTCCTCGGCCGCGCGTTCGGCGAGGTAGGCGTTGGCGACCGCGGCCACGAGAGCGAGCTGGGCGCTCTTGCGCGCCTCGTCGGTCGCGAAGTACTGGGCGAGCGCCGCATCGCGCAGGCTGCGCACCCGGCCGAAAAGGTCGATCTCGAAGGCGGACACGCCCAGTCCGACGCTGTAGGTCTCGATGACGCCCGTCGCTCCGCCCGCGGGTGCAAGGCCGGAGGGGATGCGCTCGCGCACGGCTTCGGCCGAGGCGTCGACGGTGGGGAACTGATCGGCGCGCTGGATGCGGTACTGCGCGCGCGCCGCCTCGACGTTGAGCGCGGCAAGGCGCAGGTCGCGGTTGTGGGCGAGCGCGAGCTCGACCAGCGCACGCAGCCGCGCATCGCCGAAGAATTCCTGCCAGCCGATGTCGGGCGCGAGGCGCGCGGGCGGGGCCCCAGGCTGCGGCGCATCCGCGGCCCCGGGCATGACGACGCCGCCCGCCGCGGGATAGGCATCCTCCACCGGCGAGGCCGGCCTCTCGTAGGGCGGCGCGAACGAGCAGCCGGCAAGGACGGCGAGGAGCACTCCGCCGAGAGCTGCGCGGCCGCTCATGGCGCGGCCTTCGACCCCTGCGCCTCGGGTCCGCCCGGGGGCGGCGTATCCAGCCCGGGGGCATGGCTGTGTACGTCGGTCGGCTGGATCCTGCACTGGGCACTGGCAGCTGAAATTAGTCGTCGGAAATCTGTGAGGATGCCGAAAGCAACCACTCGGTGATCAGATTCAGCTACTCGTCCACGGCGATGAAGGAATCCGGCTTACCGAAACCTTAGAGACGTCCGATTGCCAAGCGACTCTTACCAATGGAGCTTGCGCCCGTTCACGGGCACGCATCGCGCCGCGGCCCAAAGGCCGTGCGCGAGGATATCCACGATGTTGCGTCCCCCGCTCAGGCCATCGTATCAAGGGTCCTACGAAAGCGCGCCAGCGACAGCGCGAAGAGTCCCGTGCCGATCCCGGCAAGGGCCGCGAAATGCGGCCAGACGATGGCGAGGCCCGCGCCGCGGTAGAGGATCGCCTGCGCGAGGATGACGAAATGCGTGTTCGGCGCGGCGAGCATGAGCTGCTGCACGATCTCGGGCATGCTCTCGCGCGGCGTCGAGCCCCCG
>CBDDRQ010000259.1:0-9759 GCA_965233125.1 uncultured bacterium
CCGCTCGTGCATCAGGCGCCAGAGCTTCTCCGCGCCGCGGCGCGCGAGGGTGTGCTCGACGGCGATGCTGCCGCGCAGCCGCACCACGTCCTCCGCCTTGTAGCCGCGCTTCACGCCCTTCCAGCGGGGGTCCTGCGCCCATTCCTGCTCAAGTTCCCGGGCGTCTTCTTGTCGCTTGTCCATGCTTCCTCCAAGAGATGGCGAATGGTCAAAGTGTGGACAGGGTGATGGCGCGCAGCAACACGCCATTCGGATCATTTCTGCTGCAACAAAACAAGGATTTACAGTGCCTTACGGCATCATCATTTCATGATGCGGTAGCGGCTTTCAAAAAATGGTGCTGCGCCGCAAACACACCCGCCGATCAGGTCTGGACGAGCTTTCGGTGCCGGTTGACGCTCATGAGGACGCCCGCGCCGATGAAGAGCGTGAGCAGCGCCGTGCCGCCGTAGGAGAGGAAGGGCAGGGGCACCCCGACCACGGGGAGGATCCCCGACACCATGCCCATGTTGACGAAGGCATAGGTGAAGAACATGAGCGAGACGGCGCCGGCGAGGAGCCGCGCGAACACGGTCGCGGCGTTGGCGGCGATCACCAGCCCGCGGCCGATGAGCAGCGCATACAGGACGAGCAGCACCACGTTGCCGATCAGGCCGAACTCCTCGGAGTACACCGCGAAGATGAAGTCGGTGTCGCGCTCGGGAATGAACTCGAGGTGCGCCTGCGTGCCGTTCAGCCAGCCCTTGCCCGAGAGGCCCCCCGAGCCGACCGCGATGGTCGACTGGATGATGTGGTAGCCGGCGCCGAGCGGGTCGGCCGTCGGGTCGAGGAGCGTCAAAACGCGGCGCTGCTGGTAAGGGTGCAGGAAGGGCCAGAGCAGCGGCACCGCCGCCGCGCCCAGGGCGGCGAGCCCGCCGATCACCCGCCAGCTCAGCCCGGCGAAGAAGATCACGTAGAAGCCGGCCGCGCCGACCAGCGCCGAGGTGCCGAGGTCGGGCTGGCGCAGGATGAGGCCGACCGGAACGGCGAGCAGCAGCGCGGCGACGGCGAAATGGCGCAGCCGCAGGGTGGATTCGTTCTTGTGGAAATACCAGGCGAGCATCATCGGCAGCGCGAGCTTCATCATCTCGGAAGGCTGGAAGCGGCCGATGCCGATGTGAAGCCAGCGGCGCGCGCCGTTCACCACGTCGCCGAAGAGCGCCACCGCCACCAGCAGCGCGAGCCCGATGGCATAGGCGGGCACCGCGAAGCGCATCAGGGTCTGCGGCGGGATCTGCGCCGCGCACCACATCGCCACCAGCGCGACCCCGAGGTTGGCGAGCTGGTTCGTCAGGCGCGCCGGGTTCTGGTAGGCGGCGGAGAAAAGCGCGGCGAGGCCCAGCATCGAGAGCGAGACGATGAGCACGACCAGGGCCGGGTCGATGCCCTCGGCGAGGCGCAGGCCGACGCGGCGCAGGGGGAGGCGCGCGAGCTCCATCAGTCGTTGCCCGCCCGCTCGGCGTCCTCGTCCTCTGGCGCCGGGTCCATGCCCGAGGGCACCTTGCCGAGCAGGAAGTAGTCGAGCACGGCGCGCGCGATCGGCGCCGCCGCACGCGCCCCGAAGCCGCCGTTCTCGACCACCACCGCGAGGGCGATGCGGGGACTCTCGAGCGGGGCGAAGGCGATGAACAGCGAATGGTCGCGGAAGCGCTCGGCGACCTTGGACTCGTCGTACTTCTCGTTCTGCTTCATGGCGATCACCTGCGCGGTGCCGGTCTTGCCGCCGCTCGTGTACTGCGCGCCGGCGAAGGCGCGCGCGCCGGTGCCCTCCTTGTTGACGCCCGCCATGGCGCGCTTGACGAACTCGAAGTAATCCGCGCGCACCGGCACCTTGTGCGCGAGCTCGGGCTCGACGTAGCGGCGCGCGCCGCCGCGCGGGCGGTCGACGTGCTCGACCAGGCGCGGCCGGTACATCGTGCCGCCATTGGCGAGCGTCGCCGTGGCGAGCGCGAGCTGGATCGGCGTATAGGCGTTGTAGCCCTGCCCGATGCCGATCGAGATCGTCTCCCCGGGGTACCAGCGCTGGTCGGCGGGGCGGCGGAAGCGCCTCGCTTTCCATTCCGGGGAGGGCAGCACGCCGAGCGCCTCGCCCTGCAGGTCGACGCCGGTGCGTGCGCCGAAGCCGAAGTGCCGCATGAAGCCGGCGATGGCGTCGATGCCCATGTCGTTGGCGAGCTGGTAGTAGTAGACGTCGGAGGACACGACGATCGACTTGTGCAGGTCGACGATGCCGTGGCCGCCGGGCTTGGAATCGCGGAAGCGCCGGTCGCCGAAGACGAAGTAGCCGGGATCGACGATGGTGCTGCGCGCCGTGCGCTTGCCCAGCTGCAGCGCGGCGAGCGCCATGAAGGGCTTGAAGGTCGAGCCGGGCGGATAGACGCCCGAGATGGCGCGGTTGTTGAGCGGCTTGTCGGGCGAGGTGTTGAGCTCCGCCCAGTACTGCGGATCGATGCCGTCCACGAACTGGTTGGGATCGAAACCGGGCTTCGAGACGAGCGCGAGCACGCCGCCGGTGGCAGGCTCGATTGCCACCAGCGCGCCGCGGCGCTCGCCGAAGGCGAGCTCGGCCACCTGCTGCAGGCGGATGTCGAGCGTGAGGGTGACGTCGTTGCCCGAGACCGGGGCGGTGTGCGAGAGCGTGCGGATGCCGCGCCCGGCGGCGTCGATCTCGACCTGCTCGAAGCCGGTGGTGCCGTGCAGGTCCTGCTCGTAGCTCGCCTCGACGCCGGCCTTGCCGACGTAGTCGGTGCCGCGGTAGTTGGCGGAGATGCCCTCCTCCTCGAAGCGCGCCTGGTCGTCCTGGGTGACGCGCCCCATGTAGCCGAGCACGTGCGAGGCCACGTCACCGTAGGGGTACTGGCGGAACAGGCGCGCCTTGATCTCGACGCCCTCGTAGCGGTAGCGGTTGGCGGCGAACTTCGCCACGTCCTCGTCCGAGAGGCGCGTGCGGATCGGCAGGCTCTCGGCGTTGCGCGTCTCCTGGAGCATCTTCCTGAAGCGCGCGCGGTCGCGCGGCTGGATCTCGATCAGCTCGGCGAGCGCGTCGATGGTGCGCTCGACGCTCTCGACGCGGCCCGGGAAGATCTCCAGCGTATAGCCGGAATAGTTGCGCGCGATGACCGCGCCGTTGCGGTCGACGATCAGGCCGCGGTTGGGCGCCACCGGGACGATGGCGATGCGGTTCTCCTCGGCCTTGGCGCGGTAGACGTCGTGCTGCACCACCTGCAGGAAGAGGAAGCGCCCGGCGAGCAGCAGGAACGCCGCGAGCACCGCGAAGCCCGCCACCGCGATGCGCAGCTGGAACTGCGCCACCTCGCGCTCGTAGTTCCTGAGCTCGGCCGCGCCCACTAGATGGCCTGCTCGCGCTCGCTGCGCCGCTGCGGCAGCAGCAGGAACCAGGTCAGCGCCGGCCAGAGCAGCGCGCCGGCGAGCGGTCCCACGAACACCGGCCAGCCCGGGAACGGGTCGCCGACGGCGAGGCGCACCAGCAGCGCGGCCGCCTGGGCGACGAGCAGCATCAGCGCCACGTGCAGCGCCTGCAGTCCCGGACCGAACCACAGGATCCGTCGCGACAGCCAGAGGGCGAGGAAAGCGAGCAGCGAGTAGGCGAGAGCGTGCTGGCCGAGCAGCACGCCGTTGCCCGCATCGGCGAGCAGGCCGATGCTCCAGCCGATGCCGATGCCGACCAGGCGCGGCTGGCGCACGCACCAGAAGGCAAGCACCAGCGCCACGAAGTCCGGCACCACGCGCATGTCCGTCCACGGCAGGAAATTGAGGAACAGCGCGAGCGCGAACGAGGCGACGATGGTGCTCGCGCGCACCGGCAGCAGGATCTGGGACCTAGCGGGCAGCATCGGCCTCTTTCGCGTCCTTCTTGGAGCGGGGCTTTTGTTTCCTCGCGCGTTCCCGGCCGGCGTCCTCGGGCAGCGGCGGCCGCGACGCCTCGTTCGCCAGGATGAGCACGTAGCGGCCGCGATCGATGCCTGCCACCGGCTGGCACAGCGCGCGCGCGAAGGTCTGCTCGGCGTCGCGCTCGATGCGCACCACGTTCGCCACCGGCAGCCCGGCAGGATAGGTGCCGTCGATGCCGGAGGTGACCAGGCGGTCGCCGTTCTGGATGTCGGACACCGCGGACATGAAGCGCAGCTCGAGCATGCCGGAGGCGCCGCCGCCGAAGGCGACCGCGCGCAGGCCGTTCCTCACCACTTGCACCGGAATGGCATGGTCGCGATCGGTGAGCAGCGTGACCTCGGAGACGAGCGGGTGAACCCGCGTCACCTGCCCGATCACGCCCTCTTCGTCGGCGACCGGGCTGCCCGGGCGCACGCCCTGCGCGGCGCCGCGGTCGATGAACAGCTTGCGCGAGTAGGGGTCGCGGCCGACGTAGAGCACCTCCGCCGGCGTGGCGAGCACCGCGAGGCGCTCGACGGCGCCGATCAGCCGACGCAGCTGCTCGGTCTCCGCCTGCGCAGCCTGGTAGCGCTGCGCGTCCTGCGCGTAGGCGAGGGCCTTGGCGCGCAGCTGCTCGTTGTCGGCGACGAGCTGTGCCTGGGTCGAGAAGTACTCGCCGACGCGCGCGGCGAGATCCACCGGCGCGGTGGCGACGCGCTGCAGCGGGTACGCCGCAAGCGCGAGCCAGCTGCGCAGCCCTTCGACGTAGCGGAAGCGGGCGTCGATCACGAGCAGGGCAAGGGAAAGCGAGGCGAAGAAGAACAGCCTGACGAGCGGGGCCGGCCCACGCTTGAAGAACGGCGGGGGGGTGTGATCCATCCCCCCGTAGCTCAATCGTTGGTGAAGATCGGGCCGAAGTGCTCCATCTTCTCGAGCGCCTTGCCCGAGCCGCGCACCACGCAGGTGAGCGGGTCGTCGGCGACGATCACCGGCAGCCCGGTCTCTTCCATCAGGAGGCGGTCGAGGTCGCGCAGCAGCGCGCCGCCGCCGGTGAGCACCATGCCCTTCTCGGCGATGTCGGCGCCGAGCTCGGGCGGGGTCTGCTCGAGCGCGGACTTGACCGCCGAGACGATCTGGTTGAGCGGCTCGGTGTGCGCCTCGAGAATCTCGTTCGACGAAATGGTGAAGCTGCGCGGGATGCCTTCGGCGAGGTTGCGGCCCTTCACTTCCATCTCGCGCACCTCGCTGCCCGGGAACGCGGAGCCGATCTCCTTCTTGATCATCTCGGCGGTGGTCTCGCCGATCAGCATGCCGTAGTTGCGGCGGATGTAGTTGATGATCGCCTCGTCGAACTTGTCGCCGCCGACGCGCACCGAGCCGGAATACACCATGCCGCCGAGGGAGATCACGCCCACCTCGGTGGTGCCGCCGCCGATGTCGACCACCATGGAGCCGGTGGCGTCCGCCACCGGGAGATCCGCGCCGATCGCCGCCGCCATTGGCTCCTCGATGAGGTAGACCTGTCCCGCGCCGGCGCCGATCGCGCTCTCGCGGATCGCGCGGCGCTCGACCTGGGTCGAGCCGCAGGGCACGCAGATGATGATGCGCGGGCTGGGCGAGAAGAGCTTGTTGTCGTGCACCTTCTTGATGAACTGCTTGAGCATCTGCTCCGTGACCGTGAAGTCGGCGATCACGCCGTCCTTCATCGGGCGGATGGCGATGATGTTGCCCGGGGTCTTGCCGAGCATCTGCTTCGCCTCCTTGCCGACCGCCTGGATGGTCTTCTTGCCGTTCGGGCCCGCTTCCTGGCGGATCGCGACCACCGAGGGCTCGTCCAGAACGATGCCCTTGCCCCGGACGTAGATGAGCGTATTGGCGGTGCCGAGGTCGATCGCCAGATCGTTGGAGAAGTAGCTGCGCAGGAATCCAAGCATGGGCAAGGTTGTGGCCCTTTTCCGTTTCTTAACCGGGCCTTAGCCTCGAACGCTCAGGCCCGTCTCAAATGGCCGCTATGATACGCTTAACACGGCCAAGGGGCATAAGGTAATACGGCCGTACGGCGCATTTTGCGGCGCCGAACCCTCCACCAGGAATGTCGCTTTCCCACGACCAGATCCGGCGCATCGCCAGGCTCGCCCGCATCGCGATCCGGCCCGAGGAGTCCGAGGCGGTGCGCACGCGGCTGAACCGCGTGCTCGATCTCGTCGAGCAGCTGCGCGCGGTGGATACCGCCGGCGTCGAGCCCATGTCCCACGCGCTCGACCTGGTGCAGCGGCTGCGCGCCGACGAAGTCACTGAGCCCGACCGCCACGCGGCTTATCAGTCCGTCGCGCCTGCGGTGCGCGAAGACCTCTACCTCGTGCCGAAGGTGATCGAGTAGCGTGCTGAACGCTACGCTCGCCGAGCTCTCGGCCGCCCTCGCGGCGAAGCGCGTTTCCGCCGTGGAGCTGGCGCGCGCCTGCCTCGAGCGGGTGGGGAAGTTCAAGCATCTCAATGCGTTCATCACGATCGACGAGGAGCGGGCCCTGGCCGATGCGCGCCGCGCCGACGAGCGCCTCGCGCGCGGCGAAGCGGCCGCGCTCACCGGGATCCCGCTCGCGCACAAGGACGTCCTGTGCACCCGCGGCTTGAAGACCACCTGCGGCTCGAGGATGCTCGCGGGCTTCGTCAGCCCGTACGACGCGCACGTCGTCGAGCGCTTCGATGCGGCCGGGACGGTGCTGCTGGGCAAATGCAACATGGACGAGTTCGCGATGGGCTCCTCGAGCGAGACCTCGCACTTCGGGCCGGTGCGCAATCCCTGGGACGCGCGCCTGGTGCCCGGGGGCTCCTCCGGCGGGTCGGCGGCCGCAGTCGCCGCGCGCCTGACGCCCGCCGCCACCGGCACCGACACCGGCGGCTCGATCCGCCAGCCCGCCGCGCTGACCGGGGTTTGCGGCCTCAAGCCCACTTACGGCCTGGTTTCACGCTACGGCCTGGTGGCCTTTGCGTCCTCCCTCGACCAGGCCGGGCCGATGGGCAAGAGTGCCCAGGATCTGGCCCTGATGTTGGAAGTGATGGCTGGCTTCGACTTGCGGGATTCCACTAGCGCCGAGCGGCCGGCGCAGCGCTATTCGCAGGAGCTTGCGCTCGATCTGAAAGGCCTGCGCATCGGGCTGCCGAAGGAGTATTTCGGCGAGGGCATAGAGCCGGGCGTGCGCCGCGCGGTCGAGGAGGCCGCGCGCTGGTTTGCCTCCCAGGGGGCGAGCACGGTCGAGCTCGAGCTGCCCAATCAGAGGCTCGGCGTGGCCGTCTATTACATTCTCGCCCCGGCGGAAGCGTCCTCGAACCTCTCGCGCTTCGACGGCGTGCGCTACGGCCATCGCGCCGCCGAGTTCGACGATCTGCTCGACATGTACTGCCGCTCGCGCGCCGAGGGCTTCGGCGCGGAGGTCAAGCAGCGCATCCTGGTGGGCACCTATGTGCTCTCGCACGGCTACTACGACGCCTACTACCTGCAGGCGCAGAAGGTCCGCCGCCTGATCGCCCGGGATTTCGACGCCGCCTTCCAGAGGTGCGATCTCATCCTCGGGCCGACCTCCCCGAGCACCGCCTTTGCCATCGGCGCCAAGACCGACGACCCGGTGCAGATGTACCTGAACGACATCTTCACCGTGGCGGCGCCGCTCGCCGGGCTGCCCGCCCTGTCGATCCCGTGCGGCTTCGACGAGCGCGGCCTGCCGGTCGGGCTGCAGCTCATGGGCAGCCATTTCTCCGAGGCGAGGCTGCTCGGCGCAGCGCACCGCTACCAGCAGGCGACCGACTGGCACCTGCGCGTGCCGAAGGAGACGCCGCTGTGAGGTTGTGGTTGTTTTTCACGATGTGCTCACCGTGGCTGGTTTTCGCGCAGCCAGCCGCCGAAACCCGCGAGCTGACCGGGCAGGTCGGCAGCCGCAGCGCGCTGATGGTGCTGCATGCGACGCAGCGCGCCGACGGAGGCTGGCAGGTGGCGGGCGAGTACCTGCTCCTGCCTACCCTGGTGCGCCGCTACGTCGAGGGCGAGCGCAGCCCCGAGATCGGCGTCACCACCCTGAGGGAAGGCACCACGCCGATCCTCTTCGGCAGGCCGCCGATCGGCGAGCTGCGCGGCACCTGGCGCGAGGGCGTCTTCAAGGGCATGCGCTACGGGCCCGGCGGCCAGGAGCGCGAGCGCTTCGACTTCAGCGAAGAATTTCCGCCGATGGATGCCTACAGCGCTGACGTGGCGTGCGAGGCGGGCGAGGGTCGCTACAGCTCGTTTCTTTCCTATCGGGCAGAACAGGGGAAAGTAACTGCGTTCGAGTGGCGCTCGCGCGTCGAGCCCGGTGGGCACGTGTGCGCGCTCACGAATGCCCGGCAGCAGGTCGTGAAAGGCGGCCTGGCGCTGGTCGCGGGCAAGTGCCGCGTCGTGCTGCGCGACCTCGGCGACTACGTGAAGGCCGCCGCCGAGGATTGCGCCGAGGTTTGCGGCTCGCAGGCCTACCTCGAGCCGCTGCTCGTCGACCGGCGCGGCAACTGCCGGCTGCTGCGCCCGGAGGCGAGATAGGCATGGCCTGGGAGGTCGTGGTCGGCATCGAGACCCACGCGCAGCTCGCCACGCGCAGCAAGATGTTCTCGGGCGCCTCCACCGCTTTCGGCGCCGCGCCCAATGCGCAGGCTTCCGCCGTCGACATCGCGCTGCCGGGGGTGCTGCCGGTCGCCAACCGCGCCGCGATCGAGCACGCCATCCGCTTCGGCCTGGCGGTGCAGGGCACGATCAGCCGCCGCTCGATCTTCGCGCGCAAGAACTACTTCTACCCCGACCTGCCGAAGGGCTACCAGATCAGCCAGTACGAAAGCCCGGTCGTGCAAGGCGGCACGGTGCGCTTTCATCTCGAGGGCAGGGACTACGCCATTCCCCTTACGCGTGCGCATCTGGAAGAGGACGCGGGCAAGTCGCTGCACGAAGACTTTCACGGCATGACCGGCATCGACCTCAACCGCGCCGGCACCCCGCTGCTCGAGATCGTCTCGGAGCCCGTGCTGATCGGCGCGAAGCAGGCCGTCGCTTATGCGCGCGCGCTGCACGCGCTGGTCATGTGGATCGGCGTGTGCGACGGCAACATGCAGGAGGGCTCGTTCCGCTGCGATGCCAACGTCTCGGTCCGTCACGTAGGCAAGGCGCTGGGCACCCGATGTGAAATCAAGAATCTGAACTCCTTCCGCTTCATGGAGCGTGCCATCGAGTTCGAAGCGAAGCGCCAGATCGAGCTCGTCGAGGACGGCGGCAAGGTCGTGCAGGAGACCCGCCTCTACGACCCCGATCGCGACGAGACGCGCTCCATGCGCACCAAGGAGGATGCGCACGACTATCGCTACTTCCCCGATCCGGATCTCCTGCCGCTCGTCGTTTCCGAGCAGATGCTGAAGGACATCGAATCCACCATGCCCGAGCTTCCCGACGCTCGACGTGACCGTTTCATGCGGGCGCACGGGCTTACCGCATACGACGCGGGGCTTCTTACCGTCTCGCGCACGGCCGCGGACTATTTCGAGGCTTTGGTGAAAGCCTCCGGCGTCGAACCGAAACTCTGCGCGAACTGGCAGACCGGGGAGCTATCGGCTGCGCTCAATCGCGAGGAACGGGACATCGCTGCCAGTCCGGTTTCACCGCAGATGCTGGCCGGCCTTCTGCAGAGGATCAGCGACGGCACGATCAGCGGCAAGGCGGCAAAGCAGGTGTTCGAGGTGATGTGGAAGCTCGGCGGGGGCGCCGACGAGATCATCGAGCGCGAAGGTCTGAGGCAAGTGAGCGACGCGGGGGCGATCGAG
>CBDDRQ010000260.1:0-2772 GCA_965233125.1 uncultured bacterium
CCGACGCAGAAGAAGATCGCCGACTTGGTGAGGCTGTGCAGCGTCATGTGCAGCAGCCCGGCGAAATTCGCGAGCGGCCCGCCCATGCCGAAGGCGAAGGTGATGATGCCCATGTGCTCGATGGAGGAGTAGGCGAACAGCCGCTTGATGTCCTGGCGCCGGTAGAGCATGAGCGAGGCGAAGATCACCGACAGCAGTCCCAGCGACACCATCAGCGGGCCGGGCGCGAGCGCTTGCGGGTTGGCCGACATGATGGTCTTGAAGCGCAGCACGGCGAAGAGCGCGACGTTGAGCAGCAGCCCCGAGAGCACGGCGGAAATCGGCGTCGGGCCCTCGGCATGCGCGTCGGGCAGCCAGGCATGCAGCGGCACCAGGCCCACCTTCGTGCCGTAGCCGAGCAGCAGGAAGACGAACGCCAGGTTGAGCAGCGCCGGGTCGAACCTGGCGGCGTGCTCGACGAGCGCGCTCCAGGCCATGGCGTCGAGGCCCTCGCCCAGGGTGGCGTGCGCCGCGAGGTAGACGAGGATGGTCCCGAAGAGCGCAAGCGCGATGCCGACGCTGCCCAGCAGGAAGTATTTCCAGGCCGCTTCGAGCGCGGCGGGCGTGCGGTAGATCCCCACCATCAGGACGGTGGTCAGCGTGGCGAGCTCGATCGCCACCCACATCAGGCCGATGTTGTTCGAGAGCAGGGCGAGGTTCATGCCGAACATGAGGATCTGGTACATCGCGTGGTAGAAGCGCAGGTAGAGCGGCGTCAGCCGGCCGATCTCCAGCTCGTGGGCGATGTAGCTCGCGCTGAACACGCTGGTCGTGAACCCGACGAAGGTGCTGAGCACGATGAAGACGACGTTCAGGTCGTCGACGATCAGGTAGCGCCCGGGCGCCGGGCGCTCGACGAAGAGCACGGCGGCGCACGCGAGCGTCAGGAACGCGGCGAGCATGTTGAGGCGGGCGGTCGTGCGGTCATCGGGAAGGAGCGCGAGCAGGGCCGCGCTGACGCCGGGAATGACGAGGACGGCGGCCACGAACCAGGAGCCGTAGCCGGTCATGGCTGCTCCCCGCGGTGCTCGTGCAGCTCGTGGATGTCCACCGTCTCGAAGCGCTCCCGGATGCGGAACAGGAACACGCCGATCACGATCAGCGCCACCAGGATGGAGAAGGCGACGCTGATCTCCACCACCAGCGGCATGCCCTTGGCGCCGGTCGCGGCGAGGATGAGGCCGTTCTCGATGGACATGAAGCCGATCACCTGGCTCACGGCATTGCGCCGCGAGATCATCATGAGCAGGCCGAGCAGGACCACCGACAGGGCGAACGCCAGATCCTCGCGGGCGAGCGTTCCCGCCGCGGCGGTGATCGGCAGCATCACCATGATCGACAGCGCCACCAGGCCGATGCCGGCGAGCATCGTCTGCCCGACGCCGACCACCGGCTCGATCGTGCGGTGGATGCCCAGGCGCACGATGATGCGATGCAACGCCGTGGGAATGACGATGGCCTTGACCAGGAGCGCGATCGAGGCGGTGATGTAGAGGTGCGGCGCGTGCTGGATATACGCCTGCCAGGCCACCGAGAGCGAGACGACGAGGGCGTGGAGAGCAAAGGTGTTCACCAGGCCGGACATGCGGTCCTGGTAGAGCAGCATGAAGCTGACGAGGACCAGCCCGCCGGCGAAGAGGTGGGCGACGTCGAGGGCGATCTGGTCCATCACTTGACCTGGGAAACGAACAGAAGCAGCGCGGCCAGGAAGCCGAGCATGAGCGCCGCGCCCAGGAAGTCGGGGACCCGGAAGACGCGCATTTTCGCGATGGCGGTCTCGAACACCGCCAGCACGAGCCCGCCGCCGGCGAGCTTCACCACGTACATGCCGGCGCCGACCAGGTAGGCCTCGAAGCCCTGGCCGGACACCGCCACTCCCCAGGGGAAGAAGACGCAGGAGATGATCGAGAGGTACAGCAGCAGCTTCAGGTACGACGCGGCCTCGATCAGCGCCAGGTGGCGTCCGGAGTACTCGAGGATCATCGCCTCGTGCACCATGGTCAGCTCGAGGTGCGTCGCCGGGTTGTCGATCGGAATGCGCGCGTTCTCCGCGATCGCCACCATCACCAGCGCGACCAGCGCCAGGGCGAGCGAGATGCGCAGCCCGGTCTCGGGGCCCTGCAGCGACGCGGCGATGGACGAGAGCTGCGTCGAGCCCGCGAGCAGCGAAAGGGTGAACACCGCCATCAGCATGGCCGGCTCGGCGAGCGAGGCGATCATCATCTCCCGGCTCGAGCCGATGCCGCCGAAGCTCGTTCCCACGTCGAGGCCGGCGAGGGCGAGCATGAAGCGGGCGCTGCCGAGCAGGGCGACGATGGCGATCACGTCGGCCGCGTAGCTGAAGAGGAGACCCGTGGCGAAGGTGGGAACGAGCGCGGCGGCGACCCAGGTCGTGCCGAAGACGAGGTAGGGCGCGGCGCGGAATACCCAGGACGCGGACGCCGCGACCACCGCTTCCTTGCGCACCAGCCGCAGCAGGTCGCGATAGGGCTGCAGGACCGGCGGACCCTGCCGGCGCAGGAGGTGCGCCTTGACCTTGCGCACGTATCCGGTCAGCAGCGGCGCGAGCGCCAGCACGATCAGCATCTGGCAGAGCTGGACGAGGAGTCCGAGGATCACTGCCATATGGCGAGGATCGCAAGCAGCACGACGAGCGCAGCGAACACCAGCGTGAGATAGCCGCGGATGGTCATGAACTGCACCCGGTTCAGCTTCTCGGCGGCGAAGCCGACG
>CBDDRQ010000261.1:0-16420 GCA_965233125.1 uncultured bacterium
CGCCGAGACCACGAACGCGGCGCGCCACCCGGCGAGCGGCGCCACGGCGCCGGCGATGGCGAGCGAGAGCGCGGTGCCGATGCCGAAGAACGAGGTGTAGAAGGCGATGTTGCGGCTTTGCGCCGGCCCGGAGATGCGATCGGAGAGGATGCGCAGCCCCGGCATGTAGGTGGCGGCGATGCCCGTGCCCAGGAGGATTTGAAACAAGCAAGCGGTAAAAAAATCTGCAGCAGCAAGACCGAAGCCCACGCCACCCGCGGCGGCGAGCAGGCCGCCGGCGAGGTACACCTTGCGCGCGTCCATCCGGTCGGTGAGCGCGGTCCAGTACGACACCGTGGCGATGTAGCCGGCGAAGAACATGCCGCCGATGACGCCCGCCTGCGCGTTGGAGATCGCCCACTCGTCGCGCAGTTGCGGCAGCAGCGCAGCATAGGTCTGCGAGCCCAGCATCGACATGACGTGGGCTGCTAACAGTACTAGGGCAGTCTTACTGATGGGGAAAAGGGGTCAGAGCAATTTTGCGGTTTTCACCGTGTTTTCGTGCAAATTGCTCTGACCCCATTACTTGTTTTTGAAGACGGGCTTGCGCTTCTCGAGGAAGGCGGTCATCCCCTCTTTCTGGTCCTCCAGCGCGAACATGGAGTGGAAGAGCCGCCGCTCGAAGAGCACGCCCTCGGAGAGCGTGCTCTCGTAGGCGCGGTTGATCGATTCCTTGAGCATCATCACTACCGGCATCGAGTAGGCGGCGATCTTCGCCGCCACGCCGAGCGCCTCTTCCATCAGCTTGTCGGCGGGCACGACGCGCGAGACGAGGCCCGCGCGCTCGGCCTCGGCGGCGTCCATCATGCGCGCGGTGAGGCACATGTCCATCGCCTTCGCCTTGCCCACCGCGCGCGGCAGTCGCTGCGTGCCGCCTGCGCCGGGCATCACGCCCAGGTTGATCTCGGGCTGGCCGAAGCGCGCGTTCTCCGCGGCGATGATGATGTCGCACATCATGGCGAGCTCGCAGCCCCCGCCCAGCGCGTAGCCCGCCACGGCGGCGATCACGGGCTTCCGCACGCGCCGGATGTGCTCCCAGTCGCGCGTGATGTACTCGCCGAGATAGGCGTCCATGTAGCCGTAGTCCTTCATGACCCCGATGTCGGCGCCGGCGGCGAACGCCTTCTCGTTGCCGGTGATGACGATCGCGCCGGTGCCTGCGTCGGCGTCGGCGGCCTGCAGCGCGGCGCCCAGCTCCTGCATCAGCTCCGGGTTGAGGGCATTCAGCTGCTTCGGGCGGTTCAGCGTCAGGAGCGCCACGCGCTCCTTCTGCTCGAGCGTGATGAACTTATAGCTCATGGGCGTCGATCACCTTGGCGTAGAAGCCGTTGAGGGCGGCGAGGAAGGCGGTGTGCACCTGGCGCGCCGGCACCGTCTCGCCGGCGAAGCTCTGCGCGCGCGTCGCGCAAGCGTCGGCGAGCAGCGTCACCTTGTAGCCGAGGTCGGCCGCCTGGCGCACGCTCGCGTCGACGCACATGTGCGTCATCATCCCGGCCACCACGAGGTTCTTGACGCCCAGCGCCTCCAGCTTCCCCTCCAGGGAAGTCTGGCGAAAGGCGTTCGGGAAGTTCTTCTCGATCACCGTCTCGCCCTCGCGCGGGCGCACCGCGTCGTGGATCTCGGCGCCGGCGGTGCCGGGGAGGAAGAACGTCGACCCCGGGCGTACCGACAAATGCCTGACGTGGATGACCGGCAGTTTCTCTTTCCGGAATTTCTGCAAGGCAAAAGCAGCGCTGGCAGCCGCCGCGTCGGTGCCCTCGAGCTCCATGCTTCCGCCGGGGAAGTAGTCGTTCTGGATGTCGATGATCAGGAGCGCAGAGCGCTCATCCTGCTTCGAGGGATCAGCCATGCTTCTTCTTCAGCTCCGAGTGCGGCACCGAGTTGGGGAAATCGAAGCGCCTGCGGTCCTTCTCCGGCTCGGTGAGCGCCTCGACCGCCTGCATCGTGGTCCGGCTGCGCACGGCGAGCTCCTGGTAGACGACCATGTTGTCGTGCTTCCAGCGCAGCTCCTCCTCCGAGAGCTTGCGCAGCACCTTCGCCGGGATGCCCACCGCGAGCGAGCGCGCCGGGATGCGGGCCTTCGCCTTGACGAACGCGAGCGCCGCCACCATCGCGTCCTCGCCGACCTGCGCGAAGTCGTTGACCACCGCGTTCATGCCCACGAGCGCGCCGCGCCCGAGCACGCAGCCATGCAGCACCGCGCCGTGGCCGATGGTGCACTGCGCCCCGACCACCGTGTCGGTGCCCGGGAAGCCGTGCAGGATGCAGCTGTCCTGGATGTTGGCGCCCTCTTCCACGACGATCCGGCCGAAGTCCCCGCGCAGGCTGGCGCAGGGGCCGATGTAGGCGCGCGCGCCGACGATCACATCGCCGATCAGCACCGCGCTCGGGTGCACGAACGCCGTGGGGTGCACGACGGGAGTGATCCCGTCGATCGAATAGACCTTCGGCATGGGAATGATTCTAATTGCCGCCCCGCCCGAGCAGGGGTTACGCGAGTGAACCTCCTCCCGCCGCCCCCCTGACAAGGGGGGAGCGAGCTTTGCGAGCGGGGGGTTGGTTTTACCGGCCTTGGAAAGAGGGCGCCGGAGACGCAAAATGTTCCCGATCGGGAATAAAACCAACCCCCCGCTCGCCAGCCGCTCCGCGGCAGGCTCACGACCCCCTTATCAGGGGGTCGGCATGAGGTAAGCTTTTTCAATGTCTTCGGTTCTCGTTTCGCTGGATTCGGGCGTCCTGCAGGTCACGCTCAACCGCCCGGAGAAGCTGAACGCGCTCAACCCGGAGATGCACCAGCTCGTGCGCCGGGCGCTCGAGCGCGCGATGGACGAGGCGGAGATCCGCGCGGTGCTGCTGACGGGCGCGGGGCGCGGCTTCTGCGCGGGGCAGGACCTCTCCGAGCGCGACGTCAGCCCGGGGGCGGCGCCGATCGACCTCTCGGTCTCGCTCGGCTCGCATTACAACCCGCTGGTGCGGCGCCTGCGCGAGCTGCCCAAGCCGGTGGTGTGCGCGGTGAACGGCGTCGCCGCGGGCGCCGGCGCCAACCTCGCGCTCGCCTGCGACATCGTGGTGGCGGCGCGCTCGGCCGCTTTCATCCAGTCGTTTTCCAGGATCGGCCTGGTGCCCGACTCGGGCGGCACCTGGTTCCTGCCGCGCCTGGCCGGAACCGCGCGCGCGATGGGGCTCGCGCTGCTGGGCGAGAAGCTCGGTGCCGAGCAGGCCGCCGAGTGGGGCCTGATCTGGAAGGTCTTCGACGATGCGAAGCTGATGGACGAAGCGCTCCAGCTCGCGCAGGCGCTTGCCGCGGGGCCCACGAAAGGCTACGGGCTGATCAAGCGTGCGATGCACGCCTCGTGCGACAACTCGCTGGAAGCGCAGCTCGACCTCGAGCGCGACTTGCAGCGCGATGCCGGGCACTCGGCGGACTACCGCGAGGGCGTGAGCGCCTTCAAGGAAAAGCGCGCGCCGCGGTTCAAAGGGAAATGAAGGCGGGCAAATGACGACGGCCGAGGAGATCGCGCGCCGCATCTGGGCCGAGGACGAGGCCTCGAAGTGGCTCGGCATGCAGCTCGAGGAGGCGCGCATGGGCTACGCGAAGGTTTCGATGCCCGTGACCGAGCGCATGGTGAACGCGCAGAAGCTCTGCCACGGCGGGCTCATCTTCAGCCTGGCCGACTCGAGCTTCGGCTTCGCCTGCAACACGCACAATCAGCGCGCGGTCGCCGCGAGCTGCTCGATCGAGTTCCTGCGCCCCGCGGCGATGCACGACCGCCTCACGGCCGAGGCCGCCGAGGTGGCGCACGCCGGGCGCAGCCGCCATTACGACGTGCGGGTCACCAACCAGAAGGGCGAGCTGGTCGCGCTCTTCCGCGGCAAGTCCGCGGCGGTGCGGGGAGCCTGGATCGAATGAACGCTTTTCCGCTGGAACCGATCGAAAAGGCGAGTCTTTCCGAGTTGAAAGAGCTGCAGCTCTCCCGCCTGCAGTGGTCGCTGAAGCACGCCTACGACAACGTCCCCCACTACCGCAAGAAGTTCGACGCCGCGGGCGTGAAGCCCGGCGAGTGCCGCTCGCTCGCCGACCTCGCGCGCTTTCCCTTCACCACCAAGGCGGACCTGCGCGAGACCTACCCCTTCGGCATGTTCGCGGTGCCAATGGACAAGGTGGTGCGCATCCACGCTTCTTCCGGCACCACGGGCAAGCCCACCGTGGTGGGCTACACCGCGAAGGACATCGACACCTGGACGCACGTGATGGCGCGCTCGATCCGCGCCGCCGGGGCGAAGCCCGGCCACAAGGTGCACGTCGCCTACGGCTACGGGCTTTTCACCGGCGGCCTGGGCGCGCACTACGGCGCCGAGCGCCTCGGCCTCGCCGTGATCCCGCTGGGCGGGGGCATGACCGAGCGGCAGGTGCAGCTCATCGCCGACTTCAAGCCCGAGATCATCATGGTGACGCCGAGCTACATGCTCGCCATCGCCGACGAGATGGAGCGCCAGGGCGTCGACCCGAGGAAGACCTCGCTGCGCATCGGCATCTTCGGCGCCGAGCCCTGGACGCACCAGATGAGGGTTTCGATACAAGAACGTCTCTCCATCGATGCGATCGACATCTATGGGCTATCCGAAGTGATCGGCCCAGGGGTGGCGCAGGAGTGCATCGAGACCAAGGACGGCCTCACGATTTGGGAGGACCACTTCTATCCCGAGATCGTCGACCCGCAAGGCGGCGCGCCGCTGCCCGAAGGCGAGAAAGGTGAGCTCGTCTTCACCTCGCTCACCAAGGAGGCGCTGCCGGTGATCCGCTACCGCACGCGCGACCTGACGCGGCTGCTGCCGGGCACCGCGCGCACCATGCGCCGCATGGAGAGAATCACCGGGCGCTCCGACGACATGCTCATCATCCGCGGCGTCAACGTCTTCCCCTCGCAGATCGAGGAGCTGATCCTGAAGACGCCCGGCCTCTCGCCGCACTACGTGCTCGAGCTCTCGAAGGACGGCCCCCTCGATCACCTTACGGTGGTGGTCGAAGGCAGCGAAGCGGGCGCGGGCACGCTCAAGCACCACATCAAGTCCTACGTCGGCATCTCCGCCGACGTCAGGATCGGCGCCATCGAGCGCTCGATCGGCAAGGCGAAGCGCGTCATCGACAAGCGCCCCAAGTAAATGGGGACGTACCCCATTTACTCCACGACCACCGACAGGTTGGCCTTGCGGTAGCTGTAGAACTCGATGCTCGAGTCGTTGCGCTCGAGGGAGGCGACGAGCGTGAAGCTGCTGTCGCGCCAGCGCCAGCGCTTGTTGCCGACGCTCGCCTCGATCCGCGTGCGCTTGTCGGAGCGGCGCTCGCCGAAGAACGGGTCCGCGGCGCCGTACTTGCGCGCGCCGAGAGCGACGCGAGCGCCGAGCAGGCAGGTCGACGCCGGCCAGAAGGTGCTCAGCCCCGGGCCGACCTCGAAGCCGTAATAGGAGTAGGGCCGCTCCCGGGCGCTCGAGGCCTCGAGCGAGCCGCCCAGCGACAGGGTCGCCGAAGGCGCGACGATGCGGCTCAGCGACAGCGCCGCGCTGCCGTAGCCGGCATCGAGGTAGTCGAAATCGGCGAAGCTCACCTTGCCCGCTTTCACTTCGCCGGTAAGCCGGGAGCGCTCGCTCTCGCCGAGCACCGCGTCGAGGCCGGCATACGGAAAATGGTAGAGGCGCTGCCCGCCCGCCGTGCCCGCCTCCATCCCGAGCCTGCCGCGCAGCCAGCCGGAATCGGTGAGCGGCCGCAGGGCGCCGAAGTCGAGCGTCAGCCGGTCGAGCTCCTCGCCGGGATAGTCGTTGTAGGCGGCGGCCAGGTAGCCGCCCAGCCGGCCCGCCTCCGCCAGCGGCAGCCAGCCCCGCGCCGAATAGCGCAGCCCGTATTCCTTCTTCGGCGCCTCGGTCGGCGTAAGCCGCAGCTCGCCGATCGAGAACTCCTTCTGCGCCGGGATGCTGCGCGGGTTGGAATCCGAGATGAAGGTGATGCCGAGCTTGAGGCTGCCCGCCTTCTCCTCGATCGCGCGCACGAAGTGCTCGATGTTGTCGCGCACGCGCCAGGGCGTGTCCGCGCGCCGGGACACTTCGCGAAAGCGCGCCTTCGCCTCCGCATACTTGCCCTGCGCATAGAGCGCGCGCGCCAGCTCGAGCCGCACGCGCGCGCTATCGGTGTGCCCGAGCATGGCGCGGAAGATCCGCTCCGCCTTCGCCGCCTCGCCCGCCTCGAGCGCCTGCACGCCGCGCAGGAAGGCGCGCTCCAGCGCCTCCTCGCCCGTTTGCGCGTGCAGCGGCGCCGCCGCGAGCAGCATGAGCGCAAGCGCGAGGGCCCGGCTCATCTCATCCTTCTCCGAGCAGCTGCAGCTCCACCGCGCGCATCACCGCGGCCGCGGCGCAATGCACCTCGAGCTTGCGGTAGGCGTTCTTGATATGGCTCGCCACCGTGTGGGCCGACATGCCCAGCCGGTCGGCGACCTGCGAGTAGGTGCAGCCGCGCGCGATGAGGCGCAGCACTTCGGTCTCGCGGCCGGTGAGCCGCACGATGCCGTTCATGGTTCCTCCGTAGCTTCTTTCGGCTTCCATGCCGACAGAATGCGGGTGCGCCGCAAGCGGATCGCTCACGGATGGATTACCGATGGGTTACTTCAGATCGAGGATGCCCAGCTGCGCCGCGCGCAGCGTGGCGGACGCGGCCGAGTTGGCGCCGAGCTTGCGGTACATCTTCTTGATGTGCGCCGCGACGGTATGCACGGAAACGCCCAGCCGCACCGCCGCCTGGGCGTAGGTGTGGCCGGCCGCGATCAGCCGCAGCACGTCGACCTCGCGCGGTGTGAGGCGCGGCTTCTCGCTTGCCATGTCCGATCGTAGGTGGGCGCGCAAGCCCCGGCCATCCCACGATCGGGTGATGGCCGGGGGCTAGCGCTTCGCGCCGTAGGCGCCGGTGAACGTCTCGGCGGTGCTCGCCGAGCGCACGCTGAGCACGCCGCCCAGTTCCTGCGCCGCGGGGCCGTAGAACCGGCCCTGCGAGCTGCCGCTCATCGTGCCGCCGGCGTTGGTGAGCGTCCCGGAAAAGCTGCCCGAGCCGGGCGCGTAGGTGAGCGTTCCGCTCAGGTCGAGGCTCGGCGCAGCCGTGGCGCGGGAGAGGTCCTGGATGAGCGTCGTGCCGCTCGACGAGAAGGCGAGGGAGCGGCGGCCGAAGTCGGCGGCGACCGCGACGTCGGCGGCGGCGAAGGCGCCTTGCCCGGCCGGGGAGACGTACATGCCGCCGAGCTTCCCCGTGAACGTCGCGCTGCCAGTGGAGGGCACGGCGGCGCCGGGCGTGACGGCGCCGTAGGAGGACGCCGCGAAGCTTCGCCAGTCGGTGTTCGGCCCATCCCAGACACCGAAGGTCTGGTAGTTCCAGCCCAGCGCGTGCGGGTTCGCCGCGAGCTCCACCTGGCGCGCCGCCGATCCTTCGTTGGCCACGGCATAGTCGAGCCAGGGGCGGCCGGCACCGGACAGGGTCCCGAGCGTGCGCGCGGGCTGGTTCGAGCCGCCGATCAGCGCGATCTCCGCGGCGCGGCCTTCCGCGTCGTACTGGAACCGGGCGCTCGCGCCCTCGTGAATCTCGCTCGCGAGGGGCGCGATGCCGCCGGCGCTGCCGCGGTAAGGCGTGTGCGCCGTCAGGCCGCCGGACAGGGTCGCCGGCGCGAGGTTGAGCTCGCTCCAGCTCGTGAAGGCCGGCGCGGCGCGCGCGGCGGGGCCGGCGCTCGGCGAAGCGAGGTCCCCGGCGATCACGCAGATCCAGGGCAGGAGGATGCACATGATCAGCTCCTCCTGCGTGTCGATGACGAGCTCCTCGTTGCGGCCGCCGCCGCCCGCGCAGCCTGCCAGTAGCGCGAGCGCGGCCAGGCCCGCGAAGGCCGGTTTTCTCATGTGCATGGCAATGTCTCCCATGACCTCATCATCCGCAGCACCGGCGCGCAGATCGCTTACGGGTCGCTTACCGATTGCTTAAACTTCGCAACTTCCGGATGGATTGCCGGCGGCGCCCCCGCTACAGTGTGGCCATGGAGACTTTCGTCGAAAAAGCAAAGGGCTACCTCGACTCGCGGCGCGGCGAGCGGGTGACGCTGGAAGAGCTGGCGCGCGCGGTCGGGGCGAGCCCTTTCCACCTGCAGCGGCGCTTCAAGGATGCCTTCGGCGTCTCTCCCCGCGGCTACCAGGATGCGGTTCGCCGCCAGCAGGTGAAGTCCTCCCTGAGGAACGGCAGCCGCATCGCCGACGCGGTGTTCGATGCCGGCTACGGCTCGGTGTCGCGCTTCTACGAGAAGCCCGACCTCGGCATGCAGGCGCGCGAGTACCGCGCGCGCGGCAAGGGCCAGACCATCGGCTTCTGCAGCTTCGCGAGCCCCCTGGGCACGCTGCTCATCGCGGCGACGGACAAGGGCCTGTGCTCGGTGAAGATCGGCGAGCGCGCCGAGGCGCTCGAGCGCGAGTTGAAGGAGGAGTTCAGCGGGGCCGAGCTGGTTTCCCGAGAGCTTTCTTCTTTGAAAACGCAAATTCTCTCTTTCCTTCACGGCCAGGCGAGCCTCGCCCGGGTCCCCCTCGACATCCGCGGCACGGTGTTCCAGCAGCGCGTGTGGGACGCGCTGCGGCGCATCCCGCGCGGGGAGACGCGCACCTACGCCCAGATCGCGCGCGAGGTGGGGGCGCCGGCGGCGGTGCGCGCGGTGGGCAGCGCCTGCGGCGCGAACCCGGTGGCGCTCGCCGTGCCCTGCCACCGCGCGGTGCGCACCGACGGCGGCCTGGGCGGCTACGCGTGGGGCCTGCCGCGCAAGAAGCTGCTCCTGGAGATCGAGAAGCGCCGCAAATGAGCCCGTAGAATCAGGGACGGTCCCGGGTCTGTCCCGGGTCTGTCCCTATGCGCTATCCGAACCTGTTTCGCCCGCTCGACCTCGGCTTCGCGACGCTGCCCAACCGCATCCTCATGGGCTCGATGCACACCGGGCACGAGTCGCGCCCCGGCGGCCTGGAGGCGCTCGCGGCCTTCTACGCCGAGCGCGCGCGCGGCGGCGCGGCGCTGATCGTCACCGGCGGGTTCTCGCCCAACGAACTCGGCAATTTAGGCCCTCATCGAGCGCAATTCTCATCTCTTGATGATGTCGAAAACCATAGGGGCGTCACCCGCGCGGTACACGAGGCGGGCGGGCGCATCGCGCTGCAGCTCCTGCACTCGGGGCGCTACGGCTTCCACGAGCGCATCGTCGCGCCCTCGGCGCTGAAGTCGCCGATCAACCCGCACACGCCGCGCGAGATGAGCGGCGCCGAGATTGAGCAGACGATCGACGACTTCGCCGCCGCGACGCGCCTTGCGCGCGAGGCGGGCTACGACGGGGTGGAGCTGATGGGCTCCGAGGGCTACCTCATCACGCAGTTCCTCGCGCTGCGCACCAACCAGCGCAAGGATGAATGGGGCGGGCCGCTCGAGAACCGCATGCGCTTCGCCACCGAGATCGTGCGCCGCGCGCGCGAAGCGGCCGGGCGCGACTTCATCATCGTCTACCGCATCTCGGCGCTCGACCTGGTGGAAGGGGGTTTGTCTTCCGAAGAAACAGTGCAGGTAGGAAAGGCGATCGAGGCTGCCGGCGCCACCATCCTCAACACCGGCATCGGCTGGCACGAGGCGCGCATCCCGACCATCGCGCAGGCGGTGCCACGCGGGGGCTTCGCGTGGGCGGCGCGGCGCCTGAAGGAGGCGCTGCGCATCCCGGTGGTCACCTCCAATCGCATCAACGCCCCGGAGCTCGCGGAGGAGATCCTCGCGCGCGGCGATGCCGACATGGTCTCGCTCGCGCGCGCCATGCTCGCCGACGCCGAGTTCGCGGCCAAGGCGAAGGCCGGCGACCGCGCCGGCATCAACATCTGCATCGCCTGCAACCAGGCCTGCCTCGACCACTACTTCATCGGCCAGCCGGCGAGCTGCGTGGTGAATCCCCGGGCGGGCAGAGAAACGAAGCTGATCTTTGCACCCACAAAAAGGAAAAAATCCATTGCAGTCATTGGCGGCGGGCCGGCCGGCCTGTCGTGCGCGGCGGTGGCGGCCGAGCGCGGCCACCAGGTCACGCTGTTCGAGAAATCGGGCGAGCTGGGCGGGCAGTTCAACCTCGCCAAAGTGATCCCCGGAAAGCAGGAGTTCGCCGAGTCGATCGCCTACTACGCCGAGCGCCTGCGCCGGGCGGGCGTAAAGCTTCTTCTGCAGAAAAGTCCCACCACGGAAGAGCTGCAATCCTTCCATGCAGTCGTGCTCGCCACGGGCATCGAGCCGCGCCGGCCCGCGATCGCCGGGATCGACCATCCGAAGGTGGCGAGCTACGTCGACGTCCTCGCCGGGCGCGTGCGCCCCGGCAGGAACGTCGCCATCATCGGCATGGGCGGCATCGGCTTCGACGTGGCGCTCTACCTGCTGGAAGGCGGCAGCCGCGCGCCGCTCGACCCGGAGGCATTCCGGGAGCATTGGGGTATCTCCAACGAGGGAAAAATCATTGCAGCGACGGAGAAAGCGCCCGCCCACCACATCACCATGCTCAAGCGCTCCCATACGCCTTTCGGCCACACGCTGGGGCGCACCACCGGCTGGGTGCACCGCGCGGAGCTCGCGCGCAACGGCGTGCGCATGCTGAAGGGCGTCGAGTACCGGCGCATCGACGACGAGGGCCTGCACGTCACGCTCGAGGGCAAGGACAGCGTCATCGCCGCCGACACCATCATCGTCTGCGCCGGCCAGGTCCCCAACCGGCCAAATGGCCAAAATGAGGACGGACCCTATTTACACATCATCGGCGGCGCCAAGGAGGCGGGCGAGCTCGACGCGAAGCGCGCGATGCTCGAAGGCGCCCAGACTGGAGCAGCACTATGAAAAGCATCGCGGTCATCGGCGGCGCCGGCGAAGGCCTGGGCGCCGCGCTCGGGCGGCGCTTCGCGGCAGCGGGTTTTGACGCCATTGCATCTTCCCGGTCGACTGACGGGATCGGCAAAGCAGACTTGAGAAACGAAAGCGAAGTCGTGGCGCTTTTCGAGCGGCTGGAGGCGCGCGCGCCGGTGGAGGTGGCGGTGTTCAACGCCGGCGCGAACTTCCGCGCCTCGATCCTCGACACGCCCGCGGAGATGTTCGAGAAGGTGTGGCGGCTCTCCTGCTACGCCGGCTTCCTCTTCGGCCGCGAGGCGGCGCGGCGCATGGCCCCGCGCGGCAAGGGCACGATCCTCTTCACCGGCGCCACCGCCTCGGTGCGCGGCTCGGCGCAGTTCGCCGCCTTCGCCGCCGCCAAGGGGGCGCTACGCCAGGTGGCGCAGTCGATGGCGCGCGAGCTCGGGCCCAAGGGCATCCACGTCGCGCACGTGGTCGTGGACGGCATGATCGACAACCCGCGCACGCGCGAGCGCGTGGGCGAGCGGCTGAAGGAGATGCCCGCCGACGGCCTGCTCGCCACCGACGCCATCGCCGAGCTCTTCTGGCAGCTCCACGCGCAGCCGCGCTCGGCGTGGACCTTCGAGGCCGACCTGCGGCCCTGGGCCGAGAGGTTCTAGAATCGGGCGCATGGGAACCGTCGTGGCACTTGCCGGCCAGGTCGGCGGCGCGAAGCTCGCCGAGGGGCTGCAGCGCCTGCGCGGGCGCGAGCTCGCGGTGATCGTCAATACCGGCGATGACTTCGAGCACCTCGGCCTCGCCTTCTCGCCGGACATCGACACCATGCTCTACATGCTCTCCGGGCGCGCGTCCGCGGCCGCCGGCTGGGAGCCCGAGGGCGAGAGCCGCGCGCTGCAGGCGATGGTGAAGACGCTCGGCGGGCCCGACCGGCCGCTGCTCGGCGACCGCTCGCTCGCGACGACGCTCCTGCGCACCGACGGCCTGCGCGAAGGGCGCCGCCTCACGGGGATCACGCTCGACTTCTGCCGCCACCTCGGCATCGAGGCGCGCGTGCTGCCGATGTGCGACGCGATGGTGCGCACCCAGGTGCTGACCGCCGAGGGCGCGGTCAGCTTCCACGAGTACTTCAGCGAGCTCGCCTGCGGGCCCGAAGTGCACGGCTTCCAGTACGCCGGCGCCTCGGACGCGCGGCCCTCCGACGAGATCTTCGACGCGCTGCATTCGGCCGATCTCGAGGCGGTGGTGATCTGCCCCTCGAACCCCTACCACTCGATCCGCCCGATCCTCGAGGTGAGCGGCATGCGCGAGCTCCTGCGCAAGCGCGGCGCGCCGGTGGTGGCGGTGACGCCGATCGTCGGCGGCAAGGCGCTCAAGGGCACCGCCGGCAAGATGATGCGCGAGCTCGGCCGCGAGCCTTCGCCGCGCGGCGTCGCCGGCGAGTACCTGCGCCTCATCGACGGCTTCGTCCTCGACCGCGAGGACGCCGCTTCGGCCGAGAGCGTGCGCTCGCTCGGCATCGAGGTGCTCGCCGCGCCGACCGTGATGCGCTCCGCGGAGGACCGCGTTACGCTCGCCGGCGCGGTGCTGGAGTTCGCCGCCGCGATCCGCGAGAAGCGCGCGGCGGAGGTGGAATGAACAGGGGTTTACTCCTATTCCTCCTGGGATGGCCGCTTTCGGCGATCCCCAACGAGCAGGAGATTCAAAGAGCCCTGATCCAGCGCGACCAGCAGTCGGCCGAGTTCGCCGCCGGGGTCAACCGCCCCGCTCTTCAGCAATTGCATGACGATCAGTTGAGAGAAGCTGGAAGACCCCTGCATCCCGACCCGGAGATCGCGCGCCAGCTCAGGCCCTACGAGCGAGAGCGCATGGCGCGCGAGCGCGAGGGGTTCGTGCTGCGGTTGCCTCCGCCAAGACCGAATTCGGGGTCAGACCCCGATCTGCGGCCCCTACCGCTCCCAGGGGGGCCGCGACACGGGGTCGAGCCCGTACCGGCGCACGGCGTCGGCGGCTAGCTTCGGGTCGAGGGCGGCGAGCGCCGCCAGGGCGATGCTCTTCGCATCCACTTCGAAGAAGGCGCGCAGCGCCGCTCGCGTGTCGCTCCGTCCGAAGCCGTCGGTGCCAAGGCTTACGAATTTGTTGTTCACGTATGGACGAATCAAGTCGGGCACCGCGCGCACGTAGTCGCTCGCGGCGACCACCGGCCCTTTCGCGTCCTTCAGGCACGTCTCGATCCAGGCTTCCGCCTTCCGCCCGAAGCGCCGCTCCCGCTCCGCGCGCATGCCGTCGCGGCGCAGCTCGGTGAAGGAGGTGACGCTCCAGACCCCGGCGGAGATTCCCCAGTCTTTCTCGAGCAACTCGGCCGCGGCGATGACTTCGCGCAGGATCGGACCGCTGCCCAGCAGCTGCAGTTTTTCTCCGGTCTTGAGGCGATACATACCCTTGAGGATGCCGTCGGCCGCACCTTCGGGCATCGCCGGCTGCGGGTAGTTCTCGTTCGCCACCGTCAGGTAGTAGAAGACGTCCTCCTGCGCCTCGAGCATGCGCCGCGCGCCGTCGTGGATGATGGCCGCGAGCTCGTAGCCGAAGCAGGGGTCCCAGGCGCGGCAATTCGGGATGGTCGAGGCCGCGAGGTGCGAGGAGCCGTCCTGGTGCTGCAGGCCCTCGCCCGCGAGCGTAGTGCGCCCGGCGGTGCCGCCGATGAGGAACCCTCGCGCGCGGGAATCCGCCGCGGCCCAGATGAGGTCGCCCACGCGCTGGAAGCCGAAGATCGAGTAGTAGATGTAGAACGGCAGCATCGGCGTGCGGTGCGAGGAGTACGCGGTCGCCGCCGCGAGCCACGAGGAGAGCGCGCCCGCCTCGGTGATGCCTTCCTCGAGGATCTGCCCGTCCTTCGCCTCGCGGTAGTAGAGCAGCTCGTCGTGGTCCTCGGGCTCGTAGAGCTGCCCGACCGAGGAGTAGATGCCGAACTGGCGGAACAGCGTCTGCATGCCGAAGGTGCGCGCCTCGTCGGCGACGATCGGCACCACGCGCGGCCCGAGCTTCTCGTCCTTCATGAGGCTCGCGAGCAGCTGCACGAACGCCATGGTGGTCGACTGGCTGCGGTTGCTCGAGAACTCGAGCGGCGGCACTTTCAAGGTATCGACTTTGGAGCTACGGGCGGGGAGATAACCACCCAACTGGTCCCGTTTTGCTTTCAGATACTTCATTTCCGCGCTGTCCTCCGCCGGGCGGTAGAAGCGCAGCTGCGCCACGTCCTCGTCGGAGAGCGGCACGGCGAAGCGGTCGCGGAACTCGCGCAGCGCCTCGTCATCGAGCTTTTTCTGCTGGTGGGTGCCCATCTTGCCCTGGCCCCCGGTGCCCATGCCGTAGCCCTTCTTGGTCTGCGCGAGGATCACGGTGGGCTGCCCGGCATGGCGCGAGGCGGCGTGGTAGGCGGCGTGGATCTTCACCGGGTCGTGGCCGCCGCGGCGCAGGCGGTCGATGTCCTCGTCGCTCATCTGCGCCGCCAGCGCCTGCAGCTCGGGGTACTTGTTGAAGAAATGCTCGCGGTTGAAGCGCCCGTCGGTGGCGGCGTAGGTCTGGAACTCGCCGTCGACGGTCTCGTGCAGGCGCTTGAGCAGCACCCCGTCGAGGTCGCGCGCGAAGAGCGGGTCCCAGTCCGAGCCCCACAGGAGCTTAAGCACGTTCCAGCCGGCGCCGGCGAAGAGGCCTTCGAGCTCCTGCACGATAGAGCCGTTGCCGCGCACCGGCCCGTCCAGGCGCTGCAGGTTGCAGTTGACGACGAAGATCAGGTTGTCGAGGCCCTCGCGCGCGGCAAGGGAGAGCCCGGCGAGCGATTCGGGCTCGTCCATCTCCCCGTCGCCGATGAATGCCCATACTTTTCTGGGATTTTTTTCATGGGGAGATTTTTTGGCCAACCCCCTATTTTCCAGATACCTCATGAACCGGGCCTGGTAGATGGCATTGAGCGGGCCAAGCCCCATCGAGCCGGTGGGGAACTGCCAGAAATCCGGCATCAGGTACGGATGGCAGTAGGACGACAGGCCTTTGCCGCCGGTTTCCTGCCGGTAATGGCCAAGTTGTTCCTCACTTAATCTATTTTCGAGAAAGGCTCTCGCGTAGACCCCGGGCGCCGAATGCGGCTGGAAGTAGACGAGGTCGTCGGCACGGAAAAAATGGTTGAAGCCGACCTCGAAGAGGTCCGCCGCCGAGGCGTAGCTCGCGATGTGGCCGCCGAGCTCGGGATAGGCGCGGTTCGCGCGCACGACCATCGCGAGCGCGTTCCAGCGCACGATCGCCGAGAGGCGGCCCTCGACCTCGAGGTTGCCGGGGAACTGCGGCTGCTCGGCGAGCGCGACGGAGTTCTTGTAGGGGGTGTTGAGCACCGGCGGCAGCGGTACGCGGCGCACGCGCGCATGGTCGAGGAGCCGGCGCAGCAGGAAAGTGGCGCGCTCGCGCCCTTCGGCCTCGACCAGCGCGTCGAAGGCCTCCAGCCATTCGCGCGTCTCGGTCGGGTCGGCGTCGGGGGCGTTGACGCGCCAGAAGGCGCTGGAGACGATGTCGGCGAGGTCGGTCATGGTGGCATCGTAGCGCGCGCGCCGCCGCATTTGGTGTCGTTTAGTGCCGTGCAAGCGCGGCCAAACGGCATATCATGCCGCCATGGACGCCATCGACCTGCGCATTCTCGAGCGCCTGCAGAACGACGCGCGCATCTCCAACGTGGAGCTCGCGCGCGCGGTGAACCTCTCGCCCTCACCCTGCCTCGCGCGCGTGCGCGCGCTGGAAGAGGACGGCACGATCGGGCGCTACGTGACGCTTCTCGATCCGAAGAAGATCGGCATCACGGTGAGCGTGCTGGTGCAGGTGACGCTGGAGAAGCAGGTGGAGCCCGCGCTCGAAGCCTTCGAGCGTGCGGTGCGCGAGCGCCCGGAAGTCATGGAGTGCTACCTGATGACCGGCGACGCCGACTACCTGCTGCGCGTGCTGGTGCCCGACGTGCCGGCGTTCGAGCGCTTCATCCTGGAATTCCTTTCGCGCGTGCCGGGCGTGGGCAACATCAAGTCGAGCTTCGCGCTCAAGCAGGTGAAGTACCAGACCGCGCTCCCCCTCCCCCTTCCGGCGCAGCCGAAAAAGCGGCCCAGGCGGCGCAAAAGCTGATATAGTCCCGCCCGCAGGATATTCAGGCAGCGAGAATTTGTTACCCAACACCCGCAGCGCAGTTTCAGCAGGTTCAGTTCGGTTCCCCTCCCTTGGATCGTCGTGCCCGGCTTCGTCGCGCCCGGATTTGTCGCGGCCGTCAGTTGAAGGAAGCAAGTAAATGGCAACCGGTACCGTGAAGTGGTTCAACGATTCCAAGGGCTTCGGCTTCATCACCCCGACCGAGGGCGGCGAAGATCTGTTCGCGCATCACACCGCGATCCAGATGAGCGGCTTCAAGACGCTCAAAGAAGGCCAGAAGGTGGA
>CBDDRQ010000262.1:0-4569 GCA_965233125.1 uncultured bacterium
ATGGCAGCAGGTATCGCGCCGCGGAACAAACGCTAGGATTGCGTTTGTTCTCGGCGCAGTACTCATGATCATCGGCTTCATCCAGGCCGTGGTGACCAGCCGTGCCACATAACAGCGCGCCGGTGAGCGACGCTTGCGTTAAGGCGCTCCGCGCCTTCTACAGCGCGCCACAGCGCGAACGTTAGGTTGCATGAAGGACATCGACACATTAGAGGCTGCATTCCAGGCGGAGCTCCGCGCCGCCCTGCGGCGAGCTGTGAAGGGCCGTAGCCCTAAGTTGTTCTCGTTCGATGAAGCCCGCGAGAGTTCGAATGCTCGCAAGCTCAGAGCGAAAGCCGAACGGCTGATGGACCTTAGGCGGACGTATAGCGTCGATCCGCTAGAGCAGTCGGCCGGAGCAAGGTACCTCTATGCATGTCTCCGGTGGCAGCAGTTGCACAAGGGTGCGCCCGAGGCGGTGCCCATCGTTGCGCGTGACTTACTTAAGGAATTGGAGGCACATGCAACCTAACAGCACGCCGCACACGGACGCGCGCGCGAGTGCGGTGCTTATTCAGAACTCGCCGGCCGCGCGCGCCGGTGGGCGTGGACGTTAGACCGCATCTAGGGAGGAGGGTATGCGACTCGCGCTAACACTAATCGGCCTAGCGGTGCTTTTAGCGCAGCCGCCCGCCCAGGCGCAATCCGCGGCCCGCACCGACGAGTCCAGCGGTTCGTCCGTCAGGATAGAGCGCATCTCGCCCTCTCTTGCACAGCCGATTCGGGCGGGTCAAAAAGTGAAATTCGAAGTCGAGATTGCATATGTCGTAAATGCGGATTCGGCCACAGTTGGGCTCATCATCCAGCGCGGCGACTCCGCCGACAACCCTGTCCTAAGTTTCACAACAGATATCGCATTGAAAGGCTCGGGGAGGCTCAAGATGAGCGCAGAGGCTCTAATTCCTGACACACGAGTCGTTCACGTCTTTACGCCGCTGAGTCATCAAGGTGATACACGGACATCGGTAGTGGACATGCGCTCGTATAAGGTGGCCCCGAGGGAATGATGCGGTCTAACAACACGCCGCACACGGACGCGCGCGCGAGTGCCGTGCCAAAGAGCTCGCCGGCCGCGCGCGCCGGTGGGCGTGGACGTTAGGCGCCAAGGATGGCGACGCTGAGCGTCACGAAGAATGACCAGCATCTTTGCACGGTAGGCTCGAGAGGCCTCTTTATGATTGCCGCTGGTATATGGGGCGACTTGTGGTCTAAGGAGGCAGCGCACCTAGACGTAACCGGCGGCACCGAAGAGGTGGATGGCAAGACCGAATTCCTGATGTGGGAATTCCTCCACGAACTTCAGAGAGGCGATCGCGTGCGCTTCGACTTGGGAACGGGCGATGAGTCATCCCGCGCGCCGCAACTGTCGCCCCGAGACGAAGAGCCGTCCAAGCCGATCCCCAACGACACCTGGCCGCCCTCCGAGAGTGAGATAGCAGACTGGGAACGGCGGCCTCCGCTGAATGATGCTCTCGCATGGCGCTTCTCTATGAACGGCCGGCCACCGGTCGTGTTCACCCCCGACGATGGACGGCAGCACCTCTCGTTCGGATTGCTGTGGAACAACCGGCACCCCGAGCGCATGCGTGTGTCGCTGCATTGCTCATCGCTTCGTGAGATAGTGGCGCGCGAGGGAGGGCGGGACTTCATTACCGAGTATGTGCCCCTTGGCTCGCACTTTGAATTGCACATCGGCGCCTAACAGCGCGTTGGTGAGCGACGCCTGCACTTCGCCGCTACGCGCTCGCTATGGCGCGCCACAACGCGGACGTTAGGCGACTCAGTGACCGACACGCTCGCGCTACGGATGCTGCCCGAGGGGGAGTACGTCGCGTACGGCAGCTACTCCCTCGCGGATGACCCGACGTCGCGTCGGCCGCTCGAGTCCTTCTTCACCCTGCTTCACGAGGAATTGCTGCTGGTGTTCGAGGGTTCATTTGCTAGACCCGATGGACCTAAGCATGGCTTCAAGCTGGAGCTTGAACTTCCTGCGAAGGAGGTCGGGAAGGGCTATTTCGTTTTCCAATACCAGGGGAATACCGAGATCAAAGGCATTGTCGGAACAACCGAGGGCGCGTTGCTGCTGGCGGGGCGCTCGAAGGATCCCGCAATGCAACTAGCCGCCCATCTGACCTTCATCGACGAGAATCACATGTCGATGCAGGGACTAGTCGCGTTCGAGGATTTCCAGTGGGTAACCTGGTCGATATCGGTAAAGGCCTACGATCCGCAACTGGCAAAGTCCTCAGTCATGTCACTACCGAGGCGTGCGTGAAGTCGCCTAACAGCACGCCGCACACGGACGCGCGCGCGAGCCTCGCGCTTTGTTTAGCTCACCTCGCGCGCGCCGGACGTTAGACACCACCATGACCGGCGCACTTCGAGCCGCGTACGTCGCTGAGCTGGCTGCCGCCGAAGCAGCGACCGTCGTCGGCAACTCCGAGATCGCTTTTCATCACCTCGAGCGCGCGCACATCTTGAGCCAGCGCCATACGTTGCAGCACGTCCACGTGCATTGGCTCATGCTCAAGCTCGGCGCATCGATGGGTGCTTGGCGCGAGGTTCTCGGCCAGCTCACGCGAATCGTCGCAGCGGCCGTCTTCTCGCGAATTTGGGTTCCCGTTGGAAATACCGGGCGTGCGAATGTGAGCGCCGTGAAGCCCATGCCAGTTCCGGACGATCTACGCTCAATAATGGAAGACGGTGGTGTCTAACAGCGCGTTGTTGACCGACGCCAAGCTTCCCCCGATTTAGTTGACCTGGCCTAACAGCCTGTCAGAACGCGGTGTGACTGTCGCTGAATGCGATCCGTGACAATGGGTACGATCGTACCCATTGTGACGCTTTGGACCCCTGTTGCGATGGCCGGAGAAAACCAACCCCCGCTCGCAAGCTCGCGCCCCCCTTGTCAGGGGGGCGAAGCCGGAACCTACTTGTGCCGGGGGTCCAGCGCGTCGCGCAGGCCGTCCCCCAGCAGGTTGAAGGAAAGCACCAGCAGGAAGATCGAGACGCCGGGCCAGATGGCCATCCAGGGGGCCTGGTCGACGTAGTTGCGGGCGGTGTTGAGCATGCTGCCCCAGCTCGGGGACGGCGGCTGCTGTCCCAATCCAAGGAACGAGAGGCTGGCTTCCGCGATGACGGCGGCGGCGATGGCCAGCGTTGCCTGGACGATGAGAGGGGCGACGATGTTGGGGAAGATGTGGCGAAGCGCGATGCGGTAGTGGGGGTTGCCGAGAGCGCGCGCGGCTTCTACATAGTCCTCGGACTTCGCGGCGAGGACCTGGGCGCGGGTGAGGCGGATGAAGACCGGCGTCGCCGAGATGCCGATGGCGATCATGGCGTTGGTGAGGCTCGGGCCCAGGAACGCGGCGAGGGCGATGGCGAGGATGAGGAAGGGGCAGGCGAGCATGGCATCGGTGATGCGCGAGATGAGCGCGTCGACCCACCTGCCGACGTAGCCGGCGAGCATGCCGATCGGCACGCCGAGCGCGAGGGAAATGCTGACCGAGACGACGCCGGCGAGGATGGAGGCGCGGGCGCCCCAGATGATGCGCGAGAGGATGTCGCGGCCGAGCTCGTCGGCGCCGAACCAGTACTGCGCGCTCGGCGCCGCGCGCACCGCGCTCCAGCTCGTGCCCACCGGGTCGTGGGGCGCGATCCAGGGCGCGAAGAGGGCGAGCAGCAGGAAGAAGACGACGAAGGCGAAGCCGAACACCGCGCCACCCCGGCGGGCGAGGCGCTTCAGCGCTCTCCGTTGAGGAGAGACGTGGATATCTTGAAGAACGACGGCTGCCATCAAACCCGCATTCTTGGATTGACGAAGAAGTAGGCGAGGTCGGCAAGCAGGTTGAGCGTGATGTACACGGTGGCGGTGAAGAGCACCACGCCCTGCACCACCAGATAGTCGCGGTTGAAGACCGCGTCGACGATCAGCTTGCCGAAGCCCGGGATGGTGAATACCTGCTCGGTGAGCACGGCGCCGGAGAGGAGGGTGCCGAACTCGAGCGCGCCCAGGGTGATGATCGGGATGAGGGCGTTGCGCAGCGCGTGCTTGAGGATGACGACGCGCTCGTTCAGGCCCTTGGCTCGGGCGGTCCTCACGTAATCGGAAGACAGCACCTGCAGCATGGCGCTGCGCGTGTGGCGCATCAGCACCGCGGCGATGGCGTTGCCCAGCACGAAGGCCGGCATGATCATCGCCGAGAGGTTGGCGCCGAGGTCCTCGAAGGGGCTGACGTAGCCCGAGGCGGGCAGCCAGCCGAGCTCCACGGCGAACACCAGGATGAGGAGGATGCCGAGCCAGAAGTTGGGCGTGGAAAGGCCCCAGAGCGCGAACACGTTGGCGCCGTAGTCCCACCAGGTGTCCTTCTTCACCGCCGAGACGACGCCCGCGGTGATGCCGATGAGGAGCGCGATCACCATCGCCATCGCGGCGAGCTGGATCGTCACCGGCAGCTTCTCGAGGATCAGCTCGGTGACCGGCTTCTGGATGCGCACCGACTCGCCGAGGTCGCCCTGCAGCACGCCCGA
>CBDDRQ010000263.1:0-6560 GCA_965233125.1 uncultured bacterium
GGCATGACCAGCGCGGCGTGCCGCTCGGCTTGGTCAAGCAGGCTTTTCTGAATGCTTCTCAATAGTTCTTCCGTGGCATCGATCTCGTCTCTCAACCAGAGGCGCAGGTCGGTCGCCACCTGGTCGTTGCGCGAGCGCGCCGTGTGCAGCCGCTTGCCGGGCTCGCCCACCAGGGCGACGAGGCGCCGCTCGATGTTGAGGTGCACGTCCTCCGCGTCGATCGACCAGGCGAAGCGCCCGGACTCGATCTCGCGGCGGATGCGCGCGAGGCCGCGCGCGATCGCGCTCAGGTCGCGCCGCGACAGGATGCGGCGCGCCGCCAGCATGCGCGCATGGGCTAGCGAGCCTTCGATGTCATACTTGGCGAGCCGCCTGTCGAAGGAAGCCGAAGCGGTAAAGCGCTTGACCCGCTCATCGACCGGCTCCTCGAAGCGGCCCGACCAGGGCTTTGCCTTCTTGGGCATAATCTAAGATTGCGGTTGAAGACCGCCTTCTAAGCACTGTGAGTATAAGGCAAAAGCCCTTTTCGGACGTTCTGCCGGACTTCCGCAACCTGGGCGTCATCGCGCGCGTGCTGGTCGCGGTAAACGCCGCTGCCGCCATGGGCGCCCTTTTCGCTGCCGCCACTCCCGGGCAGGCGCTGGAGCGCTTCGTCGCCATGGCGGCCTTCGTCGAGCCCCTCCTGCTCGTCAACCTCGTCGCCCTGTTCCTGCTTTCGCCGCTCCTGCAGCGGATGTCCTACGCGACGGGATTCGCGCTCGTGCTTGCAGTGGTCGTGGCGCTCGCCGCGCTCTACCAGGGGTTCGTGCCCGCGGTGGTCGCCGAGCCGCTCCCCGACACCTGGCGCACCCTCGTGCTGTCGGCGATCATCGCCGCGGCCGTGCTCGGCCTGCTGCGCCTGATCGCCAAGGCCTATTCTCCCGCGCTCGCCGAGGCGCGGCTGCAGGCGCTGCAGGCGAGGATCCGGCCGCACTTCCTGTTCAACAGCCTGAACGCCGTGCTGGCCCTCATCCGGCGCGACCCGCGGCGCGCCGAGCGCGCGCTCGAGGATCTCTCGGACCTGTTCCGGACCCTGATGGCGGAGCCGCGCCAGTTCGTGCGCCTCGCCGACGAGATTTCGCTGCTCGAGCGCTACGCCGCGATCGAGCAGCTGCGCCTGGGCGAGCGCCTGCGCATCACCTGGGAGCTCGACGCGGCCCCTTCGGACGCGCTGCTGCCGCCGCTCGTGCTGCAGCCGCTGCTCGAGAACGCGGTTTTCCACGGCGTCGAGCCCGGGACCGCGAGCGGCGAGGTGCTGGTGCGCATCGAGCGGCGCGGCAAACGGGTGCTGGCGCGCATCGAGAACCCCTACCTCGAGGCCGAGCAGAGCCGCGCCGGCAACCGCATGGCCCTCGACAACATCCGCGAGCGGCTGGCGCTCTTCTTCGACGCCGAGGCGCGCATCCACACGCACGTGGCCGACGGCCGCTACCGCGTGGAGATCGAGATTCCCTACCGGGCGGCGCGCGCATGATCCGCATCTTCATCGCCGACGACGAGGCGCCGGCGCGCGAGCGCCTGAAGGAGCTGCTCGGGGACGTCGCGGCCGAGGTGCCGACCAGCATCGCCGGCGAGGCGACGAACGGCCTGGAAGTGCTCGAGCGCCTGCCGGGCAGCGGGGCGCAGGTGCTGCTGCTCGACATCCAGATGCCGGGCATAGGCGGACTCGAGGTGGCGCGCCACCTCGCGCTGCTGCCCGAGGCGCCCACGGTGGTGTTCGTCACCGCGCATGACCGGCACGCCGTGGAGGCCTTCGAGCTGAACGCGCTCGACTACCTGCTCAAGCCGGTGCGCGCGGCGCGCCTTGCCGCTGCGCTGAAGAAGGCGGCCGCGGGCGGGGCGCCGGGGCGCGAGCAGCTCGCGCGCGCGGCCTCCGGCGCGCGCGAGTACCTGTCGGTCGCCGAGCGCCACCGCATCGTGCTGGTGCCGGTGCGCGAGGTGGTCTTCCTGCGCGCGGAGCAGAAGTACGTCACGCTGCGCACGCGCGCCCAGGAGCACCTGATCGAGGAATCGCTGGTCGCGCTCGAGCGCGAGTTCGCCGGGCGCTTCGTCCGCATCCACCGCAACTGCCTCGTGTCGCGCGCGGCGATCCGCGGCTTCGAGCGCGGCGGAGGCGGCGAGGAGGAAGCGCACTGGCAGGTGGTGCTGGAGGGCGTGGCCGAGCGCCTGCCGGTGAGCCGCCGGCAGTGGCCGGCGCTGCGCGAGCTGCTGGCGGA
Source organism: uncultured bacterium (assembly GCA_965233125.1). Taxonomy (GTDB): domain Bacteria; phylum Pseudomonadota; class Gammaproteobacteria; order Burkholderiales; family SG8-39; genus SCGC-AG-212-J23. The sequence continues at coordinate 2,256 of CBDDRQ010000263.1, forward strand.
GAAGCCGTGAAGCGGCTCGTCATCGCCACGCGGCGCAGCCGCCTCGCGCTCTGGCAGGCCGGGCACGTGAAGGGGCTGCTCGAGGCGCGGCACGCCGGGCTCGCGGTGGAGCTGCTGCCGATGAGCACGCGCGGCGACGAGCTGCTCGACCGGCGCCTCGACAAGGTCGGCGGCAAAGGCCTGTTCATCAAGGAGCTGGAGAGCGCGATGGTCGAGGGGCGCGCCGATCTCGCCGTGCACTCGATGAAGGACGTGCCCGCCGAGCTGCCGCCGGGACTCCTGCTCGCGGCGATCACCGGGCGGGAGGATCCCCGGGACGCGTATGTCTCTGTGAAGTACAGGATTCTGAAAGAAATGCCGGAAGGCTCGAGCGTCGGCACCTCGAGCCTGCGCCGCGCCGCGCAAATTGCCGAGCGCTACCCGAAGCTCGAAACGCGCCTGCTGCGCGGCAACGTCGAGACGCGCCTCGCCAAGCTCGACCGCGGCGACTACGACGCCGTCATTCTCGCGGCGGCCGGGCTCATCCGCCTCGGGCTCGAGGCTCGCATCGCATCGCGCCTCGCGCTCGAGGAGAGCCTGCCGGCGCCGGGCCAGGGCGCGCTCGGCATCGAGTGCGTCGAGGCGCGCGCCGACGTTGCGCAGATCGTCCGTTCGTTGAACCAGGAGGCCGCCGCGCGCTGCGTGCGCGCCGAGCGGGCGGTCAGCCGCGCGCTGGGCGGAAGCTGCTCGCTGCCGCTCGGCGCGCATGCCGAGCTGAAAGGCGACGCCCTGCTGCTGCGGGGGCTGGTCGCCTCCGCCGACGGGCGGCGCGTGCTGCGCGCCCAGGCCGAGGGCTCGGATCCCGAAGCGCTCGGCGCGGCGGTGGCGTCCGATCTGCGCCGGCAGGGCGCCGACGAGATCCTGAAGGCTTCATGAGCCTCGCCGGCCGCAGCGTCCTGGTGACGCGGCCGCGCGAGCTCGCGGCAGGACTGGCGCGCCGGATCGAGGCCGCCGGCGGCCGCGCCATCGTCTTCCCCACGATCGAGATCGTGCCGCTGCCGCAGGCCGGGCCGATGGTGCGCTATGACCTCGTGGTGTTCGTGAGCCCGACCGCGGTCGTGCAAGGCGCGCGCTGGATCGACGCCGGGGAAAAGGTCCTGGCGCTGGGCGCGGGTACCGCCCACGAGATCATGAAAAGCAGAAAGAACGTGATCTTCCCGGCCTCCGGCGCCGACAGCGAGGCGCTGCTCGCGCTGCCGGAGCTTGCGGACGTCGCGGGCAGGCGCGTTCTCATCGTGCGCGGCGAAGGCGGGCGCGCGCTGCTCGGTGAAACGCTTCTTCTAAGGGGAGCGAAGGTCGACACCGCGGAGTGTTACCGGCGCGTGCGGCCGCGCGCAGATGCCGCGCCGCTGCTCGCCGACTGGGTGGACGCGGTCACGGTGAATTCCGGCGAGGCGCTGAGCAACCTGCTCGAGCTGCTGGGCGAGCGCGGGCGGCGGGCGCTCGCCGATACGCCGCTTTTCGTGCCGCACCCGCGCATCGCCGAGCAGGCCTCGGCCGCCGGCGCGCGCGAGGTGCTGGTCGCCGGCGCGGGAGACGACGAGATGGTGGCGCGGCTGGTAGCATACTTTTCCGATGACCGAGAACCAGGCCGCCCCTGAAGCCGCCGCGACCTCGCCCGCCGCGACGGGCGCCGGGCGGCCCTCGCGAGTCGCGTTCCTCGCCCTGATCGCGGTGCTGCTCGCCGCCGGGGTGGCGGCGCTCGGCTGGTTCGACACCCGCAGCCGCATCGGCGCGACCCAGGAAGAGGTCGCCCGCCGCCTGCGCGACATCGAGATCAACGCGGCCGAGGCGCGCTCGGTGGCGCGGCAGGCGCAGGAGGCGCTGCGCGACACCCAGGCGAAGCTCGGGCAGATCGAGCTGCGCCTCGCCGAGTCGCAGAGCCAGCAGCTCGCGCTCGAAGCGCTCTACCAGGACCTCTCGCGCAACCGCGACGAATGGCAGCTCGCCGAGATCGAGCAGGTGCTCGCGATCGCGCAGCAGCAGCTGCAGCTCGCCGGCAACGTGCGCGCCGCGCTGCTCGCGCTAGAGCTGGCGGAGGCGAGGCTCGCGCGCGCCGACCGCCCGCAGTTCGCGCCGGTGCGCCGCGCCCTCGCGCGCGATATCGAGCGGCTGAAATCGCTGCCGGCCCTGGACACGGCCGCCGTGAGCGCGCGGATCGACGGCCTGGTGGCGGCGGTCGACGCCCTGCCGCTCGCCCTCGACGAGCGCGGCGAGCGTGCCGCCGAGCCCAAGGAAGGGTCCGCGCCCGAGCGCGGCTTCCTGTCGCGCCTGGGCGCCGAGGTCTGGGACGAGCTGCGCCGGCTCGTGGTGGTGCGCCGCATCGAGGGCACCGAGCCGCCCCTGCTGCCCCCGACGCAGGCCTACTTCCTGCGCGAGAACCTGCGCCTGCGGCTGCTCAATGCCCGCCTTTCGCTGCTCGCGCGCGACGAGGCCGGCTATCGCGCCGACCTGCGCGCCTCGCAGGCCTGGATCGAGCGCTATTTCGACGCGCGCTCGAAGCCCGCGGCCGACGCGCTCGCGCAGCTGAAGACGCTGCTCGGCACCTCCCTCAGCTTCGAGATGCCGAGCATCTCCGAGAGCCTGGAAGCGGTGCGGGGATTCAAGTCGCGCCGCGAGCGCACGCCGGGATGAGGTCGCTGTTCTGGCTGCTGGCGGTGTTCGCCGCGGCCGTCGCCCTGGTGGTCGTGGGACGGCTCGATGCGGGCTACGTGGTGGCCGTGGTCCCGCCCTGGCGCATCGAGGCGTCGCTGCTGTTCGTGGCCATCGCGGCGCTGCTCGCCTTCGTCGCGCTCTACGTCGCGGCCCGGCTGCTCGGGCACACGGTCGGCCTGCCCGCCGCGGTCGGCGCCTTCCGGGCGCGGCGGCGGCGCGAGCGCGCGCACGGGGCGCTCGCCGCGGCGCTGCAGGCCTACTACGAGGGGCGCTACGCGCGCGCGGAGAAGCACGCCGGCGTCGCCTTCGAGATCGGCCCGGTGCCTGGCATCGCCGCGCTGCTCGCGGCGCGCGCCGCCCACCAGATGCGCGACTTCGAGCGGCGCGACCGCTGGCTCGAGCGCGCCGACGGCGCCGGAGACAAGCTGCAGGCCGCGCGGCTGGTGAGCCGCGCCGAGCTGGCGCTCGAGGAGCGCGACTTCGCCGGCGCGCGCGAGGCGCTGCGCGGGCTCGGCGACCGCGGCGCGAAGCACATCGCCACCGCGCGCATGCTGCTGCGCGCGGAGCGGGGCGCGGGCGCGTGGGACGAGGTGCTGCGCCTCGCCGACCAGCTCGGCAAGCACGACGCCCTCTCTCCCGCCGTCGCCGACGAGTACAAGGTGCAGGCGACGGTCGAGCTGCTCGCGCGCTCGGCCGACGACGCCGGCGCCTTCGAGCGCCGCTGGCGCGCCATTCCCTCGCGCGTGCAGCTGCAGCCGCGCGTCGCCGCGGCGGGGGCGCGCCATGCCACGGCGCTCGGGCGCGCCGCCCTCGCGCGCGACATCCTCGACAAGGCCCTTGCCGCCGAGTGGTCCCCGCAGCTCGCGTCCCTCTACGGGGAGCTGCCGGCGCAGATGGAACCGGCGAGCCGCGCCGGCGAAGCGCGCTCGCGCATCGAGCGCGCGGAGCGCTGGCTGCTCAAGAGAGAGCGCGATCCGGACCTGCTCGCTGCGCTCGGCCGGCTCTGCGCGCAGGCCGAGCTCTGGGGCAAGGCGAAGAGCTTCCTCGAGGCGAGCCTGTCCTTCGAGCCGACCCGGACCGCGCACCTCGAGCTCGCGCGGCTCGCCGAGCGCCTCGGGCAGAACGAAGACGCGCAGCGCCACTACCGCCGCGCCGCCGAGCTCCCTTAGGGTTACTTCAGGTTCTTGAGGTTGAGGGCGACCATCTGCAGCTGCTTTTCCATCGCCTCGTGGCCTTTGCCGTCGAGCCAGGCGAGGGCGCCGACCACGGCGCTCGCGAGCTGCGCCGCGGGCTTCGTTTCGACGCCGTCGAGAAGCTGAACGAGCTCCGCCAGGCTCTCGCCGCGCGCCGTGTTGCGCACCTGGACGAGGCGGTCCTCGATCGCGGCGCGGTCGAGGTTGGTCGGCCAGCGGATGGTCTCGTTATCGTTCATCGAGCCACTCCCGCGGCCTGAGGAAATCGCTGTACAGGCGCGCCTCGGCGGAGCCGGGCTCGGGCTTCCAGTCGTAGCGCCATTCCGCGCGCGGCGGCAGCGACATCAGGATCGACTCGGTGCGCCCGCCCGACTGCAGGCCGAACAGGGTGCCGCGGTCATAGACGAGGTTGAACTCG
>CBDDRQ010000264.1:0-3334 GCA_965233125.1 uncultured bacterium
AGCGGCACCATCACCGGGAAGTTGAACGGCGTGATGCCGGCGCACACGCCCACCGGCTGGCGGATGGTGTGCGTGTCGACCTGCGTGCCGACGTTCTCGGCGAACTCGCCCTTCAGGAGCTGCGGGATGCCGCAGGCGAACTCCACCACCTCGATGCCTCGCTGCACCGAGCCCATCGCGTCGTCGAGGACCTTGCCGTGCTCCTCGGACACGATGGTCGCAAGATTCTTTTGCTCTCTTTGAAGAAGAGAAAGGAATTTCTGCATGACCCTGGCGCGGCGCAGCGGCGGGGTGTCGCGCCAGGCGGGGAACGCGGCAGCGGCCGCCTTCACGGCGGCATCGATGGTCTTCTCATCGGAGAAGCAGACTTTCTTCGTCACCTGGCCGGTGGCGGGATTGAACACTTCGCCCGCGCGGCCGGCGCCAGCTACGGGCTTGCCATCGATCCAGGCGGGAACGGTCTCGAGCTTCAGGTCGGCGGGCTTGTTCACCCGCGAAATTTTACCCCCGGGCTAGCCGCGCCGGACCTGGCGCGCCGCCGCCTGCTGTTTGCCGCGCTGCAGGTTCTCCATGAACGTCGTGTTCGGGCAGAAGGCATCCGGGTCGTCGCGCTCGCCGGCGAGCCAGTGCTCGCACTGCTCGACGTCCGCGCACATCGTGCAGCGGCGCACGGCGACCGCGAGCGCGCGCTCCTCGCCCGCGGCGTCCTCGGGCCGCAGGCCGCGCCGCTCCATCGCGCGCCAGATCTGCAGCGTCCCGGCCCGCTTCATGACGCGCCGCCAGCCGAGGACGAGCGCGACCCCGGACGCGGCGAGAAAGAGGAGCAGCGCGAGAAAGGCGATTCCGGCCGTGGGCGTGTCCATGACGCAGACGCTACGCCTGCCGCGGCGGCCTGCTTTGATCTGCGTCAAGCAGCACAATAGTGGCATGCCCGCGCCCCTCGAGCCGGCCCGCCTGGCCTTCCACGACGGCGTGCCCTACGCCGAGGCCTTCGGCGACGTCTACCACAGCGCCGCGGGCGGCCCCGGGCAGGCCGAGCACGTCTTCCTGAAGGGCAACGGGCTGCCGGAGCGCTGGGCCGGGCGCCGGCGCTTCGTCATCCTGGAGACCGGCTTCGGCGCGGGCCTCAACTTCCTCGTCACCTGGCAGGCGTGGCGGCGCGACCCGCGCCGCTGCGAGCGCCTGCACTTCGTCTCGGTGGAGAAGCACCCGTTCACGCTCGAGGACGCGCAGCTCTTCCATGAAAGCTTTCTTGAATTGAAAAGCGAAGCGGCGGAGCTGCGTGCGCGCTGGCCGCTCCTCGTTCCCGGCGCGCAGCGCCTCGAGCTCGACGGCGGGCGGGTGGTCCTGACCCTGTTCCTTTCCGACGTGAAGATACTGCGCGACCTGCGCCTCGCGGCCGACGCGGTGTACCTCGACGGCTTCTCCCCGGACCGGAACCCCGACATGTGGTCGGCGCAGCTCATGCGCTCGGTGTCACGGCTGTGCGCGGCGGAGGCCACGCTCGCTACCTGGAGCGTCGCCGCGCCGGTTCGCTCTGCGTTGGAGAGAACAGGCTTCGTGCTCGAGAAGCGCCTGGGCTTCGGCCACAAGCGCGAGATGCTGGTCGCAAGAAGCCTTAAGGGGAAGACTTCTTCGAACACCGAACGACGCGCTGTGGTCGTCGGCGCGGGGCTTGCCGGCGCAGCGGTGTGCGAGCGCCTGTGCGCGCGCGGCTGGGAGGTGACGCTCCACGAGCGCCATCCGGACGCGGCGCAGGAAGCCTCGGGCAACCACGCCGGCACCTTCCATCCGCTCGCCACGCTCGACGACAACTTCATGGCGCGGCTGACTCGCGCTTCCTGTCTCTATTCTCTCCACCGGTGGTCTTTTCTGGAGAACGTCCGCTGGGACCCCTGCGGCGTCCTGCAGCTCGCCCGCACGCCGAAAGAGGATTCCTCGCAGCAGCGCGCGGTCGCGGGATGGCCGGCGAGCTATGCGCAGTACGTGACGCGCGAGGAAGCGGCGGCGCACGCCGGCGTGCCCCTGCCCGCGGGCGGCCTCTGGTTCCCGCAGGGCGGATGGATCCAGCCGCAGACCCTGGTGCGTGCGCAGCTCGCTGCATGCGGACGTCTTCTGAAAAAAAACTTTGGGAGGGAAATCGAAAAGCTTCCGAACGCCCCCGTCGTCATCCTCGCCAATTCCGCCGGCGCGACGAAGCTGCACCCGGTGCCGCACCTCAGGCTGCGCGGCGTGCGCGGCCAGCTCACGCACGTTCCCGCGGACAGGATCGAGCCGCCGCACGTCGTCGTCCTGCGCGGGGGCATGGTGCTGCCGCCGGTGGACGGCGTGTGCGTGGTGGGTGCCTCCTACGACGTCGACGACGAGGACCCGGCGCCGCGCGCCGACAGCCATGCCGGCAACCTGGCCAGGCTGGAGCAGGTGCTTTCACAAACAGTTGAGAACGTTTCCCTTGGAGGGCGAGTGGCGTTCCGCGCCGTGACGCCTGACAGGTTGCCGGTGGTCGGAAAGATCGCGGAGGGCGTGTACGGCGCTTTCGCCTACGGCTCGCGCGGCCTGGTGTGGGCGGCGCTCGCGGCGGAGATCATCGCCAGCGAGCTCGAGGGCGAGCCGCTGCCCGTCGAGGGCGTGCTCGCGGACGCGGTGGCGCCGGCGCGCTTCAGGCGGCGCGCAGAATCGCGGGGCTCGCGTCCTTGACGTCGCGCAGGCCGCACAGCGCCATGGTGACGTCGAGCTCCTTCTCGATCACCTCGAGCGCCCGCGTCACGCCCGCCTCGCCCATCGCGCCCAGGCCGTAGGCGTAGGCGCGGCCGATCAGCGTGCCGCGCGCCCCCAGCGCCAGCGCCTTCAGCACGTCTTGTCCGCTCCTGATGCCGCCGTCGAACCAGACTTCAATGTCATTTTTTACGGCATCGACAACTTCAGGGAGGGCACGGATCGACGACACCGCGCCGTCGAGCTGGCGGCCGCCGTGGTTGGAGACGACGATGGCATCGACGCCCGAGGCGGCGGCGATCTTCGCGTCCTCGACGTCGAGGATGCCCTTGAGGATCAGCTTGCCGCCCCAGAGCTTCTTCACCCACTCGATGTCCTTCCACGACAGCGTCGGGTCGAACTGGCCGGCGATCCAGTGCGAGAGCGTGGTGAGGCTCTTCGCGTCGGGGATCTGCCCCTCGAGGTTGCCGAACGATTTCCTTCTGCCTCTCAGGACGTTCAGGGCCCAGCCCGGCTTCGTCATGACATCCAGTGCCGTTCCCAGGGTGAGCTTGGGCGGCACCGCCAGGCCGTTCTTCAGGTCGCGGTGGCGCTGGCCCTGGATCTGCAGGTCGAGGGT
>CBDDRQ010000265.1:0-17306 GCA_965233125.1 uncultured bacterium
CGGATGATGTCGTTGCACAGCTCGATGCACTCGTCGCAGATGAAGACCGAGGGCCCGGCGATGAGCTTCCTGACCTCGTGCTGGCTCTTGCCGCAGAACGAGCAGTAAAGAAGCTTCTCACCCGAGGACGACTTTTCCGACACTTAGACGCTCTCCCGCGACACTTAGACGCTCTCCCTGGACTGCAGGACCTTGTCCGCGATCCCGTACTTTACCGCGTCTTCGGCTCCCATGAAAAAGTCGCGTTCCGTGTCCCGGGCAATGACCTCGATCGACTTGCCGGTGTGCTTGGCGAGGATCTCGTTCAGGCGCCCGCGCAGGTAGAGGATCTCCTTGGCGTGGATCTCCACGTCCGAGGCCTGCCCGGAGAAGCCGCCCATCGGCTGGTGGATCATCACCCGGGAGTTGGGCAGGCAGAAGCGCTTGCCCGCGTCGCCCGCCGCCATGAGGAGCGCGCCCATGCTCGCGGCCTGGCCCACGCACAGGGTCGAGACGTCGGGCTTGATGAACTGCATGGTGTCGTAGACCGCGAGGCCTGCCGACACCGAGCCGCCGGGGGAATTGATGTAGAAGAAGATGTCCTTGTCCGGGTTCTCGGACTCGAGGAAGAGCAGCTGCGCGACGATCAGGTTGGCGGTGACTTCGGTTACCGGGCCGACGAGGAAGACGACTCTTTCCTTGAGCAGCCTCGAATAGATGTCGTAGGCGCGCTCGCCGCGCCCGGACTGCTCGATGACCATCGGGATCAGCCCGAGGTCGTTGATTTCAGGCGTGGATCTGGTCCAGTTCATGTGTTGCTACCCATCAGTTCGTCGAACGAAAGTTCCTTGTCGCTGACCTTCGCCTTCGACAGGACCCATTTCACCACGTTGGCTTCCAGCGCCACGCCCTCCATTTCCGACAGTCGCTGCGGCTGCATGTAGAACCATTTTACTACCTCGGCCGGACTCTCGTAGGTCTGCGCCTCCTGCTCGATCAGCGCGCGCACCTCGGCGGGCTTGGGCGCCAGATTTTCCGATTCCCTGAGGTGGGCGATGATCAGGCCCAGCGCGACCCGGCGCTTCGCCGTGTCCTCGAAGTGCTTCGGGTCGAGCGGCACGTCGCCCGGCTTGACGCCGCGCGACTGCAGGTCGGCCGAGGCGCGCTCGACCAGGCTCTGCGCCTCCATCTCCACCAGCGACTTCGGCAGTTCCAGGGGCGCGGCGTCGAGAAGCGCCTGCAGCGCCTGCGCCTTGACGCGCGCCTCGGTTCGCCTGGCGACCTCGCGCTCGACGTTGGCGCGCACCTCGCCGCGCATCTTCGCCACGTCGCCGTCGGCCACGCCGAGCGTCTTGGCGAACTCGGCGTCGAGCTCCGGCAGCTGGGGTTGCTCGATTTTCTTTACCTGAAGGTGAAAAGACGCCGTTTTCCCGGCCACGTCCTTGCCGTGGTAGTCGTCGGGGAACTTCAGCTCGAAGGTCTTCTCCTCGCCCTCCGACATGCCGCGCGCCGCGGCTTCGAACTCCGGCAGCATGCGGCCTTCGCCGATCAGGAACACGAAGCCCTCGGCCTTGCCGCCCTCGAAGGACTGGCCCTCGATGGTGCCGGCGAAGTCGGCGGTCACCCGGTCGCCGTCCTGCGCCGCGCGCCCGGCGGGAGCGAAGCGCATGCGCTGCCTGCGCAGGATGTCGAGGGTCCTGTCGAGCGCCGCGTCGTCGACGCTCACGCGCGGGCGCTCGATCGCGGCCGCGGAAACGTCGCCGAGCTTCACCTCCGGGTAGATCTCGAAGGTGGCGCTGAACTCCGAATCGCTCTTCTTCTCGATGCGCGGATAACCTGCCACGCGCAGCTTCGCCTCGCGCACCGCGTCGCTGAAGGCCTTCTGCACCGTGTCGCTCAGGACTTCGGAGCGCACCTGCGGGCCGTAGGTCTGCGCCACCAGCTTGAGCGGCACCTTGCCCGGCCGGAACCCGGCCATCTTGACGTTGCGCGCGAGCTGCTTCAGCCGCTCGTCGACCTTGCGCTCGATGTCCTCGGCCGGCACGCTCATCGATACGCGCCGCTCCAGGGCCCCCAGCTCCTCTACGTTCGCCATCTCATTCTTTCAATCTGGTGCGAAGGGAGGGACTCGAACCCTCATGCCTTGCGGCGTCAGATCCTAAGTCTGGTGCGTCTGCCAATTCCGCCACCTTCGCCAAAAACGGATTTTAAAAACAACGTATTATACCTTCGCTGCCTCTTTCGGATTTTTGTCCCGATGTCGGTCGGCCATTACGAAAACTTCCCGGTCGCGTCGCTGCTTCTGCCGCCCAAGCTACGCGAGCCGGTCGCGGTGATCTATCGCTTCGCGCGTAGCGCCGACGACTTCGCCGACGAGGGCGACGACCCGCCAGCCGAGCGCCTGGCCAGGCTTGATTCCTACAAGGAAAAAATCGCAATGGTCTGCGGGGGAAACGTGCCCGACGACCCCTTGTTCCGCGACGTCGCCCGCATCATCCGCGAGCATTCCCTTCCGCCTCAGCTATTTGCGGACCTGCTGGACGCCTTCTCGCAGGACGTGACGAAGAAGCGGTACGCGAACTTCGCGGAGGTGCTCGACTACTGCCGGCGCTCGGCCAACCCGGTCGGCCGGCTGCTCCTGCACCTGTTCAAACGAACGACTGACTCAGCGCTCGCGCAGTCCGACGCGATCTGCTCGGCGCTGCAGCTCGTCAATTTCTGGCAGGACGTGGAGATCGACTATGCGAAAGGCCGCGTCTACCTGCCGCAGGACGAGATGGCGGCGCACGGCGTGGGCGAGCGCCACTTGGCGCAGAGGACCTGCGATCCGGCGTGGCAATCGCTGATGCGCTTTGAAGTTTCCAGAACGAGACAGCTGCTCGAGGCAGGCGCACCGCTCGGCCGCGCCCTGCCCGGCCGCGTCGGCCTGGAGATCCGCGCCACCGTGCAGGGCGGCCTGCGCATCCTCGAGAAGATCGAGCGCGCGGGCTACGACGTCTTCCGCCGCCGCCCGGTGCTGCGCATGCTCGACTGGCCGCTCATGCTCGCGAAGGCGGTATGAAATCAGGGACAGACCACGTTTTCAGAGTGTATCCCGATCGGGATACAAAACGGCCTCCCCGTCCTTCTTTCCAAGGCCGGTATCTGCGGGAAAACGTGGTCTGTCCCTGTTTTTCGGTCGCGCGATGAGCCCCGACGAGTACTGCCAGCAGAAGGCGGCGGCGAGCGGCTCGAGCTTCTACTATTCGTTCCTGTTCCTGCCGCCGGAGCGCCGGCGCGCGATCACGGCGCTGTACGCGTTCTGCCGCGAGGTCGACGACGCGGTCGACGAGGCGAGCGACGCGCAACGCGCCGCGGTCAAGCTCGCGTGGTGGCGCGCGGAGGTCGCGAACCTCTGCGCCGGCAAGCCCCAGCATCCCGTGTCGCGGGCGCTCCTGCCTTTCCTGGAGAAGTACTCGATCTCCGGGGAGAAGCTGCTGGAGATCATCGACGGCATGGAGATGGATCTCACGCAGACGCGCTACCTCGACTGGGCGGGGCTCGAGCGCTACTGCTACCGCGTCGCGGGCGTGGTCGGCATCCTCGCCGCCGGGATCTTCGGCTACCGCGACCCGCGCACCCTCGACTACGCGAGAGCGCTGGGCATCGCCTTCCAGCTCACCAACATCATCCGCGACGTCGGCGAGGACGCGCGCAAGAACCGCATCTACCTGCCGATGGAGGATCTCAAGCGCCACGACGTGCCGGCCTCGGACATCCTGCACTCGCGCGAGACCGAGGCGTTCCACAGCCTGATGCGCTTCGAGGCCGAGCGCGCGAAAGCGCACTATGCGCAGGCACTGCAGGCCCTGCCCGACGCCGACCGCAAGGCGCAGCGCCCCGGGCTGATCATGGCGGCGATCTACCGCGCGCTGCTCGACGAGATCGAGCGCGACGGCTTCCGCGTGCTCGCGCAGCGCACCTCGCTTACGCCGCTGCGCAAGCTGTTCATTGCATGGAAGACCTGGCTCGCCGCGTAGCCGTCGTCGGCGCGGGCTACGCCGGCATGGCCGCCGCGGTCACGCTCGCCGCGCGCGGCGTGCCCGTCACCGTCTTCGAGTCCGGCCCGGTGCCCGGCGGTCGCGCGCGGCGGGTGCTCTCGCAGGGCACCGAGCTCGACAACGGCCAGCACATCCTCGTCGGCGCCTACTCCGCGCTGTTCGCCATGATGCGCACCGTCGGCGTGCCCGAGAGCGCGCTGCTGCGCCTGCCGCTCGAAATCCGCTACCCCGGCAAGTTTCACCTGCGCGCGCGCCGGCTGCCGATGCCACTCGGACTCGCCGCCGGCATGCTCGCCGCGCGCGGCGTGTCCTTCTCGGAGCGCACCGGCGCCTTGCGGTTCATGTCGATCCTGGGAAAAGAGAAATTCACGCTCGAGCAAGACATCTCCGTCGACCGCCTGCTCGAGCAGCACGGACAGGCCGGCGCGATCGGCCACTACCTGTGGCGGCCGCTTTGCGTCTCGGCGCTCAACACGCCGAGCGCCATCGCTTCGGCGAACCTGTTCCTGAGAACGCTGAGAGACACGCTCGCCGGCGGCCCCGGCGCCGCCGACCTGCTCCTGCCGCGCGTGGACCTGTCGCGCCTCTTCCCCGAGCCCGCCGCCGACTTCGTGAAGAGCAAAGGGGGAGAGGTCCGGCTGCGATCTCCCGTACAGGACTTGCGTCCACTCAAACAGGAATTCGCAGCGGTCATCGTCGCCGTGGGACCGCACCAGCTGAAGGGCCTGCTGCCGGACCTGGCGCTCGACTGCACCTACCAGCCGATCTATACCTGCTACCTGCAGTACTCGGAGGCGGTGAAGCTGCCCTTCCCCATGCTCGGCCTCGCCGACGGGCTGGTGCAATGGGTGTTCGACCGCGGCGCGCTGCTCGGCGAGCACGGGCGCCTCGCCTGCGTGATCAGCGCTCAGGGCGACCACCAGCAGATGACGCTCGACGAGCTCGCAGTGCGCTGCCACCAGGAGCTGCGGCAGGTGGTGGACGTTCCCGACCCCGCCTGGAGCCGCGTCATCGCCGAGAAACGCGCGACCATTACATGCGCTGTCGGCAAGAACACGCCGCCCGCGGAAACGGAAGGCGTGTTCCTGGCGGGGGACTACATGGATCCGGACTACCCGCCGACCCTCGAGGCCGCGGTGCGGAGCGGCGCGCGCGCCGCGGAACGCGCGGCGGCGGCGGTGGTCTCACCGGGATCTTGGGCGCTTCACGCATCGGCATCATCGGCACGGGCTGGGTAGGCTCGAGCGTCGCGATCTCGCTCCTGCACGCGGGCGTGGCGCGCGAGCTCCTCCTCGCCGACCGGCGCCGCGAGATCGCCGAGGGCGAGGCGATGGACCTCGCGCACGGCTCGTCCTTCTATGCCGCGGCCGAGGTGCGGGCGGTCGGCATCGAGGCCATGCGCGATACCGACGCGGTGGTGATCGCCGCCGGGCGCGGCGGCCGTCCCGAGGAGACGCGGCTCGCGCTGCTGCGGGACAACGCCGGCACGGCGCGCGCGATCGGCGAGTCGCTGCGCGGCTACCGCGGCCTCGTCGTGGTGGTGACCAATCCCGTCGACGTTCTGACCACCGTGGTGCGCAAGAGCTCGGGCCTGCCGCCCGAGCGCGTCATCGGGACCGGCACCATGCTCGATACCGCTCGCCTGCGCCACGCCGTCGGCCGCGAGCTGCGGCTCGACCCGCGCTCGGTGCACGCGCATGTCGTCGGCGAGCATGGCGACTCCGAGGTCGTGCTCTGGTCGAGCGCGCACGCGGGCGGCCGGCCCCTGCGCAGGTGGCCCGGCTGGAGCGCCGAGCGCGAGGCCGCGATCGCGCACGAGGTGCGCCGCGCCGCCTACGAGATCGTCGCGCGCAAGGGCACCACCAACCACGCCATCGGCCTCGTCACCGCCGCGCTCCTGCGCTGGATGCTGCGCGGTGAGCGCCGCGTGCTCACCGTCTCGCGCGTGCAGGACCCTTCCCTCGGTCTCGGCGACGTCGCGCTCTCCCTTCCCGCCGTGGTTGGCCCCGGGGGCGCCACCGAGATGATCATGCCCGACATGACCCCCGAGGAAGAGAAGGCGCTCGCCACCTCGGCACGGGTGATCGGCGACGCGCTGAAGCAAGTCGGCGTCTGACCCCGGATCATCCCGATTTAAAGAGCTAAGCCACGATTACCGTGGTAGTCGCTTCAAGCATCCAGCGATCGAGACGGACATAGCGGCGTTTGCACCGCCTACGTGTCATCCCGCATCCAAGCGGCGCGTTGATCTCCTCCGGGAGGCGACGCGTATCATGGGACTCGTGACTGCGACCGTGCTGCTGAGAAACCCGCGTCTGCCAGAGCTTGGCGCCGCGGAGGTAGAAGCCCTGGCGGACACCGGCGCGGTGCATCTCTGCATTCCGGAGCATGTTCGGGCCCGCCTGCAGCTTGCGGCGATCACCGAAAAGGAAGTCACGCTCGCGGACGGCTCGAAACGCCTGGTGCCTTATGTCGGCCCGATCGAGATCCGGTTCAAGAACCGGGTGGGATTCGCTGGAGCCCTGGTGATCGGCGACCAGGTGCTGATGGGGGCGATCCCGATGGAAGACATGGACCTCGTCGTGATACCGCGCACCCGCGAGCTGGACGTCAACCCGCGCAGCCCGGATATCGGCACGACGATCGCGAAACAGATCGTCGGCAACTATAGATCCCTTAGCAACTGCACAGCCTGATCGACGCGCTCCACGGCAAGGGTCTCGAGGCCGGCGATCCGCGCCTTGGGCAGGTTGGCCTTGGGGATGATCGCCTTCTCGAAGCCGAGCTTCGCCATCTCGCGCAGCCGCTCCTGGCCGCGCGGCGCCGGGCGCACCTCGCCGGCGAGGCCGATCTCGCCGAACACCGCGACGCTGGAGCTGATCGGCCTGTCCGAAAGGGAAGAAACGATCGCGAGGCATACCGCGAGGTCGGCGGCGGGCTCGGCGATGCGCACCCCGCCCACCGCGTTGACGAACACGTCCTGCTCCCAGGTGGCGATGCCGGCGTGGCGGTGCAACACCGCGAGCAGCATCGCCAGCCGGTTCTGCTCGAGCCCCACGGAGAGGCGGCGCGGATTGGGCGAATGCGCCGAATCGACGAGCGCCTGCACTTCGACCAGCAGCGGCCGGGTGCCTTCGAGCGAAGCGAGCACGCAGGAGCCCGACACCGCCTTCTCGTGGTTCGAGAGAAAGAGGCGCGAAGGATTGCTCACCCCTTTCAGGCCCTTCTCGGTCATCGCGAACACGCCGAGCTCGTTCACCGCGCCGAAGCGGTTCTTCACCGCGCGCACCAGGCGGAAGCTCGAATTCGGGTCGCCCTCGAAGTAGAGCACCGTGTCGACGATGTGCTCGAGCACGCGCGGGCCGGCGATCGCGCCCTCCTTCGTGACGTGGCCGATCAGCAGCAGCGCGGTGCCGTCGCGCTTGGCGTGGCGCGTCAGCTGCGCCGCGCACTCGCGCACCTGCGCCACCGATCCCGGCGCCGATTGCAGCGCCTCGGCCCAGACGGTCTGGATCGAGTCGATCACCGCCACACGCGGCCGCGCGCCCTCGAGCGCGCCCAGCACGCGCTCGAGCTGCGTCTCGGCCAGGAGCTGCATGCCCCTCGCGTCGAGCCCGAGCCGCCGCGCGCGCATCGCCACCTGGTCGGCGGATTCCTCGCCGGTGACGTAGAGGTTCGCTTCGGAGATCGACGACAGGGCCTGCAGCAGCAGCGTCGACTTGCCCACGCCCGGGTCGCCGCCGAGCAGCACCACCTGTCCCGGCACGAGGCCGCCGCCGAGCGCGCGGTCGAGCTCTTCCATGCCGGTGGGGATGCGGGCGAGCTCTCTGGGCTGCAGGTCGGACAACGCCACGGTGGCGACTTTCTCTTTCCCCCGGGTGGTTCTTTCCGTCGATGTCTCGCTCAAGGTCCCGGCGGCCCCGCACGAAGGGCAGGCGCCGAACCACTGCAGCGCGCTCGCGCCGCAGTCGGCGCACACGTAGGCGGTCTTGCGCTTCACGCCTCTTCCGCCACCGGCACGCGCGGCGCGAGGGCGCACAGGAGCTCGTAGCTCACCGTCCCCGCGGCGGCGCCGACCTCGTCGGCCGAAAGGCCCTCGCCCCAGAGCGTCACCGGCGTGCCGATGTAGGCCTCGGGGATGTCGGTGATGTCGACGGTGATCATGTCCATCGATACGCGTCCAACGGTGCGGGTGCGCTTGCCGTTGACGAGCACCGGCGTGCCGCTCGGCGCGTGGCGCGGGTAGCCGTCGGCGTAGCCGCAGGCGACCACGCCGATGGTCATCTCCCCGGCCGCCTCGTAGGCGAACCCGTAGCCGACGCGCTCGCCGGGCTGCAGGTGCTGGGTGGCGATGATCTCCGAAGTGAGGGTCATGGCCGGCTTGAGCCCGAGGGCTTCGGCGCTTTTGTCTGCGAAGGGCGAACAGCCGTAAAGGATGATCCCCGGGCGCACCCAGTCGCCCCGCGCCTCGGGAAAGCGGATCAGCGCCGCGGAGTTGGCGAGCGAGCGCTGCCCCGGCTCGAAGGGCCTGGTGAGCTCGTCGAACCAGTCGAGCTGCGCCTTGATGCCGGCGCCGTCGGCGTCGGCGAAATGCGTCATCAGCGTGACGCTCCTCACCTGCGGGTGCAGCCGCAGCGCGTTGTAGGCGGGGCGCAGGTTGTCGACCATGAAGCCCAGGCGGTTCATGCCGCTGTTCACCTTCAGGTACACGTCGATCTCGGCGGCGAGCGCGGCGAGCCGCAGCATCTCGACCTGCTCGGCGTTGTGGATCACCGGCGTGAGCCGGTACTTGGCGAGCAGCGGCAGGTCGAGCGGCTTGAAGAACCCCTCGAGCATGAGGATGGGCTTGTCGACGCCCGCCACGCGCAGCCGCGCCGCCTCCTGGAAGTCGAGCACCGCGTAGCCGTCGGCGGCCTCGAGCGCGCGCGCGGCGCGCTCGAGGCCGTGGCCGTAGGCGTTCGCCTTGAGCACCGCCCAGAGCTTCGCGCCGCCCGCGTAGGCCTTCGCGACCAGGAAATTGTGCGCCAGGGCGGCGGCGGAGATGGTGGCGCGGATCGGGCGGGGCATCGTGGCTTATTGTGCTATAAACCCCGGCGCCTCAAAAGGTTATGGCTCCGTGAGCTCCGGCTTCTACATCATCATGGCGGCGCAGTTCTTCTCGTCGCCCGCCGACAACGCGCTGCTCGTGGCCGCGATCGCGCTGCTCATGCAGGCCGACGCGCCGACCTGGCTCACGCCCTACCTCAAGTTCTTCTTCGTCGTGTCCTACGTGGTGCTTGCCCCGTACGTCGGCGCCTTCGCCGACCGGCTGCCCAAGGGCAACGTCATGTTCCTCGCCAACAGCGTCAAGATCGTCGGCTGCGCGATGATGCTCTTCGGCGTCGACCCGCTCGCCGCCTACGCCATGGTGGGGCTGGGCGCCGCCGCCTACTCGCCCGCGAAGTACGGCATCCTCACCGAGTACCTGCCGCACCAGAAGCTGGTCATCGCCAACGGCTGGATCGAGGGCCTCACCGTCGCCTCGATCATCCTGGGCACCATGCTCGGCGGCATCCTCATCCACGTGCGCGTCTCCTCGGCGATCCTCGGCTTCGACCTGCCGTTCATCGACACCGGCATCGACACCGGCGCCGAGGCCGCGGTCGCGCTCATCATCTTCGTCTACGCCATCGCCGCGCTCTTCAACCTCGAGATCCCGCGCACCGGCGTGGCCCTCAAGCGCCTGCCGGCGCACCCGCTCGCCACGCTGAAGGACTTCTCGCGCTGCGTCGCGCACCTGTGGAAGGACCGGCTGGGGCAGATCTCGCTCGCGGTGACCACGCTCTTCTGGGGCGCCGGCGCGACGCTGCAGTTCATCGTCATCGAGTGGGCGCGCGCCGCGCTCGCCTTCGACCTCTCCAAGGCCGCCATCCTGCAGGGGGTCACCGCCATCGGCATCGCCATCGGCGCGGTGCTCGCCTCGCTTCTGGTGGCGCTCGACCGCTCGGTGCGCGTCATCCCGCTGGGCATCGTCATGGGGCTGATCGTCATCGTCATGATCTTCGTCACCCAGGTCTGGCTCGCGGTGGTGCTGATGGTGATCATCGGCGGCCTGGCCGGGTTCTTCGTCGTGCCGATGAACGCGCTGCTGCAGCACCGCGGCCACCACCTGGTCGGCGCCGGCCGCTCGATCGCGGTGCAGAACTTCAACGAGAACGGCTCGATCCTGCTGATGATCGCGCTCTACTCGCTGCTGCTGCACAAGGGCTTCTCCATCTTCTTCGTCATCGTCGCCTTCGGCCTGTTCGTCGCCGGCACCATGACCGCGGTGCAGCTGTGGCACTGGCGGAACCTGCGCCGCCACGGCGACGAGATCGAGCGCCTGCTCGCCTTCGCCCGCGCGGAGGATCCGCACCAGCCCCGCCCGAAGCCCGATTAGCCATCCGGCGGTATGCTTCGTCCGATGAACCCCACCTGCGAGCTGTGTGCCCCGGCCGACGTCCTTTTCGAGACCGCCCTCGCCTACGTGAGCCCGGACGCCCGTGCGCTCAGCAAGGGCCACGTCATCGTCGTGCCCAAGCGCCACGTCGAGAGCTTCTTCGACATGAACGTCCAGGAGCAGGCCGCGGTATTCGAGCTCCTGCACAAGGCGCAGAAATCGCTCCAGGCGCTGCACAAGCCCGACGGCTACAACATCGGCGTGAACGTGGGCAAGGCGGCCGGGCAGTCGCGCATGCACGTGCACGTGCACCTCATCCCGCGCTACGCCGGGGATCTCCCGGATCCCGCCGGCGGCGTGCGCCGCGTCCTATCGAGGTGACCTCGGCAGTGACGCCATCGTCCGGCGGGCGAAGACGAGGTCTTCCCAGGCCTTAGCCTTGTCGGGGAGGTTGCGCAGCAGGTAGGCCGGGTGGTAGGTGACGATGAGCGGCACGCCGGCATGGGCGTGCACGCGCCCGCGCAGGCTGGCGATGCTCGCGTCGGTGCCGAGCAGCGTCTGCGCGGCGAAGCGGCCCATGGCGACGATGAGCTTGGGCGCGATCAGCTCGATCTGCACGCGCAAATGCGCCGAGCACTTCTCGACTTCCTCGGGCTCGGGGTTGCGGTTGCCCGGCGGGCGGCACTTGAGCACGTTGGCGATGTAGACGTTCTCGCCGCGGCCGAGGCCGACCGCGGCGAGCATGTTGTCGAGCAGCTTCCCCGCCTGACCGACGAAGGGCTCGCCCAGGCGGTCTTCCTCCGCCCCCGGCGCCTCGCCGATGAGCATCCAGTCCGCCTGCTCGTCGCCCACCCCGAACACCGTCTGCGTGCGCGACTTGTGCAGGCCGCAGGCCGTGCAGGCGGGCACCGCCTGCTTCAGTTCGATCCAGGTTTTTCCCGGAGGAAATCCATTCACTTCCTCGGGATTGCTCCTGTCCCGCAGCACCCAGGTGGGCGACAAACCCATCTCGGCAAGGATCTCCCCGCGCCGGCTCATTGCAGCGGCAGCGTCAGGACCAGGGCGTCCTCGCGGCCCACGGCCGCCGGGTAGTAGCCGCGGCGCACGCCCGCCTTGCGGAAGCCGAAGCGCGTATAGAGCGCCTGCGCGCCGCGGTTGCTCGGGCGCACCTCGAGAAAAAGGCTGCGCGCGCCCAGGCCGCGCGCGAGCGCCATCGCCTCGCCGAGCAGCATGGCGCCGTGGCCGCGCCTCTGGTGGCGCGCCGCGACGGAAAGGTTGAGCAGGTGCGCCTCGCCGGCCGCCGCCATCAGCACGAAGTAGGCGATCAGCTCGGCGCCCAGGCGCAGCGTGCGGCAGGCGTAGCCGGCGCGCAGGGAGTCGGCGAAATTGCCGCGCGTCCACGGATGCGTGTAGATCGCGTCCTCGATCGCCATCACCTCGGCGAGATCGGGCTCGCGCATCGGCCACAGTTCTGGAGAGTCTTTGAGGACCGCGCTCATCGTTCTGCCTGCTCCTCCTTCGTCAGCGCCACCTTGTCGCGCAGGTAGACCGGCGCGGCGAGCGCCGCATCGACGCCCTCGCCCGCCGCGAGCCGCGGCGCGGCGCGCGCCGCCACCGCGGCGGCGGTGGGATGGACCTGCGCCAGCGTGCGCGCGAAGCCCAGGTCGCCGTACGCCTCGAAGCCGCTGCCACATCCTACCCAGTCCTCGCCCGCCGGCCGCGGCACGGCCTGCGGTGCGAGGCATTGCGCGGGGATTACTTCGCGCCAGCGCGTGCCCTGCTTTTCGAGCGCCGCATAATACACTTCGCGCATCCGCGCATCGATGCACGCCACGACGCGGCGCGCGCCCGATTCCTCCGCCAGCGCCTCCAGCGTCGAGACGCCCAGCACCGGCAGCGCGCGCGGCAGCGCGAGCCCCTGCGCCAGCGCGCAAGCAATCCGCAGGCCGGTGAACGACCCCGGCCCGGCGCCGAACGCGACCGCGTCGATCTCGATTTTTCCGTCCTTGAAAAGGCTTTCGAGCATGGGCAGCACCAGCTCGGAATGGCGCTGGCCGGCGAAGCGCTCGAGCGCGGCGAGCTCGCCGTCGGACCACAGCGCGACCGAGCACCACGGCGTCGAGGTTTCGATCGCGGCGAGGCGCATGGCGGCGATTCTATATACTGCGCCCCATGAAAGAACACTCCATTGCGGTCATTCCCGGGGACGGCATCGGCCGCGAGGTGATCCCCGAAGGCGTGCGCGTGCTGGAAGCCGCCGGCGCGCGGCACGGCGTGCGCTTCAAGTGGAAGGAATTCGACTGGAGCTGCGACTGGTACCGCCAGCACAAGCGCATGTGCCCCGAGGACGCGCCCGACATCCTGCGCAAGTTCGACGCCGTCTACTTCGGCGCGGTCGGCAACCCGGCGATCGTGCCCGACCACATCTCGGCCTGGGGCCTGCTCATCAACTTCCGGCGCTGGTTCGACCTGTACGTCAACCTGCGCCCGGTGCGCCTGTTCGAGGGCCTGCCCTGCCCGCTCGCCGGCCGCAAGCCCGGCGACATCGACTACGTGGTGGTGCGCGAGAACACCGAGGGCGAGTACGGCAACGTCGGCGGCCGCGTCAACGAGGGCACCGAGAACGAGATCGTCATGCAGCAGGCCATCTTCTCGCGCCGCGGCGTGGACCGGATCATGAAGTACGCGTTCGAGCTGGCGCGCACGCGCAAGAAGCACCTCACCTCGTGCACGAAGTCGAACGGCATCACCATCACCATGCCTTACTGGGACGAGCGCTTCGAGCAGATGAAGAAGCGCTTCGCCGACGTGAAGGCCGACCAGTACCACGTCGACGGCCTCACCATCCAGATGGTGCTCAACCCGGATCGCTTCGACGTCATCGTCGCCTCCAACCTCTTCGGCGACATCCTCTCCGACCTCGGGCCCGCCACCGCCGGCACCATCGGCATCGCCGCCTCCGGCAACATCAACCCGGAGCGCACCGCACCGTCGATCTTCGAGCCGGTGCACGGCTCGGCGCCCGACATCGCCGGCCGGAAGATCGCCAACCCGATCGCCGCGATCTGGTCCGGCGCGCTCATGCTCGAGCACCTCGGGCACCCGCAGGCCGCGGCCGACGTGGTGCGAGCGATCGAGCAGGTGATCGTCTCCGGGCCGCACACCCCCGACATGAAGGGCAAGGCGAGCACGTCGGAAGTCGGCGCCGCGGTCGCCGAGGCGACGAGGTCCCTCTCCAAACAGGCCGCTTGAAGACTTACCGCATCGCCGCCATCCCCGGCGACGGGATCGGCAACGAGGTCATTCCCGCCGGCATCGAGGTGCTCAAGCACCTGGCGGACCGCTTTCGCCTGGAGTTCGAGACCTTCGACTGGAGCTCGAAGCGCTACCTCGGAACCGGCGCGTACATCCCCGACGGCGGCCTCGGCGAGCTGAAGAAGTTCGACGCCATCTTCTTCGGCGCCGTCGGCGCGCCCGAGGTCCCCGACCACATCTCGCTCTGGGGCCTGCGCCTGCCGATCTGCCAGGGCTTCGACCAGTACGCCAACGTTCGGCCTTCCAGACTTTTACCTGGAATTGAAAGTCCGATGAAAAACGGCAAGGAGATCGATTGGGTCATCGTCCGGGAGAACACCGAGGGCGAGTACTCCGGCTCCGGCGGGCGCGTGCACACCGGCCTGCCGGAAGAGGTGGCGACCGAGACCTCGGTCTTCACGCGCAAGGGCGTCGAGCGCGTGCACCGCTTCGCCTTCGAGCTCGCACGCAAGCGCCCGCGCAAGCAGCTCACGCTGGTGACCAAGTCCAACGCGCAGCGCCATGGGATGGTGCTCTGGGATGAAGTTTTCTATTCCGTTTCACGAGATTTTCCAGATGTAAAAATCGACAGGATCCTCGTCGACGCGGTCACCACGCGCATGGTGCTCAAGCCCGGCAGCCTCGACACCATCGTCGCCTCCAACCTGCACGCCGACATCCTCTCCGACCTCGCCGCGGCGCTCTCCGGGTCGCTGGGCATCGCGCCCACCGCCAACCTGAACCCCGAGCGGCGCTTCCCCTCGATGTTCGAGCCCATTCACGGCTCGGCCTTCGACATCACCGGCAAAGGCGTCGCCAACCCGATCGCCACCTTCTGGACCGCCTCGATGCTGCTCGAGCACCTGGGCGAGGCGCACGCCGCCGCGCGCCTGATGCAGGCGATCGAGGCGGTGACGGCGAAGAAGGTCTTCACCCCCGACCTCGGCGGCAGCGCCCGCACGAAAGATGTCACCCAGGCCGTCATCGCCGCGCTTTAGTGGCCGGTGGTTTGCCGCCCCCCTGACAAGGGGGAAGCGAGCTTGCGAGCGGGGGGTTGGTTTTCAGGGAATGGGTACGATCGTACCCATTTTGCGCTTCCCCGCCCCTCTTTCCATGGCCGCTAAAACCAACCCCCCGCTCGCCTGCCGCTGCGCGGCGGGCTCACGACCCCCTTATCAGGGGGTCGGCAGAGGCAGAACCACGTGCCCACTGCCCTGATCACCGGCGCCGCGCGCGGGCTCGGGAAGGAACTGGCGCGGCAATACGAGGCCGACGGCTGGCGCGTCATCGGCACCACGCGCCGCGACTTCGACGTCACGCAGCCGCAGGAGGTGAGAACTTTTGCGGAGAAGCTGAAAGGCGTTCCCATCGACCTGCTCTTCTGCAACGCCGGCATCGCCGGCAAGCGCGGCACCTCGATCGGCAGCTTCGACTACGGCTCCTGGGAGGAAGTGCTGCGCGTGAACGTCCTGGGCGCGGCGGCGGTGGCCGAAGCCTTCGTCGAGAACGTCGCGGCGAGCGAGCGCAAGACGATCGCGTTCATGTCGAGCCGGCTGGGCTCGATCGCGGAAACCAGCGGCCACACGCTGCCGTACGCGACCAGCAAAGCCGCGCTCAACATGCTGGCAAGAGGTTTCTCCATTTCCCTGCAGCCCAGGGGAATCCTCGTGCTGGCGCTGCACCCGGGCTGGGTGCGCACCGACATGGGCGGCCCGGGCGCGCCGCTCGAGCCCGAGGAATCGGTGCGCGGTTTGCGCAAGGTCATCGCCGGCTCGAAACAAAAGGATTCAGGAAAATTCCTCTCCCACGACGGCGCGGCGATTCCATGGTGAAGGATCCGGTCGCCGCGCTGGAGGTCGTCGCCGTCACCGCCGAAGGCAAGGAGCTCAAGCTCGAGGTCCGGATCGGGCGGCCCTACGCCGCGAAGGACGGCGGCTTCGCCTGCCCGGTCGAGGTCTCGCCCATCTACGGCGAGCTCGCCGACATCCGCGGCGTCGACTCCTTCCACGCGCTGTGGCTCGCCTGCTCGCTGGTGCTGAAGCTGCTCGAGAGCTTCAAGGCCTCCGGCGGCAGGCTCCGCGACCGCGAGGGCGGCGAGTTCCCGCTCGAGGGCTACCTTTCCGGCCTCGGCGGCAAGGCGCCCTAGCCTTGCTCCAGGCCGACAGCGCCGGCAACCGCCTGATCGGCATCGGGCTCGTCTCCTTCACCTACGTGCTCTTCACGCTGCTCGACGGCAGCGCCAAGTGGCTGGTCGGCTCGGTGCCGGTGATCGTGGTGGTGTGGCTGCGCTTCGCCGCGCACGTGCTCTTCGCCGGCGTGCTGCTGCTGCCGCTGAGAGGCCTTTCCCTGGTGCGGACCCGCCACCTGCGCTGGCACATCCTGCGCGCGCTCATGTTCGTCGCCATGACCGGGATGAACTTCTGGGCGCTGCAGTACCTGCAGCTCACCGTGACCTCGTCGATCTTCTTCACCGTGCCGATCCTGATCGCGCTCTTCGCCGCGCCGATGCTCGGCGAGAAGCTCGACCGCGGCCGCTGGGTGGCGGTGGTCCTGGGCTTCGCCGGCGTGCTGGTGATCATCCGCCCCGGCAGCGCGGCGTTCCACCCGGCGATGATCGCCGCGATGGTGAACGCGGTGCTCTACGCGCTGTTCAACCTGATGACCCGGCGCCTCGCCGCCTACGACTCGCCCGAGACCATCCAGTTCCTGCCGGCGGTCGGCGCCACCCTGCTCCTCGCCCCCTTCGCGCTCGCCTACTGGCAGTCCCCCGCCGGCTGGCTCGAATGGGGCGTGCTGTGCCTGCTCGGCGTCTGCGGCGGGCTGGGGCACTACCTGCTCGCTCTCGCCCACCGGTATGCTCCCGCCACGGTGCTCGCGCCCTTTCTCTACCAGCAGGTCGTGTACATGGCGCTCTTCGGTTACCTCGTGTTCGGCGACGTGCCCGGCGCCCCGGTGTGGATCGGCGCCGCGATCGTCATCGCGAGCGGCCTGTACCTCTTCGCGCGCGAGCGCTCCCGCCGGTGAGCGACACGGTCGCTCTGCCGTTCTGGGCCTTCCTCGTGGTCCTGCTCTTCGCCGCATGGGCGGCGTACGAGCACGTGGTCATCCCGGCGCTGCGCTGGATGGTCGCGCACCCGGCGAACCGCGTGATGGACGAGCTGTCGCTGCGGCTGCGCATCGGCATCCGCCCGTTCCAGCGCACGCGCCGTCAGGCGCTCATCCACCGCCTGCTCACCGACCCCAAGGTGCAGCAAGCGGCCGAGCAATACGCGTCCGCACACAAGATCCCCGTCAACAAGGTCCTGAAACGGGTCGAAGCCTATGCGCGCGAGATCGTCCCGGCGTTCAACGCCTATCTCTACTTCCGCGTCGGCTACTGGTTCGGCCGCACGCTCGCGCAGGCGCTGTACCGCGTGCGCCTGGGCTTCATCGACGCCGAGGGGATCGCGAAGATTGCGCCCGACGCGACCGTGGTGTGCGTGATGAACCACCGCTCCAACATGGACTACGTGCTCGCGGGCTACCTCGCCGCCGACCAGGCCGCGCTCTCGTACGCAGTCGGCGAGTGGGCGCGC
>CBDDRQ010000266.1:0-11775 GCA_965233125.1 uncultured bacterium
CTGCTCGCGGTGACGCTGATCTCGCCGGGCAACCAGCGCGACACGCTGTTCCTCTCCAACTACGCCTCGATCAACCTGCTCGACGAGCTGAAGCGCCTCCCCGGGGTCGCCGACGTCACCATCTTCGGCGCGCGCGACTACTCGATGCGCGTCTGGCTCAACCCCGAGAAGATGGCGCGCCTGAACGTCACCACCGCCGAGGTCGCCGCGGCTCTGCGCGCGCAGAACGCCCAGTACGCCGCGGGGCGCGTCGGCAACGAGCCCGCCCCGCCGGGGCAGAGCATCGTCTACACCGTGACCGCGAGCGGCCGCCTGGTCGAGCCCGAGCAGTTCGGCGAAGTCATCGTGCGGGCAGCAGGACAAAACGTTGCGGTTTTGAGGTTAAAAGACATCGCGAGGGTCGAGCTGGGCGCGCTCAACTACGACGCCTCGAACACGCTCGACGGGCAGCCCACCATCGGCATGGGGGTCTACCTGCAGCCCGGCGCCAACGCGCTCGAGGTCGCCGACCGGGTCCGCGCCAGGATGCAGGAGCTGCGGCCGGGATTCCCGCCGGGGGTCGACTACGCGATCCCCTTCGACACCACGCGCTTCGTCGACGCCTCCATCAAGGAGGTGACGGTGACGATGTTCGAGGCGGCGCTGCTCGTGCTCGCGGTGGTGTTCCTGTTCCTGCAGAGCTGGCGCGCGACGCTCATCCCGATGATCGCGGTGCCGGTGTCGCTGATCGGCGCCTTCGCCGGCCTGTGGCTCGCCGGCTTCTCGATCAACACGCTCACGCTCTTCGCGCTGGTGCTCGCCATCGGCATCGTGGTGGACGACGCGATCGTGGTGCTGGAGAACGTCGAGCGCCTGATGCGCGAGGACAACATGCCGCCCTTCGAGGCGGCCCTGGAGGCGATGCGCGAGGTCTCGGGCGCCGTGGTCGCCATCGTGCTGGTGCTGTGCGCGGTGTTCATCCCGGTCGCCTTCCTCGGCGGCATCGCCGGCGCGCTCTACCGCCAGTTCGCGGTGACGCTCAGCATCGCGGTGGTGATCTCGGGCTTCATGGCGCTCACCCTTACCCCGGCGCTGTGCGCGCTGCTGATGAAGCCCGGGCACCACGAGTCGCGGCTGTTCCGGCCGTTCAACGTCGGCTTCGCCTGGACCACGCGGCGCTTTCTGGATGGTGTAGAGCTTTTACTGAAATACAGAATCCTTTCCCTGCTGGCATTCGCCGGCATTGTCGCCGCTTGCGTGTTCCTTTTCCTGCGCGTTCCCTCGAGCTTCGTGCCCGCCGAGGACCAGGGCTACATCTTCGGCCACGTGCAGCTTCCCGACGGCGCGACCCTCGAGCGCACGCGGCGCATGTCGGCCGCGCTGAGCGCGATCGCGCAGAAGGAGCCGGGGGTGCGCAACGTGTTCGCCATCAACGGCTTCGACCTCCTCGGCGGCGGCAACAAGACCAACACCGCGACCATGTTCATCCCGCTCAAGAACTGGTCCGAGCGGCCCGACGCGCCGGCCGCGGGCGTGGCGCGCCAGATCCTCGTCAAGGGCTCGGCGCTGCGCGAGGGCACGGTGCTCGCGTTCAACCCCGCGGCGATCCGGGGCCTGGGCACCGCGGGCGGATTCGAGCTCTACCTGCAGGGGCGCGGCAGCGCCGACCCGCTGCGCCTGTACCAGACGACGCAGGCGTTCCTCGAGGCGCTGCGCAAGGACCCGCGGCTCACCGGCATCAACTCCTTCTTCCGTCCCACGGTGCCGCAGCTGCGCGTCGAGGTCGACCGCGAGAAGGCGCTGTCGCTGGGTGTGCCGGTGCAGGACGTGTTCGAGGCGCTGCAGAGCACCATGGGCTCGCTCTACGTGAACGACTTCAATAAGTTCGGCCGCACCTACCGCGTGCAGATGCAGGCCGACGCGCCGTTCCGCGCGCAGCCCGAGGACCTCGGCGCGGTGTTCGTGCGCTCGGCGGCCTCGCGCGAGATGATCCCGCTGAAGTCGGTGATCACCACTTCCAGCGTGGTGGGGCCCGAGCAGCTCGAGCGCTTCAACGGCTTCGTCGCCGCGCGCGTGCTGGGCAACGGCGCCCCCGGCGTGTCCTCGGGCGATGCGATCCGCGCCGTCGAGGAGGTGGCGCGCGCCTCGCTGCCCGAGGGCTACGAGATCGCCTGGTCGGGGCAGGCGTTCCAGGAGAAGCGCACCGGCCGGCAGTCGGCGCTCGCCTTCGGCCTCGCCATCGTCATGGTGTTCCTCATCCTCGCCGCGCTCTACGAGCGCTGGCTGCTGCCCATCTCGGTGGTGCTGGCGGTGCCCTTCGCGGTGCTCGGCGCGCTCGGCTTCGTCGCCCTGCGCGGCCTGGAGAACGACATCTACTTCCAGATCGGCCTGGTGGTGCTGATCGGCCTGGCGGCGAAGAACGCGATCCTGATCGTGGAATTCGCGCAGCAGGGCCTGCTCGAAGGCATGAGCGCGATGGAGGCGGCGCTCAAGGCCGCGCGGCTGCGCTTCCGGCCGATCGTCATGACCTCGCTCGCCTTCGTGCTGGGCGTGCTGCCCCTCATGCTCGCCACCGGCGCGGGCGCCGGCGCGCGCCGATCGATGGGCACCGGCGTGGTGGGCGGCATGCTCGCCGCGACCTTCATCGCGACGGTCTTCATCCCGCTGCTTTTCGTGCTGGTGGCGCGGCCGGGGAAAAAGCGCGAATGAGGGTGCGCATCCTCCTGGCGGGGCTCCTCGCCGGCTGCACCACCGTCGGCCCGGACTACGAGCGGCCGGTGGTCGATCTGCCTTCACGTTTTCCGACAGAGATTCAAAGCGAAGGGCAAATTCCGGCGGACTGGTGGAAGCTCTACCGCGACCCGCTGCTCGACGAGCTGGTCGCCTCGGCGCGCACGCGCAACGCCGACATCCGCCTCGCCGCCGCGCGCCTGCAGGAAGCCGAGGCGCTCGCGCGCGAGGCGGGCGCGGCGCGCTTTCCCGAGATCACCGCCGGCGCGAGCGCCGGACGCTCGCGCGTCTCGACCCGCACCATCCCGGCGCCCGCGGCGAGCGCGCCGCTCGAGCGCTCGCAGTACCAGCTCTCGGCCTCGACGAGCTTCGAGCTCGACTTCTGGGGGCGCCTGTCGCGCGCGGCGGAGGCGGCGCAGGCGAACCTGCTCGCCTCGCGCTACTCGCAGGAGGTGGTGGCGCTCAGCCTCTCCGGGGCGACAGCGCAGGCGTATTTCACCGCCCGCTCGCTCGAGGCGCAGCTCGAGGTGCTGGCGCGGGCCATCGAGGTGCGCAAGGAAGCCCTGGACATCGCCCGGGCGAGGGCCGATGCGGGCCTCGTCTCGGCGCTCGACGTGTACCAGGCGCAGGGCGCGCTCGCCGATGCCCTCGCGCAGCGCCGCGAGGCGGCACGCCAGCGCTCCCTCGCCGAGCGGGCGCTGGCGCAGCTCACCGGGCGCCTGGACTTGAGAATCCTCGATGGGAATCTGTTCGACCTGCCGTTGCCCCCCGCGCCGCCGCCCGGCCTGCCTTCCGAGCTGCTCGCGCGCCGGCCCGACATCCGCTCCGCCGAGACGGCGATGATCGCCGCCAACGCGCAGATCGGCGTCGCGCGCGCTGCGCTCTTCCCGACGATCTCGCTGACCGCCTCGCTCGGCGCGCAGAGCGCGGAGCTCTCCGACCTGCTCGCGAGCGGCGCCGGCGTGTGGTCGCTCGGGCTCTCGGCGCTCGCGCCGATCTTCGACGCCGGCCGGCGCGAGGCGCGCGTCGAGCAGGCCCAGGCGCGCCGTGCCCAGGCGCTCGCGGGATACCAGCGCTCGATCGAGACCGCCTTCCGCGAGGTCGCCGACGCGCTCGCGAGCGTCGAGCAGTCCGCCGCCGCAGAGGCCGACCTCGAGGCGCGGCTGCAGGCCGCGCGCAACGCGCTCGCGCTCTCGAGCGAGCGCTACCGCGCCGGCTACTCGCCCTTCCTCGAGGTGCTCGACGCGCAGCGCACCGCCAACGACGCCGAGCTTGCATTCGTGCGCAACCGCCAGGCCCGCCTCGCCTTCAGCGTCGACCTCATGCGCTCGCTCGGCGGCGGCTGGCGCGACTAGAAGATAGAATCGCCGGCATTTCCCTGCGACGGAGAGTGCGATCCCCTCCCGCAAGATCGAGCTTTCCATGAGAGCCGTCCTCATCAGCGCCGCGCTCGCGGTCAGCGGGGTGCTGTTCGTCGAAATCCTGGTGAGCGTCGGGCTGAAGCCGCTGGGGCCGCTCGGCTGGCCGGCGCTGGGGCTGCTGGTGGGTACGGCGCTCTGGGGCGCCTCGGGGGCGCTGGGGGGCGCGGTGGTGCTCTTCGCGTACTACATCTGGAATCTCTCCGAGCCGCAGCGCTTTCCGCATTTCTTCTCGAGCAACGAGTCGATCGTGTTCTGGGCGCTGGGGCTGGCGATCCTCGCGAGCTTCGCGGCCGCCTTCCGCCAGCGGGTGGTCGAGGCCGAGGCGAAGGCCGTGGAGGCGGCGCGCACGCAGGCGGAGCTCGAGACCGTGCGCCGCTACGAGGAGCGCCTGCGCACCATCACCGACAACGTCCCGGTGCTGATCGGCTACATCGACGCGGAGCAGCGCTTCCAGTTCAACAACCTCGCCTACGAGGACTGGTACGCGCGGCCGCGCTCGGAGATCACCGGGCGCCCGGTGCGCGAGGTGATCGGCGAGGCGGCCTACCAGAAGGTGCGGCCCCACCTCGAGCGCGCGCTCGCCGGAGGGCGCGTCAGCTTCCAGCTCGACTACCGCGTCCAGGGCGAGACGCGCCACGCGCAATGCACCTATCTGCCCGACTTCGACCGCGGCGCTCGCGTGCGCGGGGTGTTCGTCGCCGCGAAGGACGTCGGGGCGCTGGTCGCGGCGCAGCAGGCGCTCGAGGCGGCGAACCGGCGCGCCGAGCAGGCGATGGAGGGCTCGAGCGTCGCGCTCTGGGACGCCGACCTGCGCTCGGGCAAGGTCTACCTGAGCGAGGCCTGGGCGGCGCTGCTCGGCCACGCCGCCGCAGAGTCGAGCGCCACCGCGGCGGAGCTGCTCGCGCTCGTGCATCCCGAGGACGCGCCGCTCGTGCGCCGCACCGCGATCGAGACGATGAAGGGCGAGCGGCCGGCGTACATCGTCGAGCACCGCGTGCGCGCTGCCGACGGGAGCTGGAAGTGGATCCTCTCGCGCGGCCGCGTCACCGAGCGCGACCCGCTCTCGCACCGTGCGCTGCGCATGATTGGCACCAACGTCGACGTGAGCGACCGCAAGCGCCTCGAGGAGCCGCTGCCGCAGGGCGCGCCCGACCAGGCGTACGCGGGCGTGGTGGACCGCGCGTTGCTCTACGACCGGCTGCGCCACGGGCTCGCGCGCGCGCGGCGCTCGGGCTCGGCGCTCGCGCTGCTCTCGATCAACGTCGAGGGCAGCGAGGACGCCGCGCTCCTCGCAGAGGCCGCGCAGCGCTTGCGCGCCTGCGTGCGCGCGAGCGACACGCTCGCGAGCACCGGCAGGGACGCGTTCATGGCGCTGCTCGAGGGGCTGAAGGACCGCGGCGACGCCTTCCAGGTCGCCGAGAAGATGCTGCGGGTGATCCGCGACGCGCGGCTCACGGCGAGCATCGGCATCGCCTTCCCGGGCCAGGACGAGGCGCAGCCCGAGGCGCTCCTCGAGCGCGCCGATTCGGCGCTCGGCCAGGCGAAGTCGGCCGGCCGCGATGCAATCCGCGTCGCCTCCTAGGGGAAGATCGTGCCGAAGATCTTGTCGCCGACGGCCTGGACCGGCCCCAGGGGGGTGCGGCTGTTCTCCTGCGAGAGGATGACCGGCTGGCCGCCGGTGAGCTTGTAGACCACGACGCCGTCCCTGATGAGGACCAGGCCGTTGAAGCGCCAGCCGGCGGTGTGGGTCTCCTTGCGGAAGCCCAGGAAGTCGAGCCAGAAGCTGCCGTTGCGGTGCTTGTGCACCGAGTGCTGGTTCACCTCGAAGCCGCGGCAGTCGATCTTGGCCGAGATGCATTCGCGCACGCCCTCGTCGAGGTTGGCGAGCGTGACCGAGGGACTGACGAGGAAGCGGCGCAGCACGTCGGAGTAGTTGAGGATGGCGATGTTCGGGTTGGTCTCGGGATCGAGGCTGAGCGCCCTGAGCTCGTACGCGGTGGTCCAGCCCGGCTCGATCAGGTCGAAGGCCTGCTGCGCCTCGTCGTAGCTCGACCAGGCGCTGACGGTGATCTCGTCGGAGCGCGGCAGGAGCGAGGTGCAGCCGCAGAGCAGCGAGAGGAGCAGCGCACCTGACCTTGACCACGTCATGGCCTGCACTATGTACCGCCGAGGCGACAGGCCGCCCGGCGGGCAGGGGCGGCGCCGATAGTCCGTCCGGGCGTCGGGCAACGGTTGTAGCGTCAGTTCGACGCCCGGTTGCGGGGCGCGGCGACAGCGCCGCCGGGCCGAAAGGAGTAATTTGGTGCTCGCCATGGCCTATCCAGACCTCGAAGAGGCACGCCGCCACCACGCCGCCCTGAAGGGCATCATCGAGCGCCACGCGGGCGATGGCGCCGACCTGCGCGCGCTGCGCCGCGCGATGGATCTCAGCCGCGGCGCGGCCGAGGCGGTGAACGATCCCTACTGCCGCGAGAAGATCCGCGTCGCCGCCGAGTACGCTGCGGAGCTGCTCGCGAACGGCGAGCACGCGAGGTGGCGGCGCCAGTCGCTCTCCGGGGTCGACTTCCTCAAGCAGCAGGCGCTGAACGCGCTCGAGCTCTTCCTGAGCCGCCTGTACAGCCTCGAGTGGATGCGCCGCGCGGCCGCCCGCAGCGCCCAGGCCGGTTACACCCTCACCACCGGAAGCATCTAGCGGCTGGCGCCAGGCAGCGGGCGCGGTAGTTCATGGTCTCATCCCCCGATGGCCTTGACGGCGAAGACGAGCACCGATGGCAGCAAAGCGATCTCGAGGAGCAGGTCCAGGTAGAAGTATTGAAGATAGGCCGCCGCCAATCCGCCTGCGACGCAGCTCCAGTAGAAAGGCCAGCGCTCCGGCGCTGCATCGGCCGGCGAAGCCGCGACGGGTCCAAATGAAGGCGTTCGCTTCGTCCATGTCCTCCTGCCCACCTCGCATAGCCAGCGGGTGACCTCGACAACTTCGTCCACCGGCGGACTGCCCGGGCGGTGCGCGGCCCCTGCGCCCTTCGCAAGCAGCTCCTGCTGCTCCATGGATCTCTCCCTCGACGATGCTTTTGTTGGCGCAGGGACAGTAACAGCCGGGCGTCCCGGGCCGCTATAGCGCGACGGCTAATCGGATGTCGACGTTCTACGACACGCCTCGGAGAATCCACTAATTTCGCGGTTGTCATGTCACTTCAACGCAGGCACCATTTCACGACAAGTCGCGCACAAGAAGAGCAATCTCGATACCTTTTGAGCAGGGGCGGAGATGAAAACCAGATGCCTTATGCGGACCTTCTCGCCGCAGGCGAACACGGTCAATCGATGCGCGACCTCATCATCCTGCGCACCGGCGGGTGGCAAGACGATCATTCGCTAGAGCAGCTGCAAGAGCTCGCCGACGCCGCTGCAGCTTCGGTGGACGACGCCGAATGCAAACCGTTGCTCGCGGCGATCGCCCGCCTGGCGTCAGACCTGTTCTCGGTCGCCGGGCATGCAAGATGGGCTCAGGGCCATACGTCGGGGGCGGACTTCCTGAGGTTGCAGATCCTGCACGAGATCAGGTCTTTTCAAGACCGCCTCGCCGCCATCGATGCCATGCGCAGCGGCGGTGGGCAACGCGGCCATTCCTACGGCAGCCGCGCGTCGAAGCCGGCGTAAGCGCGCAGGCGGCTTCTAGCGGCCCGCTCCAGGCAGGGGCAGGCTGCCGAGCAGCTCGATGACCTTCCGGGGATCGCAGGGCTTAACCATGTGGTGGTTGAAGCCGTTCATGCGCGAAAGCACGCCGTCGGCGCCCCTCGTGTAGCGGCCGCTGATCGCGATGAGCAGGGGCCGCGCGTCGCCGTGGCGCTCTCGGATCGACCGGCATACCTGGTGGCCGTCCATGTCCGAGAGCGCGAGATCGAGCAGGACCGCGTCCGGGTCGAACGCCGCGAGCGCCGGCAGGACGTCGTACCCGCGATGCAGGCCGAGCACCTCGTGGCCTTCGTCGCGCAGGATCGCGGTGAGCATCGCCACCGTATCGAGCTCGTCGTCCACCACCATCACGCGCAGCGCCATGACGAACGCTAGCGCGTGCGCGGCGCCCCGGCAGTGAACTTGTGCTCGTTCGCCGGACGGAACTAGCCGTTCCCCGGCGGCTTGGCGAGGTTCTGCATCGCTGCGGGAATGGCCTCGGCGGGTGCGATCAGCGCGTCGACGACGATGCGCAGCCGGGCGTTCTGCGTCCCCTCGTCGTCGAACTCGTTCAGGTTGATGAAGATGCTGGCGCCGAAGACCTTCGTGGCATGCGCGAGGCCCGTGACGGTCTCCTCGGTCATGCGCGTAGGCGCGATGATGGCGGCGACGATCGGGATCTTCCTGTGCCTGGCGTGCGTCTGGACGTAGCCCAGCAGGTCGAACATCCGCGACTCGTCGAAGCGGGCGCCGACGAAGATCAGGTCGACCGCTTCGGCCTCCAGCGCCTGCGTCGCCTCGGGAATATGGCTGACCACGCGCAGGTCATGCCCCTCCAGGATGCGGCGGACGCGCTCCTCCGTATCGGGTGCGACTGCGGTCAGGATCAGGGCCATGGGAGCGAACCTTCAGCAAGGCGCATGCCGCGCGCAGGGCCCGGGAGCGTTACTATCTTGGACTTGCGTATCCTGGTGCCGAGGAAGGGACTCGAACCCCCACAGTGTTGCCACCGCTAGGACCTGAACCTAGTGCGTCTACCAATTCCGCCACCTCGGCAGGGGAGGCGCGATTTTAGTCACGGGACCCCATAGTGTCAAAGAAAAGAGGCTCTAGAAGCGCGCTGCGGCGCCGCTCGCGACCCGAGCGGCGCGAGCCCGCGCGCGAGCAGCCCGCGCGGCAGGCGAGCGGCGGGCCGCGCAACGAGTACGCCGACGAGATTCTGCGAGAGCTGGAGAGCGCGGGCGAGCCGCTCGCGCCGCAGGAGCTCGCCGAGCGCCTGAACATCCGCCCGCGCGAGCGCCGCGAGTTCGACGCCGGCGTCGCCGCGCTCGAGCGCGCGGGCGAGGTGGTGAAGAACCGCGCCGGCGCGCTCCTCGTCGGCAGGCGCATCTCGCTCGTCGCGGGCCGCGTCGAGGGCCATCCCGACGGCCACGGCTTCCTCGTGCCCGACGATCGCGGTCCCTCGGTGTTCCTGCCGCCCGCGGAGATGCGCGGCCTCATGCACCGCGACCGCGCCGCCGTGCGCGTGAGCGGGCGCGACCACCGCGGCCGGCCGGTGGGCGAGGTGATCGAGGTGCTCGAGCGAGCCAACCGGCGCATCGTCGGGCGCCTGCACGCCGAGCACGGCGTGCTCTTCCTCGTGCCCGAGGACCGGCGCATCGCGCACGACATCCTGGTGCCCCCCGCCGAGGTGGGCAAGGCGAAGGCGGGGCAGGTGGTGACCGTGGAGCTGGTGGCGCAGCCCGCGAAGCACGCGCAGCCCGTGGGGCGCGTCGCCGAGGTGCTCGGCCATCACGCCGACCCCGGCATGGAGATCGAGATCGCGCTGCGCAAGTTCGACCTGCCCTACGAGTTCTCCAAGCGGGCGATCGCGCAGGCAAAGATTCTTCCGGACGAAGTCACCCAGGAAGATTCCCAGGGAAGGAAGGATCTGCGCGAGCTGCCGCTCGTCACCATCGACGGGGAGACGGCCAAGGACTTCGACGACGCCGTGTACTGCCGCCGGGAGGGCAAAGGCTTCCGGCTGTGGGTGGCGATCGCCGACGTGAGCCACTACGTGCGCCACGGCGAGCCCCTCGACGCGGACGCGCGCGAGCGCGGCACCTCGGTGTACTTCCCGCGCCGCGTGATCCCCATGCTGCCCGAGAAGCTCTCGAACGGCCTTTGCTCGCTCAACCCGAAGGTCGAGCGCCTGTGCATGGCCTGCGAGATGGAGATCACCCCCGCGGGCGAGGTGGCGCGCTACCAGTTCTACCCCGCGGTGATGCGCTCCCAGGCGCGACTGACTTACACGCAGGTATGGGAAGGCCTGTCTTCGGGCAAGGCGCCGCAGAACCTTTCCGACCTCTACGATCTCTTCAAGGTCCTGCACAAGCAGCGCGCAAAGCGCGGCGCCATCGACTTCGAGACCGTCGAGACACGCATGATCTTCGACGCGAAGGGCAAGATCGAGAAGATCGTCCCCGAGGCGCGCAACGACGCGCACCGCATCATCGAGGAGTGCATGCTCGCGGCCAACGTCAGCGCCGGCGACTTCATCGCGAAGCGCGAGCACCCGGTGCTCTACCGCATCCACGACGTGCCCGCCGCCGACCGGGTAGCGGCGCTGCGCGCCTTCCTCGCCGAGGTCGGGCTGCAGCTTCCCGGGGGCGAGGTGCCGGCGCCGCGCGACTACGCGTCTCTGCTCGACAAGATCCGCAAGCGCCCCGACTTCCTGCTGCTGCAGACCATCCTCCTGCGCTCGCTCAAGCAGGCGGTCTACAGCCCGAGCAACGTCGGCCACTTCGGCCTCGCCTTCGAGTCCTACGTGCACTTCACCTCGCCGATCCGCCGCTACCCCGACCTCCTCGTGCACCGGGTGATCAAGTCTTTGCTGAAGAGCAAGGCCTATTCCGATCTCGACTGGGAGGCCCTGGGCCGGCACTGCTCCGAGACCGAGCGGCGCGCCGACGACGCGAGCCGCGACGTCGAGGCCTGGCTCAAGTGCTACTACATGCGCGACCACGTCGGCAGCACCTTCAGCGGCACCATCACCGGCGTCGTGCCCTTCGGTCTGTTCGTCACCCTCGACGAGTACTTCGTCGACGGGCTGGTGCACATCTCCGAGCTCGGCCGCGACTACTTCCAGCACGACCCGGCGCGCCACATGCTCCTGGGCGAGCGCACCAAGAAGCGCTACCGCCTCGCAGACCGCATCAACGTCAAGCTCGTTCGCGTCGACGTCGATTCGCGCAAGATCGACCTCGTGCCCGGCTAAATGGGGATGCACCCTGTTTATTAGATGAGCCGCGAGCACAAGCGCGAGCCGCGGGTCGTCTTCGGCTTCCACGCCATCCTCGCGCGCCTTCGCTCCGATCCGTCGTCGGTGGTGGAGCTTTTCGTCGACGAGGGCCGCGGCGACGCGCGCATCCGCGACCTCGCCGCCACCGCCGAGCGCGCCGGCGTGCGCGTGATGCGCGTGCCGACCAAGCGCCTGGACGGGTTCTACGGCGGGGGACGCCACCAAGGCGTCGTCGCGCGCATAGAGATGAAGCGCGCGACCGACAGCCTCGACGATATCCTCGACCAGACGGAGCATCCCCTGCTGCTGGTCCTCGACGGCGTCACCGACCCGCACAACCTGGGCGCCTGCCTGCGCGTGGCGAACGCCGCCGGCGCCCACGCGGTGGTCGCGCCCAAGGACCGCTCCGCCGGCATCACGCCGGCGGTGTCCAAGGTGGCGAGCGGCGCCGCGGAATCCACGCCCTACATCATGGTCACCAACCTCGCGCGCGCCCTTTCCGACCTCAAGGAAAGGAACGTCTGGATCGTCGGCGCCGACGAGCGCGCGGAGCAGACGCTCTACCAGGCGAACCTTCCGGAATCGATCGCCTGGGTGCTCGGCGCCGAAGGCGAGGGCATGCGCCGCCTGACGCGCGAGAGCTGCGACCTTCTCGTGCGCATCCCGATGGCCGGCGACGTCGCGAGCCTG